>JAIRZV010000057.1 GCA_031267055.1 Candidatus Margulisiibacteriota bacterium | reverse complement strand
AATAATTGCTCGCGTCCGCCCATCACGCCGATATTTTTGTCCGGCAGGAAAAATCTAAACAAAGCAATAGTCCGGCAAATATCATCGACACTCAACGGCGACAGTTTTTCCAGGCGCGTGCCGGCAATGGGATTGAGAAAATTCAGTGGCACGGACTCAGGAGCCAACTCCGCGAGAGCCAGGACTAATTCCACACGCTGCTCTTTGGTCTCGCCTAAGCCGATTATGCCGCCGCAACATAATTCCAAACCGACCTCTTTGGCCGCGCGCGCCGTGCGCACTCTGTCCGCGTAAGTATGCGTTGTGCAAATTTGCGGAAAATAAGACTCCGCCGTTTCCAGATTGTGATGATAGCGGCACAAGCCGGCATCTTTTAATTTTTGCAGAGATTCTTTATCAATAATACCCAGCGAAGCGGCGGCATGAATACCCTCCGCGGCGATCAAGCGCACAGCCTCGATCACTCGGTCTAAATCCTGCGAGGAGAGACCTTTGCCGGAAGTGACAATGCCGAAACAATGCGCGCCATTTTTTTTAGCGAGCAAAGCTTTGGCCAAAATCTGCTCCGGCGGCAGGAGCACGTAAGTTTCCACGCCGGTCTGATGCCGCGCGGACTGGGCGCAGTAGGCGCAGTCTTCCGGGCAGGAGCCGGATTTGGCATTGACTATGCTGCATAATTGCGCGTGCTGGCCAGTGTGTCTATCGCGTATCTCCCGCGCCTGACGCATTAGTCTGGGCAATTCGGAGTCGGGAGTATCGAGGATAGCGAGGCCGTCGGATTTAGTGGGCATACAAAACTTTATACAACATTTCTTTCAGCCCGTCCAGATTTTGCGCGGCGGCGGCGGAAATGCTCAAAGTTGCGATTTGCGGAAACTCTTGCTTAAATCGCGCGATGTTTTCCGTACTTTCCGGCAGGTCAATTTTATTAAAAACGACGATTTGTTTTTTCCTGGCCAGTTTCGTGCTGTAGGCTTTTAATTCTCGATTGATAGTCCGGTAATTTTGCGTGGGATCGCCGGACAGGCCGCTGGCATCGATCAGATGCACGACAATTTTCGTCCGCTCGATGTGGCGCAAAAACTCATCGCCCAGTCCCGCGCCGTCCGACGCGCCCTCGATCAGGCCGGGAATATCCGCAATGACAATATTTTTTTTGTACACCGGCAGTATGCCCAGATTTGGCGAGAGCGTGGTAAATGGATAATCGCCGATCTTCGGTTTGGCGTTGGTCAACATCTTGAGCAGCGTGGATTTGCCGGCATTGGGCAGGCCGACCAGTCCGGCGTCGGCGATCAGTTTCAGCTCTAATTCCACGCGCAATTCTTCGCCGGGCAAACCGGGCTGGGCATAAGTCGGGGCTTGATTGCGCGAAGTGGCAAAATGATAATTACCCTGCCCGCCCTTGCCACCTCTGGCCAGCAAAAATTTCTCACCGGCTTTGGTCAAATCTACAATTATTTTTTTGGTCCCGGCGTGACGCGCAATCGTGCCACAAGGCACAAGTATCACTATATCGTCCGCGTCGCGTCCGGCCATTTTATTGCGCATACCGTCCTGTCCATCCAGCGCTATAAATTCTTTTTTGTAGCGAAAGTCGTTCAGCGAATTTAAGCCCGTATCTGCCTGCAGATAAACCGAACCGCCTGCGCCGCCATCGCCGCCGGCCGGCCCGCCATAGGGCTTGAATTTTTCCCGCAGAAAATGTTTACCGCCCACGCCGCCGCGGCCGGCTTTGACAAAAATAGTTGTTTCATCGAGGAACATTGCGCGGAATTATAGCACGCGGTAGAGTTTACCTAGACAATTTTATTGAAGTTTGGAGGATACTAATGGACAAAGCTAATCTGGAAAAAGAACTAAAAACCCTGATCAGCAACAAGTTAAAACAGATCCGCAAACAAAGCGGCAACACGCTCGAGCAGATGGCGGAAGAGATCGGCATCGAGTATACCAATTTTTGGAATCTCTACAGCGGCGCTAATCTACCGCGGCTGACCACTTTGTTTCAGTTGAGCAAGACTTACAATTTTCCCATCGGCTACTGGTTTGAGGGCTTGGAAAAACTGACGGCCAAAGAAAAAGCCGTGGCGCGGGAAAAAACCAAGCTGACCGATCTGCTGAATGTTTACCAAAAACTTGATGAGAATACGCAGGATGTGGTGTTAAATCTGCTCAAAAGCCACGCGCATAAGCGCAAACATATTGTCCCCTAGGGAGTTTACGCCGGGTAAACTGAAACTTTTTGTTTTTCGCGGTTGTAACGCTCAAATCTGACCACGCCGTCGATCGTGGCAAAAATCGTGAAGTTGCTGCCCAAACCAACATTATTGCCCGGTAGAAATTTAGTGCCTTTTTGACGCACGATAATATTGCCAGAGCGCACTTTTTGGCCGCCGTAAACTTTGACACCCAGGTATTGCGCGTTGCTGTCACGCCCGTTGCGGGAACTGCCCTTGCCTGTTTTGTGCGCCATGTTTTGCTCCGTTACTTATTGATTTTTTCGATCTTTACGACTGTGTAATTTTGCCGGTGGCCTTTTTTACGGCTATAGCCGGTTTTAGGCCGGAATTTCTGCACGATGACTTTGTCAGCCTTGGTCTGCTCGACCACCACAGCCTGCACGGAAACACCCGTCACATAAGGCTGGCCGATTTGCGCCGCCTCGCCATCCGCCACGAGCAAGACCTTGTCAAAAACCACGGCCGCGGACTTTTCGCCAGCCAATTTTTCCACCGGAAAAATATCGCCTTCCGCCACTTTGTACTGCTTGCCGCCTGTTTCGATAACTGCGTACATATATACCTCGCTTAAAAAGGGGGTAATTTTACTTTATGCAACGGCAAAAATCAATACATTGACCGGCGTCAAACTTTCGATACTAAAGCAGACCCATTTATTTTTACTGGTATAAAAAAGCTATAAATGGGTATACCTCTATATGCTATGTATAAATTAAAGAAAATATTATTCAGTCTCCTGCTGGGCGCGTGGGCTTTCGGCTCCACGGCTGGCAGTTTTTTGGACAACCCGATCTCGGCGCGCTCGCTGGGACTGGGCAACTGCGGCGTGGCTCTGCCGGAGGGCAGCGCGGCCTATCTCAATCCGGCCGTCATCAAAACGCAAAACAACCAGAGTTATCAATTAACACAGGGCAAATTGCTCGACGAAGTAAACTACACGGCTTTTAATTATTCGATCGGCAATATTGCTTTTCTCGATCTGGGTCTGGGCTTTTCTTTTCTGAACGCCGGCATCGACGGTTTGCAGGAAACGACTTACGACAATAGCACCGGCACCGCAGCTTACACCGGCCAAACTTTCGGCTACTCCGGACGGGCGTATGTTTTGACCGCCGGACTTAAAATTATGGAAAACCTGGCGCTGGGTTTGAATTTCAAAACCGTACAGGAAAATCTTTACGATCAAAACAGCCTGGGCAGCGGACTGGACCTTGGCTTGCTCTGGTACACACCGAAATTTTCACTGGGTCTGTCCCTGCTCAACATCGTGCCACCCAAATTGGTCTGGACTCAGGGCACTGAAGAAGAATTGAACACGCGCCTCATCGCCGGCGCCGCTTATGAAATCCTGAACGGCTGGAAAGTTTTCGTCGACGCTGAGCAAAACGGCAGTCGGCCTCTTTACTACAGCGTCGGCACGGAATATGTTTTTTTCAATATCGCGGCGCTGCGCGCGGGCTACAATCCAGATCAGATTTCCGTCGGCACCGGCGTCAGTCTTTTTAATTTCAATCTGGATTACGCGTATATAATGAAGCATGCCGACGCGGACACCGGCGCCACGCATTTTATTTCGGTGGCTTACCGGATCGAAAACAAAAAAGAAATGGACAACATCGTCAACGCTGACCGTAACCGCAAGAGAATGGAAGAGGCGATCGAGACGGAAAAACTAAACAAAGAATTGGACGCGCAAAAACGGCTGGAAGAAAATAATCCCGAAGAAACAGCCGAGATCGAGCCACTGCCGATCCAAAACAAAGAAGAAATTATCGAGACCGCCGCCGTGCCCAAAGCCGAGGCCGCCAAACTCGATCCGGTCGCACCGATCAACACAGCCCAAAAAGCGGTCAAGATCACGACCAAAAACGCCAAAGCCGTCATCCAACGCAACCGGACCACCAAATCGAAAAACACCGTTAAGGTCAATATCGTCGAGGATTCAGCCAGCAATGTGTCTGATTATCGCATCGCGCTGATCACGGCCAGATACCATGAGCAGACCAGCAGATTGCAGAGCAATATTTATCTGGACAATATCGGCAATCAGCCGCTGTCCGTGCGCACGACTTTCCGCCTGTTGGATCACAACAACAAAGCGCTCTGGGAAACCAAAGGCCGCACCACATCTATCAATGCCAGCAGCACAGAAGTGTTGCGGCTCACTACCGAGAAAGAACTGCCGGCCGGCACTTATTATCTCGAAGCCACTTCCAGCTCGCCGGAAATGAGCAAGTACCAAAAAGAGACTTACATTAAACGGAATTAAATAAAACGCAGAGCAAATAATGTCTCGCTTCGCTCGACACCCCACCGCTAAAAATTTGCTACAAGCAAATTTTTATCCGCCTCCCCTTACCAAGGGGAGGCAGCAGCGTTAGCTGCGGTGGGGTGTTTCGCATCAGCGAAACATTGAGAAGTCACTATGAATTAGCAGTCTGTCAAAGCAGTAAGCGCCAAAATCTTACACAGCCACAGTTCTGGCAAGGCGGCACCAGACAGTACCGTAGGCGCCGGAACCCCATCCATTGCCGCCGCCGTAGGAGCTAGCTGCCGGGTGGAGCTGGTGTCGCGAGGTGTCATTACTAATGTGCCGCCGCACACGGTTACCATCTGAACCCCAATACACCGGATTGACGCCCATTATTGCTTGATTGCTGCCATTACCATAAGCATCACAACACCATTCCCAACCACTAAGCCCAGCAGTATACCAAAACATTCCGCTCTTTCTACCATACACCCACTCCGCCTCGGTAGGCAGGCGCCATACCCCTGGCGTCCTGTGCGCATACCGCAAATAAGCCAGACAACTGGCATCAGTTATATTATTGCCGCGCCATGTTGTATTTATATGATCTTTTACAGACTGCGGCACATCGCCGGCGCTTAGTGTCGCCGCCACGCCAAGTCGCACCGCGTTGTACCATGTAATCAGTGTGCTCGACACGGATGTCTTTATCTCAAATTTTCGTAGTTTCACTCCTGTATAAGGGCTGGCATTAAAAGTCAAGATGTTGTGTTTCGCCAGCTCCCGAAGCTTCCATACTGCTTGAGCCGATGGTATTTGCGCGTTTGTCGACGCGCCGCTAATTGTCTGAGCAAGAGTCACCGCCAACACGCTAACAGCGGTACTCACAGCCGCACAGCTCGGATATTTTGTCTCGTTGTTTTTATTCGCTTCCCAGCCTGCCGCAGTCACTATGTTGGCTTTCTTCTCAATGTCTTTCTCTGTGGATTCCACAAACCGATACACCGCTCCGGCCGACGGTAATCTGCTGCGATTCGACAAAAAATCATCCGGATCAGTAACCGGATAAACCCACGCCTCATTTACAGCTTTCTGAACCGCCGCGCAGACTGGGTATTTTGTCTTGCTGGTTTTATTTGTATCCCATTCCGCGGTGGATATTTTGTGCTCCATTTTTTCCAGACTGTTCAGCGCGGAGCGCATTTTTTCCGCCTCCGGTAATTCGTTGCTGCTGATACCCTCATACCCGCCCGTATATGCGTTCGCCATAATTTCTACCTCCTATCAGGCATAATACAAATCCTTGAATAAATTCCACACTGCCACCGCCGCTGGTATTTGCGTATCTGTCGATGCGCTGCTAATATAAGCAACCGGCGTAGGTTTTGCAGCGTTTATGGCCTTGTTTACAGCCCCGCAGGTGGGGTACATACTATCATCAGTAGTATTATTGCCACTCCACAGATAAGACGGCACTTTCTTGTCGATTGCCTGCCATTCAGACATCTTAGCACTCATAAAGGAGTATACACTTTGAGCCGATGGTATTTCCGTATCTGTTGATGTCTTGCTAACTAGTTGAACAGGAATTATCGCCAGCGCGTTAATGGCATCATTCGCTGCCGCGCAGCTCGGATATTTCGTCTCGCTAGTTTTATTTGCTGGCCATTCCGTGATGGATATTTTGTGCTCCACCTTTTCTTTTGTATTCAGCGCATCGACCACATCCTGCGCTACGATATGTTTACCTCTTTCTATACCTGAATATGTATCATTGTAATTGTCTGCCATAATTTTGCCTCCTTTTATTTAATTTATTTCAGCAAAATTCCTCGCTGGAAACAAAAAAGCCCTGTCTGCGCAGGGATAATCAATATTGTCTTCTATATATGGGGTTCTTGTATTTAAATATACGCTACATATGGGGGGGGGGGGGGTGGGTAAAAATTATCTTTTTGTCCGGTCATTGTTTTCACCACTTTCATAATTAAAAATTACTAAAAAGCCCAATACATAGATAAAAAAATATTCAAAATAT
>JAIRZV010000040.1 GCA_031267055.1 Candidatus Margulisiibacteriota bacterium | reverse complement strand
CGATGCGTGATCGTGGAAAAACGCACAAAATCATAACAGGGAATTTTTTGTCCTTTGTACCGCGGATGCGGCGCGCGGGCAAAAGGCAGGAAAAACAATTCGTCTACTTCCTTGCCGGTCAGATTGTCCGGCGGCATGGTAACCAAAAACCGATCTTTATACGGCTCAACTATGACGCGTGGTTTTTTCTTGCGGCCTTCGCGGAAATACAGCGCAAAATGCTCCGCGTGAACTTTCCGGTCGGTCAGAGCTTTTTCCGCGGACGGTAAAATCAATCTGTCCTCCGGCAAATTGTCGAGTGTTTTGTACGCTCTCGTACTGTTAGGCGGCTGCGGCAGGTCTGCCCATTGGCCGCCCGCGCGCAAGTGCTCCGCGATAAGCAGCGTGGCCTTCTCGGACATGCCGTAAAGCAATAGATCGGCTTTGGCGTCGAGCAGCAGCGCGCGGCGGGGTTTGTCGTCCCAGTAATCATAGTGTACAAAACGCCGCAGGCTCGCTTCCACGCCGCCCAAAACCACCGGCACGTCTTTGTACGCCTGCTTGAGCAGCGAGGTGTACACAATGCTGGCGCGGTCGGGGCGATGTCCGGCTTCGTTATTGGGCGAGTACATATCTGTGCGGCGCGGTTTTTTGTCCGCCGTGTAATTATTGACCATAGAGTCGATATTGCCCGCGCTGACGCAGAAAAAAAGATTGGGTTTACCCAGCGCGGCAACACTTTGCGGGTCTTTCCAATCCGGCTGGGGAATCAGACCGACTTTGAAGCCATGCGCCTCGAGGTAACGTCCGATCAGCGCCGAGCCAAAACTGGGATGATCGACATAGGCGTCGCCGCTGACCAAAATAATGTCCAGCGTGTCCCAGCCTAACTCTCTAGCCTCGGCCAAAGTTGTTGGTAAAAAATGGGGCATTTGTTGAGTATAACACAGCTGCGGGTTTATATCGGAGGGCTCGTTGATTGCAATTCTCGTCACAATATAATTAGAATGGTCATGTATAGGTTGGTTGAACCAAACACAGAACTTAAAAAATTATTTAAGGAACTCTAGCTATTATGATTAAATTTAACAAAATTGAAAATGGAGAAATTTTCACTCGAGATTTCAGACCTTTTGTGAAAAACAATGAGGTTGATTTTCCGACAACCGAAGAAATCGCGGTTATATATGGGCCGAATGGAACGGGGAAGACTAGCCTTATTAAAGTGCTTTCTGACGAAAAAGGAACAAAGATTGAGTTTGTATATGATGATCAGAGCCATACATCCGGCAAGGACATATTTCATATTATCAATGACCAAAACAACAGAAATATCATCAAAGGAGAGACAAAGGACTTCTTCCTCGGTGACAACATCAGGCGTGAATTTGAGTTACAGGAATTTATTACTTCTGAACGCGCAAATATCATTAACGAAATAATTTCCTCACTTAAATCGCACGGGATTTCTGCGGCGAACAGCCCTTTAATTGACCTGATTTCCATGCCGGACATTGCGGCACTAATTAAGGATATTGCCAACAGCAAATCAAAAGGCAATAAGTACACGACGGAAGACTTAATTGCAAAATTGCAAACAATCGTCACTGTTAGAGTTTCTGAGCCAGATGCAACCAAACTGCAGTTTCTCCAAAATGATATTGCGGGCAAGGATAGTATTATTCGCAAAATTAAAGATATTAACGCCAATCCCTTGACTTCCAACCCTCATGTCCATCAGATTGAAGAAAATACCGAGGCAATCAACATTCTTAATCGTTTTCATAAAAACCAATGCATTGTCTGTGATACCACAGATATAGACTGGGAAGTGTTGCTTGCCTCAAAAACGGCAAATCGCACAATGGTTATTGAGACATTGAACGAAGATGTAAAAAACCTCATCGAGAAAATTATCGGATTGATTCCTGCAGCTGACCCATTCCAAATCAAAACGCACCTTATTAATGCAATAAGTCAGGGCGATAATGCAAACATTGTTGCTTTGCTCGAAGAAATCGAGGCACATAAAATCCTTTATTGTCAGATCATCCTCAACGATTTAGCTACTCTGCTTTTGGCAAGCGAACTGCCAAGCAAAATGACTGAATATCAAACTTTGATAGCTGAGAAGCCAGAAATCACCGAAGAAGATATGCTTTATATTGAAGAAATTATCAGTAACAGTATGAACAAAAAACTTACCCTAGAAAGAGACGAGAGAAAGAATCTTCGGATCTTCCTTTCAAACCAAGCGTTTTTAGGTAAACCGCGCGACGAGTTGCCTTTAAGCACAGGTGAACAAAACTTTCTGTCATTGACGTTTGAGTTTTTGAAAGCGAAGAATTCGGCTTGTCCTATTGTGGTAATTGACGACCCGATTTCTAGTTTTGACTCCATATACAAAAACAAAGTGGCCTATGCCATTGTAAAAATGCTGCACCACAAAAAAAGGATCGTGTTGACGCATAACACAGATTTGTTGCGCTTACTTGAAAGCCAATACAAGCATTGTTACAAACTCTATTTGCTGAACAACACCGATAGTGAGGAGAATGGCTTTATCGCGTTGAATCAAAATGAACAAGAAATGTTGATTAGCCTCGAAAAACTACTCTCGGCTTTTAGGAATAATATTTTTTCCCATATTCAGAACGCTGAATTATTTCTCATTTCTATGGTGCCATTTATGCGAGGTTACGCCAATATAATAAATAATACAACTGTATTTAACAAGTTGACACAGTTAATGCATGGATACAAAACAGATAAAGTGGATGTGGCAGATATTTATAAAACGTTGTTTGGGAGCAATGGTGGTGTATTGCCGAACGCTTACGAAGTTTCTGTTCCTGACATACTCGCCAAAACGGTGGATGGTGTTCGAATTCTCGACCCCGATCAATATCCATTGCTGGATAAAACCTTGCGTCATTCGTTCACATACCTGTTTTTACGCCTTTTAGTAGAAAAGAAACTGGTTGAGAGATTCGGAATTAACACCAACCACAGCAAACAACTAGGACAAATTATAAGTGCTGCGTATCCAGATGAAAATAACATTACTCAGATTCGCAATCGTATCCGGTTGACATCCAAGAAGACTCTAATAAACGAATTTAACCACTTCGAGGGAAACTTGAGCATTTTTCAACCAGCGATTGATATTACTGACCAAGCTCTCGGTAAAGAGCGAACGGATGTAGTCACATTTGTAAACAATTTGTAATTTTCGCTGCAAGATGGTATCTATGCGTCTCAAGCCAAACGAATTCAAAACAGTAATGTCCGCTTGTCCATAGCGAAAATCTCTACACCACTTTGATGATATAGATCACCGTATAATAACTTGGTACTGTCGGGACAGCGGTAATCGCAGCGCTAGCTTTGCCATAACTACCTGTGTTTCCAGTAATGGAATGCGTATGACCACCGTCATTGCTGGTTGTAAAATTTTTCGGGGTAATAGCACTGAGATTTGTAACATCTGGATTTAAATATCCACTACTAGATGTCCACCCAGCGTCATTGTATATCGAATTTATCGAAAAACCATGATTATGATTCCCGCCGGTGGCTGCAGTTGTGCCTTGTGTGGCTGACAATGTTCCGTATCCATGTGTATGCGCCGGTATATGATTTTCGGTCAGAGTTACGCTGTCCGCGCCGCCTGTTTCACCAGCCGGATAATCCGCACCGCGCAGAAATTTGCCGACCAGATTGGGTGTGCCACTGCCGGAGGCGCCGTCGCATACTGCCCACACAGCTCTA
>JAIRZV010000030.1 GCA_031267055.1 Candidatus Margulisiibacteriota bacterium | reverse complement strand
GCGCCGAAATGCGCGACCGGCAAATCCCAGACGAGCAGAAAAGTTATTTTTTGCGTTTCGCCGGCGGCCAGCGTAACTTTGCCGGCCACAGCCGCGCCGTAATTCTGCTGTTCGAGCAGGCCGGGTGGATTTTTTCCGCTAAGAATTCCGGTTTTCGCAAAACTTTTAAATTCTTTGCCGGCGCCCTGCAGGTAAAAATAAGTCTGCGCGGAAGTTTTGGCCGTCCCTTCCGCCAGCACAGCAATACCGATCTCGCCGTCCATTTCGCGCAGGGCAGTTCGACATCTCGGCTTCGCCTGACGACTGCTTTGCTCGGTATCCGCCGGGTTGCCCATAATTACTGCTGTCATTTTCCGATCTGTGCGCAATTTATGCCGGCGGTTTTGGTTGTTTTTAATAAAACTAAACCAGTTGTCCTGCACGCCCGGCCGCTGATCTTCAAAACCCCAGCCGGTCATATTGGCCCAGCTCAGAGCCAGCGCGACTTCGATTTTTTCCGCGGTCTTATTGCGCACCGTATGCTCGAAAACTGCGACCGGATAACTGGTCTCCCGATAATTATGCGGCAGCGTCGGCGAGTATTGTTCGCAGATAATTTCCGCAGGCTGCTGAGGATCATCGAAAACGTATTTAGCTTTGGGGTAAGCGGCGGAGTAGCGCGCGTGTTTGGCGGCGAAAGGCGGCGCGAAATTTCGCAGCGCTGTGTCCGTATATGGTCGCGCGGTCAGCGTGTTGGCGTAAGTTTTTTTGCTGTCTTTTTGATAGACGTGAAAACAACAGGCTTTGAGTTCCTCAGCGATATGCGCGCCGATCTTGATGTGCCAGATATTAAAGTCACCGTACGGTGAGCGGCCGATCGTGCCCGTGCCAAAACCACCCAGCGGACAGCCGTGCGGATAAGTATTAAATGGCAAATAATGCCCCTGATCCCGCGGCGGAAGTTTTTTGATCTTAGCCAGATCGGCGCAATTTATCGAGAAAAGTTCCTGCATTTTTAAGGACAAATTATAGCATAATACGGCGTGGTGAAATATATACGGCCTTTATTTTTTCTATCTTGTGTTAATTTAATCTATTTTTGGTTAAAATTAACGTTTTATTTGACAGAAAACGTTAATCTATTTAAAATATGCCTATGATTAACAAACCACAAAAAGATTATATAAATCAACTTGGCCGGGAATACCATATTTTAGCGCGTGGCCGCGAGGGTTTACTGCGCCTCATCGAGCAGCGGGAACTGCCGGAAATGGTCTACAACTCTAACGCCATTGAAAACTCCACGCTGACCTTAAAAGAAACGGAAAAAATTTTGCTGGAGCAAAAAATGCCGCGCGAAATAAGCGCGCGTGAATTTTTTGAAGCCAGAAATCTGGGAAAGGTGCAAGAGTATCTGGCACAAAATCCCGCCTTGCCTTTGAACAAAGAAAATATTTTATTTTTGCACCATCTGTTGCTGAACGATATTGATGATGATATTCGCGGACGTTTCCGGCATGGCAGTGAGTGGGTGCGCATCAGCCGCCATATCGCGCCCGATCCGCAGCGGGTGCCCGAGCTACTCGCCAAATTGCTGGACGAATATCACGGAGCGGACGAATTGTACTTTTTGGCTAAAATCGCCAGATTTCATGCGGAATTTGAATCGATACATCCTTTCTGCGACGGCAACGGGCGCATCGGCCGCGTGTTGCTCAATCTGCAATTGTCTCAGCGCGGTCTGCCGCCTGTCATTATTCAAAACAAAAACAAACAAAAAAATTATTATGCTTTATTTACGGAATACCAAAATGACAAAAACAAATACACGGGTTTTACGGAACTTTTGGCGCGGCTGCTGACCGAGTCTCTGCATAAGCGGCTGGCTTATTTGCGCAGTCAAAAAATAATCAAATTAACCGCGCTGGCCGGACAGACCGGACAAAACGTCAGCGCCTTGCTCAACAAAGCCCGCCGCCAGACCATACCGGCTTTCCGCGAACGCGGCATGTGGCTGATCGGCGCGGCATAAAACTCAAATATATACAGGTATAATTTTTAAAAAATAGGGTATACATATAGTAACAAAATTTTTAGGAGGCAACTATGAGATATTTATATACGGATAGTCCAGCAGTAGGAGGAACAACGGGTGGTGAATATGGGTTTAAAGTTGAAGACAAGAAAGACCTAACAATAAGAAATAAATTGAATGATTTAGGTAACGGCCGTGACTTTATTGTCAAAAATGACGGTCAAAACTATATAGTAACGCCCGAAAGCGATGAAGCGAGAAGTGCCCTAAAAACTTATGTCAATTCTCTTAAAGAACAGGGTTTTAATGTAGTGCATGAAGATATAAATGGTTCATTCAATATTGCTAAAAAAGATGTGCCGAATTTTGTCTCGTTGCCTGCAAAAAGTAGTCCCGAAAAAATGATATCTTTACGAAATGATAATAAGATTATAGCTGATAAGATTATAACTGAACGTGACAGGCTTAATTTAATAGCTGTTGCTTCTGCTGTTACTTCTGCTTTTGCTGCTGCTGATTCTCCTTTGGAGTCTGTAGAAGAGGCGCTGTCTGCTGCAAGAGTATTAAGTAAGTCTTCACGTGACAACTTGATACTGACTACGGAACAAAAAAAGCAATACGGAGAAAATGTCGCTAAAGCCAGAGACATTATTGCAAAGCTGGGTTTGGAAGACGACATAAAAATAGATGATTTGTTCTCAGGTCTAAAAAATGAAAAAGGAGAGCCACTAGTCATGCTTCAAGGTAACAGCATTGTTTCTGATGAAGTAAAAAACGTATTACGGGAGGCTGGTATCCCTTTTGGCACGTGGCCTGCTCTTGATCAGTTAGAGCCTTAATATGTATTGTGTGTAACGAGGAACTTCAATCTTTCTGCGAGTACGGCGCGGAATAACAAAACTTAGGAGTCGAGCACGGTAAATATTTTGAGAGCGAATATTTTGCCATAAGCGCGTTTTGGCTCGAACTTAACAAGTGGCGCAGCCGCGAAGTTAAGTGAGAGTCCACGACGCGCGGTGGCAAAGATATTCGCTCTCTTTTTTATAGGTATATACTATTAAGCACCTGCTTGTCATTTTTGAGGAAAGTATAACAATTTCCCTTTTTTAGTCGCTGCGCTAAAATAAACCTGATGCGCGGCGCTAAAAATACTCTGCGGAAATTTCCCCTGCACAGGGCTTTTACTTTTATGGAAGAAGGCCCGGTCGTTTTGCTCAGCACTTTTTATCAGGGACGAAATAATATAATGACCACCAGCTGCACCATGTCGATGGATTTCAGCCCGCTGGTCGGTGTGATGCTGGGGCCGTGGGACTGTTCTTACCGCGCTTTGCTCCAGACCAAAGAATGTGTCTTTGCCATACCCGGCGCGGATTTGTTGGAAAAAACTGTTGCTATTGGCAACTGCTCCGGTGATGAGGTAGACAAATTTGCCGAATTTAAACTGACACCCCGTCCGGCCACGAAAGTAAAGGCGCCGCTGATCGGCGAGTGTTTAAAAAATCTGGAATGTAAACTGCTCAAAAAACTTAACATCAACGGTGGCGAATTGTTCGTCCTGCAGGGCGTCGCGGCCTGGCACAATCCGGCGCGGCGTGAGCAGCGCGCTTTTCACGCCAAGGGCGACGGGACTTTTTTTATCGACGGCCGGCAGATCGATCTGCGTAAAAAAATGACCCGCTGGCAGGATTGTATTTGATACTCTAAAATCCTTGACGCTGGTGGGACAGCATGCTAGTATGGCGCTCCCTTTTCACGGGGACGATCTTTGAAAACTGAATACCGGCAAATAACTGATTCCCATTAGTTATTTGAAACATGCCAGTACGAATTTTTTTTGTAAATTTTTTCAAAAAATTTTCTTTTAACGGGGAAACAGCGTAATTGCTGTTTCTATAACCTGTCAGAGATAAAACTCGCCGTTTGCGTAACTGCAAATGGTTATTATTAAATGAGAGTTTGATCCTGGCTCAGGATTAACGCTGGCGGCGTGCCTAACACATGCAA
>JAIRZV010000168.1 GCA_031267055.1 Candidatus Margulisiibacteriota bacterium | reverse complement strand
TTTGTCTTTCCATAGTTTGATAAAATCTTGCAAGTCCTGGGACAGTTTCGGCTCGCTGGACACTTTTGTAATTACCTCCGGATTTGTGAACAATTAAGTTTCGGTAATATAGTATACTTCGTGAAAAATGGCAATAAAGTGGCTTTCGGCAGACTATTTCAATTCAGTCCTTATTGACCGCGCCGCTCTCTTAGCGCTATTCAGGCAGAACGAACATACTTTCCTATAGATTTAGCCGCACGTTTGCCTGAACCCATCGCCAGGATGACAGTCGCCGCGCCGCTGGCAATATCGCCGCCGGCCCAAACGCTTTTTTTGGCAGTACGTCCGTTTTCATCGATGATTATATAGCCGCGTTTGTCGGTTGGCAGATCCGGCGTCGTGTCTTTGAGTATCGGATTGGCCTGCGTGCCGACCGCGACTATCACCGTATCCACCGCCAATTCGTATTCACTGCCGGTTTCCGGCACGGGCCGGCGGCGGCCAGAAGCATCCGGTTCGCCCAGCGTCATTTTTTGCAGAAGCGCTTTTTGCACAAAACCTTTTTCGTCGCCGAGATATTGTACCGGATTATGCAGGAACAAAAATTTTAAGCCTTCTTCCTCGGCGTGCTGTATCTCCTCGCGGCGCGCCGGCATTTCCGCGCGCGAACGTCGGTAGATGAGATAGACCTGCGTAGCGCCGAGACGCAACGCACTGCGTGCCGCGTCCAGAGCCACATTACCACCGCCGATCACCGCAACGTTTTGGCCTTTTAAGACTGGCGTGTCCGCGCCGGATTGATAGGCTTTCATCAAATTGAGCCGCGTCAGATATTCGTTGGCGGAATACACGCCATTCAAATCCTCGCCAGTGATATTCATAAAGGACGGAAATCCCGCGCCGCTGGCAATGTACACCGCGGCAAAATCTTGGAGCAGTTCGTCGATCGTGCGTATTTTGCCGATAACCGCGTTCGTCTCAAAACGCACGCCAGCGGCGGACAAATTTTCTATTTCGCGGCGGACTATTTCTTTGGGCAGGCGGAATTCCGGTATGCCATAAGCCAATACGCCACCCAATTCATGCAGAGCCTCAAAAACAGTCACGTCGAAACCCGCGGCGTTTAATTCCGCGGCACAGGTCAGGCCCGACGGCCCCGAACCGACCACGGCAATCTTCGCGGCGGATTGGGCGCGCGACGCGCGCGGAAACGCGAATTCACGCGTTTCCGCGGCGGTATTTACCGCCGCCCAATCCGCCGCGAACCTTTCCAAATTGCCAATGGCCACCGGTTCGCCTTTTTTGCCGAGCACGCAACGTCCCTCGCATTGGGTTTCTTGCGGACAGACACGACCGCAGACCGCCGGCAAATAATTATCCGCGCGGATGATCTCATAAGCCCTGGCAAAAGCGCCGTCTTTGATCTGTTGAATAAATTGCGGGATTTGTACGCCGACCGGACAGCCCGATACGCAGGCCGGATTCTTACACTGCAGACAGCGTCCGGCTTCCAAACGCGCCTGCTCCGGTGAGTAATTGCCAGCCACTTCCAGAAAATTTGTCCGGCGAACTTGCGGGGCTTGCTCTGGTTTTCTCTGTCTGGCAATTTTTTCGGCCATGTTTACCCCTTGAGATATTCAGTTAACCGGCACTGTTCTTCGTGTTTGTAAGTGTTTGCACGCTTGAGCAAAGCGTCAAAATCGACCAGATGCCCGTCAAATTCCGGACCGTGCACGCAGGTAAATTTTGTTTCAGCGCCGACGCGCACGCGACAGCCGCCGCACATGCCGGTGCCGTCGATCATCAAACTATTTAAGCTGACAACTGTCGGGATATTATATTTTTTGGTCAGCTCCGCGACGAATTTCATCATGAGCAACGGCCCGATCGCCACGACTTTTTTTATTTCAACTTTTTGGTCGATTAATTTTTGCAGAGCGTGCGTGACCAAACCTTTTTCGCCCAGCGAGCCGTCGTCGGTCATCAGGATCAGCTCATCGCTCAAGGCCGCAAATTCCTCCGGCAAAATCAGCAGGTCTTTGTTGCGCGCGCCGAGAATAGTTATAACTTTGTTACCGATTTGCCGGAAACCTTTGGCGATCGGATACAGAGGCGCAGTCCCCACCCCGCCGCCGATCATGACCACCGTGCCGAGTTTTTCGATCTGCGTCGGCAAACCCAGCGGTCCCGCCAGATCGAGAATATTCTCGCCGGCTTTCAGCTTAACTAATTGATGCGTGGTTTTGCCCACCGCCTGCACGATCAAATCGATCGTCCCTGCGGCAATATCTTTGTCCGCGATAGTCAGCGGTATGCGCTCGCCGCTTTTGTCTATGCGCAAAATGATGAATTGGCCGGCCTGGTGTTTGGCGGCGATTTCCGGCGCGGCCACCGTCAAGCGGTATACATTCTCGGACAAACGTTTTACTGTTTTGATCTGCGCCATAATACGGTAATATAATACAAACCCTCACCTTAGGAAACCCTGATTTTCGCATTGCAATACCGGGTATCTTTGCTATAATGCTCCGGTTATGTCTATTATCAAAGCCGAGGATTTCGCCAAAATTCAACAAAATGAGCTGACTCTGACTGCGCTCAAAGACAAAGAGCGCGTGGAAAAAAGCTACCGGCAGGCGCATTTCCGCATCAGAGAACGCTTGGTCGAGGTCGACCGCATCGTCGCTTTTACGCCGCAGGAAGAGATCCAGATGTTGCGCGAAAAAATCGCGCTGGCCAAGGAATATTTCGGCGCGGCCGAAAAAGAAGTGCAGCAGCTCAAAGCCGATCTAGCCGGCGACAAAGGTGTGCAAAGATTGCAGTCTGAGTTGGACGCCAAAGACCAATTGCTGGCTGAACAAATTGAGCAGATGCAGGTCAAGCTGGATGTCAAAGACAAAATGCTGGCCGAGCAAGCCGCTCAGGTCGAGCATTTGCAGAATCTGTTGCAGGAAAAAACCGCTTTGATAGTCGCCAAAAGCAGCGAGTACATCAAAGCTGAAGCGGACAACAAACATTTGCACCAAGAAATTTCCGTTGCCAAAAGGACCATTGAAAAATCCGCCGCCCGTGAAATCGAACTGCTTAAACAAATCGAGTTCCTGCAGGACACCAACAATCTGGCCACCAAAGAAATAACCACGCTGAAAAATAGCGCCAAAGCTCTAACCGACCGCGTCGCCGCTCTGGAAGAAACGATTCAAAAACTAGAAAGAGAAAAAAAATCTTTGATCGAGTCCCGCGAGACCGCCATGCAGGAAATGAACCGCGTCATTGAATCTTACAGCGCCGAGCAGGAAAAAAATATTCAGCTGGACTATAAATTTAAACGCGCCGAGCAGGAATATCGCGATATTCAGGCTGAGCTGGCCGAAGCCAAAACCATTCTCGCTTCGGTAGGCTCGCTGGTTTCCAGCAACAAAACGCTCGCTCAATTAACAGCGGACAAAAACTAAGCGATAAATTTTCCGGCCGCATTTCAGATTATACAATTCGATGTCCGTCATCAGCCCCGCGAAATTTTCCGGCGCGTAGCGCGCGTATTTATTTTGGTACTCCGGCGCTGTCGCCAGATCCGCCAGCATAGCCTCAGCCAGATTTTGCTGATCAGTGGCGATATGCAGCTCCGCGCCGCTGACCAGACATTCCGCCAATTCTGTTAAAAACTTTGGATTGATCACGCGGCGTTTGAGATGCCGCGGTTTATACCACGGATCGGGAAACATGATTATACCGCGGCTCAAACTCTGCGGCGCGAATAATTTGCGCAGAGCTGTGGCGGCGTTGGCTTGCAACACATAAGCGTTGGCCAGATTTTCCGCCGTGAGCTTGCCGCGCACATGCTCGATAAATTTGGCGCGGATTTCCAGACCGGCGATATTACGCTCCGGAAAAGTTTTGGCGTATTGGATCAGCCAGCGTCCGGTCGAAAAACCGATCTCCAAATCCAGCGGCTGTTCCGTTCGCGCAAAAACTTTTGTCCAATCGGGATATTCCGCCGGCTCGCGGACGTTAAATGGATTGTAATGCGGATGCGCGCGCATAGATTTATGTAGTATACTAACCCCATGAGCGGACGTACATACGCGCTAAATTCGCGTGTTTTAGTCACCGGCGGCGCCGGATTTTTGGGCAGTCATCTTTGCAAGCGTTTACTGCGCGAAAAAATGGATGTGGTCTGCCTCGACAATTTTTTCACCGGCCAAAAACGCAATATCGAACACCTCATCGGCAATCCGTATTTTGAAATCGCGCGGCATGACGTCACTCTGCCGTATTTCGTGGAAGTCGATCAGATTTACAATCTCGCCTGCCCCGCCAGTCCGCCGCATTATCAGTACAATCCGGTCAAGACCGTCAAGACCAGCGTGCACGGCGCGATCAATATGCTGGGGCTGGCCAAGCGCACGCGCGCGCGCATTTTGCAGGCCTCGACCAGCGAAGTGTATGGCGATCCGTCCGTGCATCCGCAAACGGAGAGCTATTGGGGTAATGTCAATCCGATCGGCATTCGCTCCTGCTACGACGAAGGCAAACGCTGTGCGGAAACTTTGTTTTTTGATTATCACCGCCAGAACAATATCGACATCAAAGTCGTACGCATTTTCAATACTTACGGGCCGCGCATGCATCCCAATGATGGCCGCGTGGTCAGTAATTTTATTATGCAGGCGCTGCGTGGCGAAGACATTACGATTTACGGCGACGGCAGCCAGACGCGCTCTTTTTGCTATGTGGACGATCTCATCGACGCGCTCGTGGCCATGATGCAGTCCCGTCAGGATTTTACCGGGCCGGTCAATATCGGCAATCCGGAAGAATTTACGATGCTGGAATTAGCCGAGCAGATTTTGAAATTAACCAAAAGCAAATCCAAAATCACGCATCAGCCGCTGCCGCAGGATGACCCCCAACAACGTCGGCCGGATATCACGCTGGCCAAAAAAGAACTGAACTGGCAGCCAAAAGTTTCTTTGCCGGAGGGACTCAAAGAAACTATCGCCTATTTCCAAACGCTGCTGTAATTCCGTTTATTTGTCTTGTTTGTTTTCCGTCTTAGTGGATTTCCACTTTTTGTCGCGGTCCTTTTGTTTTTCTTGAAACTTGGCAAATTGCTCTTTGGTCAAAACATTTTTCAAGCCGCTGTTGTTGTCAATTATGCTGTCCAAACGTTTGGATTCCAGAGCCAAAATATTTAATTTGATCTGCGCGATCCGTCCGGCATCAGGATTATCTTTGGCCAGCTCGTCGAATAAATTGCCGTATTCTTTGCGCGCATTTTCTTGATTGTCACGCATGGCTTTCGTCGCCGTCTTGCGATTGTTCTCCAGCTGCTGGGTCTGCACTTCGGTCAAATTTAATTCTTTAAAAAACTCTCCGGAGTGACTGCCTTTTTCCTTGTCACCCGGCGCCGCGCAAACTGCCGCCGCCAAAAACATTACCGCCAAACCGATTTTTATTTTTCCCATAAAGCCTCCTTTATAATTTTCGTACTATTTGTTATACAATCCGCGTTAGATAAAAGTTCCGTATTCGCTGACCACTGGATTGGGCGTGTAGACAAACATTTGCGAGAGATATTGGTCTAATTGATAACGCTGATAGTAGCCCTGTCCGGTAAAAACCAGCACCGCGCAGGCGGCTGTCGCGGCCAGAGCCAGACCACGGTAACACTGCGTCAGCCAGGATTTCCTACGGCGCAGCGTATCGTCGACACGCAGCCAGAGCGTAAAACGCGGCGCGATGGCGTTGTTTTTCAATTTATTTAAATCCTTTTTTAAATCTTTTTTCATCACAAACTGCTCCTTTCGTTTTCATATAAATCTTTGAGCATTTGCCGGCCGCGGCTTAGCCGCGACTTCACAGTGCCCAATTCCACATTTAAGATTTTCGCAATCTCGTCATATGGCCGGTCTTCTATATCGCGCAACACCACGCAGACACGGTAATTTTCCGGCACTTCCTGCAAAAGCTTTTGCAGCGCCTCACCTTCCGCCGCGTCAGCATAACTCTCGGCCACATCTTCCGCCTCGCCGCGCCTAAACAAATTAACCAGATTGCCACTCAGCCATTTTTTGCGCTTCAAAAAATTGAGCGTGTGGTTCACGGCTATCCTATACAGCCAGGTCTGCAAACCCGACCGCTCCGGCCGATACGACCGCCGCGCTTGATACGCCTTGATATACACGTCGTGCAAAATATCCTCGGCGTCCTCGCGCGAGCCGGTCAAGCGGAAAACTACGCGGTACAGCAGAACCGAAGTGTCTTCGTACAGCTCTTTAAAAGCCGCGGCATCTCCGGCTCTAAACCTCGCCGCGTAATTATCTGCTTTCGGCATTTAGGGATTATACAATTTTCGCTGGGAAAAAGTTCCCGAGCTTCAGGTTGTAGTTGTATTTGAACGAATTTAGGCTACTTTCATTACATAAATCACGGTGTAATACGCCGGCACGGTGTTTACGGTAAAAGCAACACCGCCGCCTGAGTTATTTATAGTATGCGCATGACTGCCAGCAGAGCTTAAGGTTAAAGTTGTTGTATTCCCAGCATACATATTATCTCCATAGCCTATACCCATTGGGGCACCACTGCCACCGCCACAAGCATCAAAATTCATTCTGCCATCAAATGGTTGCGGATAGTGGGTGTGATCTCCGGCATCCTGCATAGTATGATTGTGCGCCGGCAAGTTGGATGTTGTCAGCGTTATACTCTGGCTGTCCGCGCCGCCGGTCGCAGCATCGGTGCTCGTCCCACCGCGTAAAAATCTACCGCTTAAGTTTGGTGTGCCGCCTGTGCCGTCGCAGACACGCCATTTGCTTTGGAAAGTTGCGCCAGCGTTTGTCCAACTGCTTACGGACATAGCCAGTATCATGCCCACCGGCAGCAATGCCGCCGTTAACTCCTGTGCAAGACTATATACCTGCGCCTCAGTGGCAAATTTCGTGCCGCTATTGGTAGCACCAGTTGTTTTAGCCATACCCAGCAGGGGTTCAGCCGCCGCGGTTGTCGTACCGAAAGTTTTTACGCCGGTGATAGTTTCTGCATTGGCTTTATGCACTATATCATTGTTTGTTCCGCTCAAAGTATCATAAATCACTTTGGCTGACGGATATTGCGCGTCGGTTGATTGGTTATTTATGGTGGTTATTTTATTCGACACGTTTTCTTTAGTATGCAAAGCATTTCTCACACCTTCGGCCGAAAGAGGTTTACCAGTGTCTATATTGTAAGGCTCCCCTTTAAAATTCGTGTCTGTTGTGTCTGTGTAATTGTCAGCCATAAAAATTCCCCCTCTTAAAAAATAATCGTTCACTATTATGTACGGACTAAATTGTAACACCTGTTAGAGAATTGTCAATATTTTTCTACAAACGGAGCGCCTGCTGATGACTATTACCAAAATCAAAGATCCCGCGCTGAAAAAACTGGGTGACAAGGTCAAGTACTACCGAGAGAAACGCGGCTACAACCGTGATCGTTTTGCCATTGAGGCCAATGTTTCCAAGTATTATCTTTATCGGTTGGAATATGGCAATATCTCACCGGGCGTTCTTCGGCTCAAGCAAATCGCGGATTTTCTAAATATTAAAGTGCACGACTTGATCGATTTTTAACCTGCGACCATTTGCCGGAACGCGGCCGGCGTTACGATAAACGCAGCTCTGGGATAATGTTTGATATTGCCCGTGACCAAATAAGCCCCGGCCACTTTAGCTGTGTCATAAAATATCCGGTCGCTTTCGTCCGGCAGAGGTCGAGCGCCGCTATCCGGTTTTAGTAGCACACCTTGCAGCTGAAAAAGCCGCAGCAAATAGCTAACATCAGTCGCAGCAAAACCAAACTTGGCGCGCGGCAAAACAGCTTCGTATTCCATGAAAATAGCCTGATTGTAAAATACCAAAATTTTCTGCATCGCCATGGCTCGAATTATTTCCGCAGGTTTGCTTGCCGGCTTTAACAAGGCGGACACCAAAATATTCGTGTCTAAAACAACTCTCTGCATCAGGCCGCCAAGCGTTCTTTGGCGTGGCGTTCACGGCGGTAGGCGGCGATTTCCGCATCAATTTCCGCCATAGTCATTTTATCCGTGCCATTTTTTACGGACTGCATCTGCATACTACTGATCAGACGCAACATTTCAGCCTGCCGCACAGCGGATAACGTTTCCTCCATATTGGCTTCATTAACAGGCAGCATCAAAGACACCGGCTTGCCATTTGTGGTGACTATGATATTACCGTTTTTGGCCAGCAGACTTTTGAGCTTATTGGTCGAAGTTCTTAATTCACGAATAGATAGAAATTTCATAATAACTCCTCTCTGAAAAGATGACACTATTGTAGCACAAATGTGTCACGATTGCGAAGCCAAGAATGTCGGACTTCGAAAACAATATAGAATAAGATTATTACTTTGAAAATCTGTCAAAGCCAATTCGGCAGAATTAGTGCTGAGATCATTGATCGCATAACCGCCAAGCTCCCGAGGCTGGCTTTGCGATTAGCTCTGTTCACGTCATTATTTTAAGAGTTTTCTGCTTCCTATTTCTTGAAGCACGCTCATTTGTTGAATTGCTATTTGGTTCAGCTTAGTCAATCGCTCTGTTTGAGAAATATTTTCATTTATAAAAACGGCATTTAAATTCTCCAAATTAGAAAGACAAATCAATTCATTAATGCTTGCATAGTCTCGGATATTGCCTTTCAAATCAGGATTTTCCACGCGCCATTGTTTGGCTGTTTTACCAAATAATGCCATGTTCAAAACATCTGCTTCACTAGCGTATACAATTGAAGTTTGTTGCGGAGTTAGTTTTACCGGTATTAAATTCTGTTTTATTGCATTTGTGTGAATATGGTAATTGATTTTGGTCAATTCTCGCTTGGCCGTCCAGCCAAGTAATTTCTGTTCTTCTGCTTTGAGCCGCTGAAATTCTTTGACAATATATAGTTCAAATTCTACCGAAATCCAACTGGCAAACTTGAAAGCAATATCCTTATGAGCATAAGTCCCACCAGACCTGCCTGATTTTGCTATTAAACCAACCGCATTCGTACTTGCTGTCCATTTTTGGGGAGATAATGTAAAGGCGTTTAAGCCAGCCTGTTTTTTAAACCCCTCGAATTCGAGGGGTTTAAATTTAGGGTTATATAAATGCTCCCATATACCCAAAAATTCAATAGTATTACGGTTACGCATCCAGTTGCCTATAACAGTATTTGGCTCTGCGGTTTTGAATTTTGCAATATCTGTTAGCGAAATATAATCAATATTATTGATTTGTATAACCTGAACTTCTGTGTTCTTAACAATCAGTTTAACCATGCGTTAATTATAACATGATTTAATCACACACCTCACCGCACCCGCATAATATAGATCACCGTGTAATACGCCGGCATATTATTAGTGTTGGTGTCTGTCGTGGTACTGTTATCAGCACTGGCGCTACCGGTGTGATTGTGCGTGGCATCTATATAAATGCGGGCATTATCAACATCAACATCCTTAATTCCATTATAGGAATTTTCGTTAGTTATACTACAAATACCAGATGTTCCGCCTATCTTTGAACTGTACGGCCAACCATATGCTCCACTTATATAGCCTGTCAAAGTCTTGTTAGCGGTTCTAGCTGTGTCTTTTGTCGCGTCGGTATAAATGGAGTGCGTATGTTTCGGTAGCATAGCGGCGGTCAGAGCGTTGGAGCCGCCGGTCTGTCCACGAGTAGTCGATCCCAGGATAAAACGAGAGCTAAGATCTGGCACGCCCTGGCCGCTGTTGTCCGCTATGCATCTGTACCAGCCGACCATAGTTTCATTGTCTTGCCAGCCTGTCCCGTCGAACATCAGAATCGTACCTACCGGTAGTAATTTTTGTAAACCGGTCACGGTAGTTTTTAAAGTACTTACGTCGGTATCCAGTGTATCCAGGTCGCTGGCGTTAAGTTTGCCACCCAAAGCGGCGGCTACTGCTTTTTCTGTGGGTATCTTGTCATCGCTGGCGCTAGCCGTAGCAGCCACAGCTGTTGTTTTGGTCAATGTGCCGAGAGTTCCGGCTGTTGTTGTTTTGGTTAAAATATCATTAGCCGTGCCGGCGGTAATTGTATTCTGCTTGCCGTTCAAACCAGTGCTTATCGTAGTACTTAAAGTATCAAGATTTTTCCCGACCAGTTTTGAGGTCGGATAATAGCTGTCGCTGGAACTAGCATTGGTCAAAGTGTCCGCTGTATCGCCTGTAGTCGCCGAACAAATCTGTTTATTGGCAACTTTTTCTTTGGTATTCAGCGCGGCGGTCATACCTGCCGCAGAAAGCTGTTCGCCTTTCAAAATATAATATGGATCTCCCGCAAAACTGTCTGTGTAATTATTAGCCATAAACATACCCCCTCATATTTTTAAAACACTAACTACCTCATGCGATAAGTATAACGCATGAGGTATTAAATGTCAAGCTAACTCAATCTAGCCTATGGAAAATTAGCACATGTGATAATGAGAAATGCGTAAAAAATCAGCAAAGCAAAATGAAAACCTAACGCCATTACGCAGAGATTGGCATAAAGAGTATTCCACTGTGATTTGTCCGGAGCTGGTGCAGCTCGGACAAAAAATCGAGAGTTTTCGTCTGGAGAAAAAACTGACCAAAGAAGATTTCGCCAATGAGCTGGACGTCGGCCTGCTTTTTTACTACCGCATCTCCCGCGGCACAGCCAGAGTTTCCGTGCCCACACTGCTCAAGATCGCCCAAGCTCTCGGCGTCACAGTCAAAAGTCTGATCGATTTTTAAGAAGCCAGCGCGGGAACTTTTTTCTGCTAGAATTGTATATCAATTATGAAAAAACTTTTGCTGTCCGCCGCTCTGCTCTGCTCCGCGCTTCTGGCGCAAATGTACACCTGGGAAGATTGCTTGGCGGAAGCCAAAAAAAATAATCTGGCTTTGCAGACCGCGCGCGCCAAAGTGGACGCCAAAAAAATCAGTCTGGACGCTCTGTACAGCGGCCTGTATCCGCAGCTTGGCGGCAGTCTCGGCGCCAATCTTGGCGCCAGTGCGGGACAGGACGAAGACCTGGGCCAAGCTTCGCCGCGCCAGTCCGAGAGCGCGCGGCTTTCGGCGCAGCAGCAGGTGTACGACGCGCAGACCTGGCCGCGCCTAGAGCAGGGCAAACTCGCTCTGGCCGCTGAAGAATTAAATTATCAGATCGCGGAAATAAACTTGCGCCTGCAGCTGCGCCAGGAGTTTTGCGCGTTGCTGCAAACCCAGCAGTCTCTCGAGCTGGCTCAAACAGTCACGGCGCGCCGCCGCCAGCAGTATGAATTAGTCGAGCTGCGTTATTCCGGCGGTCTGGAGCATCGCGGCTCACTGCTGACTGCCAAAGCCAATCTGACCAAAGCCGAATTGGCGGAAAAACAGTTGGAACGCCGCTTGGAAAGAAACAAACAAAAACTCGCGCAAACTCTCAGCGTGGACGCGGCGGCGCAGGAACTGCAAATCACCGACAATTTCCGCATTGCCACCGATCCAAATGATCAGCCGGACATGCTGACGCTTTTAAATCAATCGCCAACTTTGCAATCCGTCGCCGCCAGACTGGACAGCGCGCGGTACGACACGGCCATCGCCCAGGCCGCTTATATACCATCGGTCTATCTCAGCGGCAGTCTCGGCAAAAACTGGTCGCAAAGTCAGGTCAACGGCGAGAGCGCGAACAGTGAAGACAGCAGCTGGTCACTCGGCGGCAGTTTGAGTTTTGATCTTTTTGACGGCGGCAAAAAAAGCAATTCGGTGCGCGGCGCTGAATTGCAGGAAAAAATTCAGGCTCTGGAATTAGACGCCAGCAAACAAAAAGTGCTCCTGACTCTGGAAGAAGCCTGGGACAAATTGCTGGACGCCGGCGACAGTATCGCCGCGGCGCAGGAGCAGTTGCAGGCCACGACCGAGCGCAGCACCATCGCCGCTGAACAGTACGCCAATGGCTTGATTTCTTTTGACAACTGGATAATCATTGAAGATGCGCTGATCAACGCGCAACAGCAGGAATTAAGTTCGCACATTGACGCATTATTGCAGGAAGCCAGCTGGCTGAATGCGAAAGGAGAAACTCTCTAATGAAAAAATTTTGGCTGGTGCTGTTAATTATTATTGTAGCCGCAGGAGGTTTCCGTTTTTACCAAAAGCGGCAGGCGCAAAAAAATGTCGTCACGTACAGTGAAGTGCGTCCGGAATACGGCGCGGTGCGCGAAGTTATTTCAGCCACCGGCACTGTCGAGCCGCAAAACCGCCTGGAAATCATCCCGCCGATCAGCGGCCGCATTGACAAAATTTTCGTGCAGGAAGGCACTCTGGTGCAGGCCGGAGAACAGTTGGCGCTGATGAGCTCCACCGACCGCGCGGCTTTGCTTGACGCGGCCAGCGCGCAGGGCGCAGAAAAAATCCAGTACTGGTCTGACGTTTATAAACCAACCCCCATACTCGCGCCGATCGCCGGCCGCGTCATTGTGCGCTCGATAGAGCCCGGCCAGACTGTCAACACCAGCACCAAAATACTTGTGCTGGCCGACACACTCATCGTCAAAGCCCAGATCGACGAGACTGACATCGGCAAAGTGGAGATCGGCCAAAAAACGACCATCACGCTGGATGCTTATCCCGACGTGCAGATCACCGGCCGCATCGCAAGAATTTCTTATGAGTCCACCGTCGTCAACAATGTAACGATTTATTCTGTGGAAATCGCGCCTGATAAAATACCGGCGATTTTTCGCTCCGGCATGAGCGCCAATATCGAGATTATTCGTCTGCAAAAAGACAACGCGCTACTGATACCGGAGAGAGCTTTGACCTACTCCGGAGGCAGCGCATCCGTGCTCGTCAAAACTCCGGCCGGACAGCGAACAACACTTGTTCAAACCGGCCTAGCGCAAAACGGCCGGATCGAAATAATCTCCGGACTGACCGAAAACGACATTGTGCTAGTCGCGGATAGACGCGGAGCGGCTGGCGGCGGAGCGGCTGGCGGCTCACCTTTTATGCCCAATAGAAATAGAAACAGCGGCGGCGCGCGGGCTAGATAAGTTTATGCTTGAGCTGCGGCATATCAACAAAACTTACACCAACGGCAAAATCAGTTTTCAAGCGTTGAAAGACATTGATCTGACTATTCGGCAGGGCGAGTTCGTGGCGATCATGGGCGCGAGCGGCTCTGGCAAGTCCACGCTGTTACACATACTCGGCTTTCTCGACAATCCCGAAAATGGCGAATATATTTTTCTCAATAAAAATGTCGCGCGAATGAACGCCGATCAGCTTTGTCACATCCGCCGGCATATGGCCGGTTTTGTGTTTCAGCAATTTCATCTCCTGCCTGGCATCAACGCGCTGGACAATGTCACTGTGCCGCTGATCTACGCCGGACAGAGCAAAAACAAAAAACTGGGTCTGGAAAAACTGGCCAGCGTGGGGCTGGCCGAGCGCGCGGCGCACAATCCCAACGAAATG
>JAIRZV010000151.1 GCA_031267055.1 Candidatus Margulisiibacteriota bacterium | reverse complement strand
GGCCAGCCAGTCTTTTAATTCAGCGGCGTTGCCGTAATACGCGGCATTGGGAGCGGAAAAAGTATAAGCGTAAAGATGTCCGGCAAAATCCGGATCGCCGACTAATTCCGGCAGACGCTGTTTTAACTCCGTCCAAGCTTCGGCATCGCTGCCCATGCCGTGCACAAAAACCACCAGATAATTTTTGTAAGAGCGCATGTGTTCCGGCAAACCACGCAAATTGACCGGTTGTATTTCTGCCGCCAGCCAAGCACACAATAATAGAAGCAAGAATATTTTTTTCATTGGGCGGCCTCGTTGAACTGAACATTGCGGTATTCAGTGACGGCACGGAGTTTGCTCTCGCTTAAAAACACTTCAGTGCGCGCCGGCAGGAAAACGCCGTTCCGCTCCTCGTAAGTATTCTTAAGCGAAAGCACTTCTCGCTCCGCCCGATCGTAGAGACGCAATTCGGTTAGATTTTTGTTTCGGTCCAGCTGGACAAACAGACGGGAAAAACTTGAGTCCGGTTTTTTCGGCGCGCCGGTCATTTGCAATCCGGCCGGAGTTTCGGCGGTCTGCAAATCAAATTCTGCGAATAATTTATCCTGATAAATTTTTTCCGGGCGCGGCAGTTCGGTAATGTTTTGCGTGAGTACTTGCCGACCGGTCAGCGGGCTTTCTATAGTAGTGACCGCCTCTGCGGAAAATTCCGCCGCCAGCAACGTGCCCAGCAAGGCCCCAAACAAAATTGTTTTTTTCATAACTTACTCCTCCGGCAAAAATTCCAAATTTTTTGCCAAGTTTTATACAGGGTATGTTGCAAGATTTATGCCACTTGGCAAAAAAGTTCGAGAAAATTAAAAATTATTGACATTTAGAAAAAACAAGCGTACAATCCCTACCTATTAGGTATGAATTAAAATAAAAAGGAGCTGTAATGAGCAAAATTAAGTCAAGACATTTTTTTACTTCCGAGTCTATTTCCGAGGGGCATCCGGACAAAGTCGCCGACCAAATTTCTGACGCGATACTCGACGCCTGCCTTGAACAGGACAAAAATTCGCGCGTGGCTTGCGAAACGCTGGTCACGACAAATCTCGTGGTTATCGCCGGCGAGATCACCACGACCGCTAAAGTTGACTACGAAAAAGTCGCGCGGCAGGTCATCAGCGACATCGGCTACAATAAAGACGAGTACGGATTTAACGCCGCGACCTGTCGGGTCGAGGTGCATATTCATCAGCAGTCGCCGGACATTTCACAGGGCGTGACCGAAGGTCAAGGGGAGTTCAAAGAACAGGGCGCCGGCGATCAGGGCATGATGTTCGGGTACGCCACCGCCGAGACGGAAAATTATCTGCCGCTGACTCTGGACCTGGCGCACGCGCTGGTGCTGAAAGCCGCCGAGCTGCGCAAGGTCGGAAAAATAAAATACCTGCGGCCGGACAGCAAATCGCAGGTCACGGTGGAATACGACGACGGCAAACCGGGCAAAGTCACCGCGATAGTACTGTCGCATCAGCACGACACCGAAGTAAGCAACGAACAGCTGCGCAAAGATATTGCCGAACTGGTCATCGATCCGGTCATACCAGCGGACAAGCGCAGTAAAGACTGCAAGATACTTATCAATCCGACTGGCCGTTTTGAGCTGGGCGGACCGGCTGGCGACACGGGATTGACCGGCCGCAAGATAATCGCGGATAGTTACGGCGGTGTAGGCTCGCACGGCGGCGGAGCTTTTTCCGGCAAAGACCCTTCCAAAGTCGACCGCTCAGCCGCTTACATGGGACGCTACATTGCGAAGAATATAGTAGCCGCCGGCTTGGCCGAGAAATGTGAAGTGCAATTGGCCTATGCGATCGGTTACGCGCAGCCGCTCTCCATAAATGTGGACACTTACGGCACGGGCAAAGTCGCTGAAGAAAAAATCGCCGCGGCGCTACCCCAAGTTTTTGACCTGACGCCCAAAGGCATTATCACAACGCTGGATTTGAAACGGCCGATCTATAGGAGTACTGCGGCTTACGGCCATTTCGGACGGGATATTTTCCCCTGGGAAAAAACTGACCGCGCGGCGGCGTTGCAAAAAATATTAAACTAAATGGATTCCCGCCAAAAGGCTCTGGCTAAATTTATTTCCAGAGCTTTTTTTTATTTTCATTTTTTTATTTACGCCGGCATTAACGCGTTGCTGATCGCCGTCAATAGAACCACTTCGCCGGAAATACCGTGGTTTATCCTGCCGCTCTCCGTCTGGGGCATATTTCTTTTTCTGCATTTTGGCATTCATTTTTTCATCGAATCGCGTACGGCGCGCGAATGGCGGCAGGCGCATTTGGCCAAGATCACGCCCGGACCGTTGGAAAAAGATCTGCCACAACGTGAGCTGAAAAAACGCCGTGCCGCGCGCTTATTTTTTTGGCTGGCGTTTTATTTTCACTTGAGCGTTTATCTGCTGGTGTCTCTGCTGCTGCTCAGCATCAACAAACTGCTTTTTGCCGAAACTTTTTGGTTGATACCCTGCGCGGCGTGGGGACTGGTGGTCTTAATCCACTATCTGCTGACCTTCACAGGATTCGCGCCGCAACTGGAAAAATGGCGCGCCGCACGCATAGTCCGGCTCAACGCCGAACTGCCGTTGACCCGCGAAAATATTCGCGAGGCGACTATATTTTTTGGCTTTCAGCTGGTCTGTCAGGCGCACGCGGTTTTATTCGGCCTGGTAATAATTTTTCTTTTTGGCCTCGCCAGAATAAACCAGCAACACAGCGCGGGCTGGCTGCTTTATCCGTTTTGCGGCTGGGGTATTATTCTGCTGGCGCACTGGCTGGTGACATGGGTGATTATCAGATTTTCCAGAACGGTTCGATAAACAATCCCGGCCTGCTTTAGATCAATAAATTTCTACTTGCTGACCAGCAATTTTCCGTCTTCATCAAGGCTGAACGTGGTCAGGCCGTTGTCCAAAAAATTTTCGATATAGTTGAGCGAGATGTCATTTAGCACGCCGCAAAGTTTCTCGATAGCCAGCCGGACAACGCGTCTGGCCAGCGCACGGTGGCAACTCTGCAAAGCCACGGCGTCGAGCTTGATGCACGCCGGATTTTCGCCCACAACGATCTCGGTATACAGCCGCCGCGCCTCAGTATCCAGATACTCGTCATCGGCGCGCAAGATTTCTGCCGTACGGCGCAGACCCTCTTGATAATTGGGATTGATTTCTTTGAGCCGCGGTAAAATCTCTAAACGCAGTTTGTTGCGCGTGTAGGCAGTATCCGCATTGGTCTCGTCTTCCTGAAAAATCAGAGCGTGTGCGGCGGCGTACGTGAGGATTTCCTGTTTAGCGGCTTGCAGCAAAGGCCGGAGCAAACGCACCCTTTGTTCGAGGCGTTCCGGCGCTATACCGGACAGACCTTTCGCCGCCGCCCCGCGCAGCAATCTAAATAGTATCGTCTCCGCCTGATCGTCGGCATGGTGCGCCAGCGCCAGAGTGTCGTATTGATGCAGACGCGCTTCTTGAAAAAAGAATTCATAACGCGCCTTCCGGCCGGCATCCTCCAGTGAAAGACCAGATTGCCTGGCCAGAGCCGGCACATTTTTAACGCCCAGATGAAAGGGCAGACCGTATTTAGCGGCCAGATTTTCCACAAAATTCGCGTCGCGTTCGGCGGTGGATTGACGAATTTGATGATTGAGATGCGCGACAGCCAGAGTGAAACCAAGAGATTTTTTCAGATCGCAAAGCAAGTCCAGCAGGACAACAGAATCCGCGCCGCCGGAAACAGCGGCCAGCACTTTATTTTGCGCGGTGAATAAAGCGGCGTTGAAAAACATGATTTATTTTAAGCTCAAAAGCTAAAAAAAAATAGTTTTATCATAAAAATATAACAGAAAATATCACGTCGCGCCTGCGGCGCTTGTGGGTCTCACTTCACGTCGCTACGCTCGTGAAGTTCGACTCACTGCATAGTTTTTATCATAAAAATATAACGGAAAATATCGCTGCATTTTCTTGAAAGAACTTGCGAATTCTTTATGTAATTATTTAAGTAAAGGAGTTGAGAGATATGAAAAAAACATTGCTGATTTCGCTGATCGTCATGGCGCTGGGAACCGCGGCCGTTGTCGAGGAAACCCCAACGCTTAATTTTGCGGAAGAACTGATGGTTCCGACTATCGAAATAATCGCGTAATTTTGTCATAACGGCCGGAATGGATTTCTCCCCCGATCTATTCCGGCTTTCCCTTTAATATATGTAAGATTTCAATAAAACCGGCTCGCTTTTGAGCATTGAGTTAAAGGAAAGTTTATCCAAACCCAACGCCACGGCTAGATTGTAGCGGAATTGCATCCAGCCGTTCGCGGTCGGCACATTGCGGACAACGCGTGCGCGGCCGGTTATTTTCGCGCCTTTTTTGGCGGCTTCCAGAGCGTCACTAAATGTGCCGAGTTTATCAACCAAGCGCAAAGTCTGCGCGCGTTTGGCGGTGTAGATCTTGCCCTGCGCCAGCGGCTCCACTTCATCGATATGCAGATTGCGTCCCAGCGCGACCGCCAGCTTGAATTGATCGTAAACCACCGCCTGATAACGCAGGAGCATCGTCATTTCTTCCCCGGTAAGCTCGCGCCCCGGCGCGTTCATATCCGCATGTTCGGCCGTCTTGATCGTGTCTTCCTTGATACCCCATTCTTTGTACAATCCGCCGGCTTTCAAAGTCTGGCCGATCACGCCGATGCTGCCGACCAGCGCGCTGGGATTGGCATAAATTTCATTGGCCGCGGCCGCGATATAGTAACCGCCCGATGCGGCAATATTACCCACGGAAGCCACCACGTATTTTTTCTTGTCGCGCAGTTTTTGCACCTCTTTGTAGATACGATCCGCCGCAAAAGGCGAGCC
>JAIRZV010000121.1 GCA_031267055.1 Candidatus Margulisiibacteriota bacterium | reverse complement strand
GCAATGATGCTGAATTTGTGTCCAAAGATTATTTAATATCAAAAATAGATAACAATATCGGAGTAACTATTATTTTAAGAGAACAAGATATACCAGAAAAATTAAAAAATGATGTAATGGCCGCGCTGAGAAGTAGTCCTGTTGTAAAACCAATAATAAAGAGTAAGTTAATAAGTTAGCTTTAACATATTAACAACACAACGCTGGACCGTTAAATTTTCCGCTATTGTTTTATGATATAATCCCCTTGTTTTGGCCAAAGATCTAAAAGATATTATTGCGAACAGCAAGAGAATTCATTTTGTCGGTATCGGTGGCTGTGGTATGTCGGCTATCGCCCGTGTCATGCTGTCGATGGGCTACAAAGTTTCCGGTTCGGACAGCAAAGAATCCGCCAATACGATCCGTCTCAAAGAACTGGGCGCGGCAGTGTTTATCGGCCATGATGCCATGCATATCCGCGGCGCACAGGTGCTCGTGTACACCGCGGCGGTCGATCTGAAAAATCCCGAGCTGCAAGAAGCGCAAAATCTGCGCCTGCCGATCTTTGGGCGCGCTCAAGTTTTGGGTTACTTGATGTCACTGTACCCGGAGAGCATTGCGGTCGCTGGCACACACGGCAAGACGACAACTTCCGCGATGCTTTCGGTGATTTTGGCGCGGCTGGGTCTGGACCCCACTTACATGATCGGCGGGGAAGTGGCCAATCTCAACAGCAACGGCGGCTGCGGCCAGTCCAAATATTTTGTGGCAGAAGCGGACGAATCGGACAGCTCGATCCAGTTTCTGGAACCGAAAATTTTGATCTTAAACAATATCGAAAAAGACCATCTCGATCATTTTGCCGGACTGGAAGAGATCGTGGAATTATTTCGCGGCTGCGTGGAAAAATTGACGCAAAGACCGGAGCATTTGCTGGTGTTGAACCCGGAGCAATGGGGCAATAAAATTTTATTTGAAAAAATCCGTGAAAATAAAAAACTAAAGGTAATAACTTTTGGCTTGTCCGGCGGCGTCAATTATCAGGCGGCAAATATCCGTTACAAAGACCACGGTTCGGTTTTCACGGCGCTCAAAGACGGCGTGGCTCTGGGCGATCTGGAGCTGGCTATTCCGGGCGAACACAATATTTTAAACGCGCTGGCGGTTTTGGCGGTCAGTATGCAGCTCGGGCTGGATTTCCCCAAAATTAAAGAGGCGCTGTTGACTTTTACCGGAGCGAAACGGCGGTTTTCTTTGATCGGCTCGAGCGGCGGCGTGAAAATTTACGATGATTACGCGCATCACCCGACGGAGATCAAGGCGACTCTGGCCGCCGCGCGACGGGTTTTTCCGCGCAGCCGGATTTTCTGCGTGTTTCAGCCGCACCGCTATTCGCGCACCATGCATTTTCTCAATGATTTTGCCGAGAGTTTCAACGACGCTGACCGCGTATTTGTGACCGGAGTGTACGCCGCGGGCGAGAAACCGATCGCCGGTGTGGACGCGCGGGCTATCGTGGCCAAAATGAACGCGCCGGAAAAAGCTTGTTTTGTCGAGAAAAAAGAAGATGTGGCCGATATTGCCTTGCGCGAGCTGGACAAAGACGATGTTTTTTTTACGCTCGGCGCCGGCGATATTTACGCCGTCGGCAAGGAAATCCTCAATCGTCTGCGCAGCAAAGCCCCGGCCCGTAAAAATGCAAAAGAAATTATCCGCATCGCTTAAAAACTTTTCCGCGCTGCGCATCGGCGGATTGGCGGACACCGTTTATTTTCCCGAAACTATGGCGGAGTTGACAGAGCTTTTGGACGAGCAGCCGGCCCGGCCGGTGGTCGGCGGCTGTACCAATGTTTTTTTTGGCGACTTGCCGGAATTGATCTGTACTAAATATTTGAACAAGATCAATGAAATCTCCAGCGGCCTGGAAGCGGAATGTGGCGCACTGCTGGAAAAACTTTTTGATTTTGCGGCCGGTGTGCCGGCGACTGTCGGCGGCGGCGTGATAATGAATTTCGGCGCTTTCGGTTTTGAACTCAAAGATTTTTTGCGTTCGGCGCAGGTCTGGCAAGGCGGCGCGATTAAAATTTTACCGGTTACGGAATTGCGCTTGGGTTATCGCTCGGCGGATTTTGCCGGAATTGTGTTGTCCGCCGTGTTTGAGAAAAAACAGCTGGAGAAAAAAAACGAATATCTTAAACTGCGTCAGGAAAAAATGCCGTGGGGGCAGCCGAATATCGGCTCGATTTTCAAAAATCCCGCCGGCCTGTCCGCCGGTAAATTGATCGAGGACGCCGGCTTGAAAGGTTATAAATATAAAGACCTGCAAGTCGCGGAAAAGCACGCCAATATTGTGGTGAATAACGGCGCGGCTTCCGCGCGGGATCTGCTGGCATTGATCGCGCAGATCCGGCAAACTGTGCGAGAGCGGACAAATATATTGTTGGAGACGGAAGCGCGGTATCTTGGCCAGATCGAAAATGGAGCTGGCCGATGAAAAATAAATTGATCGGCGTGCTAATGGGTGGCGTGAGTTCGGAGCGCGAGATCTCCCTGCGTTCCGGCCAAAATGTCGCCGCCGCTTTGGTTTCCAAAGGATACAGAGTGCGAGAAATAGACATTACCTCTCAAAACTGCCATAAGCAGCTAGAAAATATTGACGCGGCCTACAATATATTGCACGGCGCTTTTGGCGAAGACGGCGGCGTACAGAAAATTCTGGAGGAGTTGCGGATCCCTTATACCGGCTCCGGCATCAGCGCGTCGCAAAATTGTATGCACAAGGTCCAAACGAAAAGGATTTTAGAAAAGAACGGAATGCCGACGCCGCGCTATCAGACGCTCAAGGCTCTGGCTGAAGTAAATTTTGCGACGCCTTGCGTGGTCAAGGCTGTTTCCGAAGGCTCCAGTATTGGTGTGTCGATCGTGAAAAATCAAAATGAACTTTTGCCCGTGGTGGAAAAATCTCTGTCTGCTTATCCGGAGATTTTTATTGAGGAATTTATTTCCGGCGCCGAAGTTACGGTCGGCGTGTTGCCGGTAAACGGCGTGCTGACCGCTTTGCCGATTTTGGAACTGCGGCCCAAAAATGAGTTTTACGATTTTGCGGCCAAATACACACCGGGCGGCACGGAATTTATTTTGCCGGCGGAGCTGCCGCCGGAAGTCACGGCCAAGACACAGGAATTGGCCAGACAAGCTTATCTGGCGCTGAATTGCGCCGGCGCGGCGCGCGTGGATTTTGTCGTACAGGCGCGGCAGACTCCGTATATTTTGGAAGTCAACACCAATCCGGGTATGACCGATCAGTCCGATCTACCGGCCGCGGCCAGAGCGCAGGGTATTGAGTTCCCGGAACTGGTGGAAATGATCTTGTTGTCCGCCGCTGTGGGAAAACATTGACATGGCCAGAAAATTTCTAGCGCTGCTGATCTTGCTTGTCTTGTGTTTCAGCGCCGGATTGGGTTTTTGGTATCTTTCTTTTTCTGCAGAAATGGTGTTGGAACAGACAGTCGCTGTTGAGGAGTTTGGCGTTTCGAGCAATATTCGGGAACTGACCGCGTTGCTGGAAAATATTTATGACCGTGCAGATTTCAGGATCGACGCCGCCAATCCCAACAATTTACGCGTGATCGTCGACGGGCGGTTGATTTTTAAATTTGGTCAGCCGGTTGATCTGGCGCAAAAATATGACGCGCTGCTCAGTGTATTGCAGGACATCAAAGATGATTTGCCAAAAATCCAGTACGTCGATGTCAGTTCTTACCGGACACCAGCGGTGAGATAATAAAGTAGTCTCCTGGTGTTGTTTCTGTTATACTGTTTCTCATCTGCGGGCTATAGCGCAGTTGGCTAGCGTACTTGCATGGGGTGCAAGGGGTCCCCGGTTCGAGTCCGGGTAGCCCGACTCGAGCTTAACAAGCGTGCGGAGCACGCGCCGTTAAGCGAGAGTAACAAGGCCGCGAAGCGGCCGACGTTACCTCGAACAAGGCGCACGAAGTGTCATATTATGATTATGTTATAAGCATATGAGGGCAGTATGACGATATGATCTACAATAACATTAGCTATTCGAATTGGCGGAAAAATAATCCTCCTGGATTCATGCCGGTTGTTTTGCCGTTGCCTTTTCAGCGAAAACCCAAACCGCTCGAGCCGATTTTAGTTTTTGACACTGATGCCGTAGACCGCCGCGACAATTTAAATATCGAACAGGCGCCGGTGGATATTGAGACAGATGCTGCTCTGTCTGATTTACTGGCGAGACGGGCTGCTGTTGTGCTGCTGAATGATTTTGTTTTGCCTTTTGAAGCTGAACAAGCTGAATTTGTGTTGTCCGGCAATGAGCTTGACCGCACGGCAAAAAAAGTGTCGGCCAGCTTGGTAAATCTGGCGCGATATAGCAGTTTTTCCTTTGACCTGATGGCTGTGGTCAATATGACCAGCAACAATTGGGACGAGCTGGATACGTTATACGAGTACGGCGAGACTTCTTATACAGAGCATATAAATCTGGGACAACGCCGCGCGCAAAAGCTTTTTGATTTTTTGTGGGCGGCGGTTAATGACAGAGCTGTTTTGAACCAAGAGTTGGCTGTTTTACCGGCCAGACAAAAAACCGCAGCGGAAGCCAATTTGCGGATAGTCCGTGCCAATCTTTTGCAGCTCACCGATCGCGCCGTGGCGCTAAAACTTCTGCCGGAGTATCAAAAAATGTGTTATGTCTATGATGCGGGCAAAGGCGTTGCGCCGCCGTTGAGGCCGGAAGATAAAACGCCGGTTTATACTTACGAGCAGTCTTTGCACGGACGCAATCCGCGGGTCGGTATTACGGGTTTGGTGCTGGCTATTGTCAATCCGGCCGATCAAAATGTCTCTCAAGTTTGGCAAGACCATGGAGAAGCAACGCTGGCCGGATTGACGGAAACTATTGCGCAGGAAGAAAAGCGGCTGGCAGAGGAAGCACAGGAAAAAGCGCGCCTGGAGCAAGAGCGTATAGCTCTGGAAGAGCAACAGGCGGAAGAAGCGCGCGAAATAGAGCGTTTAGCGCAGGAAGAAGAAAAACGGCTGATAGAGGAAGCACAGGAAAAAGCGCGCCTGGAGCAAGAGCGTATAGCTCTGGAAGAGCAACAGGCGGAAGAAGCACGCGAAATAGAGCGTTTGGCGCAAGAAGAAGAAAAACGGCTGGTAGAGGAAGCGCAAGCAAAAGCTGAAGAAGAGGCCAGAGTAAAAGCTGAAGCGGAAGCCCAAGCAAAAACTGAGGAAGAGGCGAGAGTAAAAGCCGAAGAGGAAGCGAGAGCTGAAGCTGAGGAAGAGGCCAGAATAAAAGCTGAAGAGGAAGCCAGAGTAAAGGCTGAAGATGAAGCTAAGCGAAAAAAGCTGGAATTGACTTTTAGCGGTGGCGGGGTTATTAAAGAAAACGAACAGGCGGCCTGGCTGCAAACCACGATTATGCCGCGTACATTTCGGCCAAATATTCCGGGGATTTCCAGTATCAAAATCGGCGGCGGTTTAAATTTTAGTTTTCATAGAAAAACGGAACGTTTGGCTTATCGTTATTTGAAACCAGTGCCCAATGTCGCACCGACGGCGAACGCTGGTAGTGACCAGAACATCACATTGCCGACGAGCAGTGTGACGCTAGACGGGAACGGGTCGAATGACAGCGACGGAAGTATAGCGAGTTATGAATGGACACAAGTTAACGGGCCTGCCACGGCGACGATCGGCAGTCCGGCTGGTAGCTCTACGAATATTAGTGGACTGACGACAGCGGGGACATATACATTTCGATTAAAAGTGACGGACAATGACGGCGCGGATAGTACGGACGATGTGATCGTGACAGTAAATGCGGCGCCACCACCGCCGAATGTTGCTCCAACGGCCAATGCCGGTACAGACAAGAACATAACTTTGCCGACAAACAGCACGGCTTTAGACGGCAGTGCGTCAAACGACAGCGACGGAAGTATTGCAAGTTATGAATGGACGCAAGTTAACGGGCCTGTGACTGCAACAATAAACACTCCGACAGGTAGTTCCACAAGCATTAGTGGACTGACAACGGCTGGGACGTATACATTCCGGTTAAAAGTAACGGACAATGACGGCGCGGAGAGCACGGACGAAGTGATCGTGATAGTGAACGCCGCGCCGCCTACACCGAATGTCGCGCCGACGGCTAACGCGGGGACAGACCAAAGTATAACCTTGCCGACAAACAGTACGACATTAGACGGGAGTACGTCGAGTGACAGTGACGGAAATATTACGGCTTGGGAATGGACGCAAGTTAACGGGCCTGTGACGGCGACGATCGGCAGTCCGACAGGCAGTTCCACGAGCATTAGTGGACTGACGACAGCGGGGACGTATACATTCCGATTAAAAGTAACGGACGATGACGGCGCGGAGAGTGCGGACGAAGTGATCGTGATAGTGAATGCCGCGCCGCCTCCGCCGAACGTTGCTCCGACGGCAAATGCCGGTACTGATAAAAATATAACCTTACCAACGAACAGCACGACACTGGACGGCAGTGCGTCGAATGACAGCGACGGAAGTATTGCAAGTTACGAATGGACGCAAATATCTAAACCAGCCGGCGCGCCGGACGCGGTGATAAGCAGTGCTACTGGCGTAACGACGAATGTAAGCGGCTTGCAGGAAGGGACATATACGTTCCGGTTAAAGGTGACGGACAATGACGGTGCGGAAAACACGGATGATGTGACAGTGACAGTAAATGCCGCGCCGCCTCCGCCGAACGTTGCTCCGACGGCAAATGCCGGTACTGATAAAAATATAACCTTACCAACGAACAGCACGACACTGGACGGCAGTGCGTCAAACGACAACGACGGAAGTATTGTAAGTTACGAATGGACGCAAATATCTAAACCAGCCAGCGCGCCGGACGCGGTGATAAGCAGTGCCACTGGCGCAACGACGAACGTAAGCGGCTTGCAAGAAGGGACATATACGTTCCGTTTGAAAGTGACAGACGACGACGGAGCAGATAGCACTGATGATGTGACAGTGACAGTAAGTGCGGCGCCGAATGTCGCGCCGACAGCGAATGCGGGGACAGACCAAAATATAACTTTGCCGACGAGCAATGTGACGCTGGACGGTAATGCGTCAAGCGACGATGACGGAAGCATTGCAAGTTACGAATGGACACAAATATCTAAACCAGCCAGCGCGCCGGACGCGGTGATAAGCAGTGCCACTGGCGCAACGACGAACGTAAGTGGCTTGCAGGAAGGAACATATGAATTTCAGTTAAAAGTGATAGATGATGACGGCGAAGAGGCCGTCGATACGATTACGATAACAGTTAATCCTCAGCCGACGACGACTGTGTATAAAGA
>JAIRZV010000063.1 GCA_031267055.1 Candidatus Margulisiibacteriota bacterium | reverse complement strand
AGTGAACCGCCTGCTGCCGCCGGCAATCCGTTCAGCGGCGCGACGGAAGACGATGTGCCTTTTTGAGGAATAAATTATGTACAACAAAGTTTTTTTGATCGGCAGATTGACCCACGACCCGGAAGCGCGCTCGACTTCGGCTGGCGTCATGGTGTCGCGGTTTTCGCTGGCCGTGAACCGCACTTCCAAACGTGACGCGGAAGCCGATTTTATTCGCATCGTTGCCTGGCGCAAATTGGCCGAGACTTGCAACACTTATTTGCGCAAGGGCAAGCCGGTGGCTATCGAAGGCCGTTTGCAGATCGGTGTATACGAGAAAAACGGCCAACAATTTCAATCTGCGGAAGTGGTGGCGGACAGTATGCAAATGCTGGATACAAAAGCGGCGGCCTCGACCGGAGCCGCTTATCCTGCCGAATCAGGAATTTCCGCGGCCGCGCCGGAGAGCAGGCCTTCTGCCGCGACTGGTGAAGAACCGGCACCGTTTTAATTAAATGTTGAAAGGAGGCAAGGATGTCCAAAGATACCAAAAAAGGCGATCACAAAATGCCTTTGCCGATGAAAAAAAGACGGGGTAAGCCCTGTTATTTTTGTGAAAATCATCTGGAAGATTTAGATTACAAAGATCTGGCGCTGGTGCAGAGATTTCAATCGCCGCGCGGTAAGATTTTGCCGCGGCGTCAGTCAAATTGCTGCGCGAAACATCAGCGCAAGGTAGCTCGGGCCATTAAGCGCGCACGCTACATGGCTCTGCTTCCTTTTGTTGTGGAACAATAAGCGGCGTAATTGTTAAAGGAGATTTATTTATGGAAGTTATTTTATTGCAAGACACGGAATACGGCGACAAAGGTGCTGTAGTCAAGGTTAGCGGCGGCTATGCGCGGAATTTTTTGTTTCCGCATCAGTTGGCCGTGCCGAATAACGCAGGCAACTTGCGTCATGTCGAGAGCATCGCGGCGCAGAGGCAGAAAAAGATAGAAAAAGAAAAACAGGAAGTGCAGGCCGTCGCGGATAAAATCAACAACGCGAACGAAATAGAGATCAAGGCCAAAGGCAGTGAAAACGGTCAGCTTTTCGGCGCGATCACGCATCAGCAGATCGCCGACGCGCTCAACGCCAGCCTGGGCACGCAAATCGACCGCCGCCGCGTACAGCTCAAAAGCGTCAAAGAAGCCGGCAAATACAATGTGCCGGTCAAGTTAACCTTTGGCCTTACGGCGGCCGCGAAGCTGAAAGTAACGGCGGAAGTCGATAAAAAAGCCGCCGCGCTGGAGAAGAAATCCCGCAAGCCGCGCAAAAAAGAAGAAATTGCCGCGGAGATCGAGGCGCAGGAAAAAGCGACCGCGGAAACCGCTCCGGAAACTCCTGTGGCCGAAGCTTAACGTTTCAGTCAACGGCTCTTTGAGCAGGAGATAAATAGGAAGCCGCAATGACCGCGCAGAATATTCTAATTACAGGCATTTCCGGCAGTGTTGGGCATTATTTGTTTGATTTGCTGGCCAATGATTCGCGCTATCACCTCTATCTTGTCCTGCGCGATCCGGCTAGACTGCGCCGTGACCTGAAACAATTTTCGAATGTCACAGTGTTGCCGCTGGATTTGCGCGATTTGCACCGGCAAAAAGACTTGCTCCAAAAAATGGATTATCTGGTCTGGATAGCCACCTGCTGGGGCGGTTATCGCGAGCCTTGGCGTGTCAATGTTTATCCGTTTTTTCGCACGCTGCGCCGGCTTGATCCGCAGAGAATAAAAAAGATTCTTTATTTTTCGACAGCGTCGATTATTGATAGAGAGCACCGGCCGATCGAGGCTATACGCGAGATAGGCACAAACTATATTCGCAGTAAATTTTTGACGCACAAAATTCTGCAATACAATAAACTGCGCGATAAAATAATTACGATTTTTCCGACCGGAGTGTATGGCGGCGACAGCACGCATCCTTTTTCACACGCGGCGACTGGCCTTCGACCGGCGGCTAAAAGGATACGCTGGCTTAAATATTTCACGCTGGATTTCAGCTTCCATTTTATTCATTGCGCGGACATTGCTCGTTTGACCAAATATCTGTTGGAGAACGCCGTGGACGAACATGAATATGTGTTTGGCAACGCGCCTTTGAACGTAGGCGAATTTTTAAAACAAATCGCGGCCTGTTACGGGCAAAAACCTTTATTCCAAATACCGGTGCCCATGCCCATAATTCAATTTTTGGCCGGGCTGCTGAAAAAACACCCGTGGGACAAATATTGTTTAAGATATAAACACTTTATTTATAATACTATAAATTGCCATAAACTCGGTTTGCCGACGGAAGTAGATACGGTTTCCGGCCTGATAAAGGCGATAAATCAATAAAGTAACAGTTAGTCCGGCCAATATTTTTACCCTTGCGGACACGGCAGAGCACTGAAGGTTATGTCCGCTCCGGGCAAAATATTTGCCGCGCTAGAGAAAGAGGGTGTTATAGCGGACAATTCGCCAGCATATCCCTAGGATACTTCACTCCCCAACGGGGGAATACAACTGCTGTCCGAGGTTCTATTTTGTGGAGCAAAATATTCGCTCTGCAGAAAAGATAAAGGCAGTCATTCAGTCCGGTAAATACTTTGCCAAAGCGCGAACGTAACCTTCATGACTATGTCGTGTTCGCGCGGGCAAAGGTATTTGCCGGACTAAAGGATGAGAAGTCAACGTGAACGGAAGTAAAGATATTCGTTCTCAAAACATTTGTCGCGCTAAAACAAGTGTTTTGGTGTAATGTCAGAAAAAGTGGAAATTATGGGACTTAATGAATAACTTGACAAAAATTTGACGATTTGCTATATTGTGAGGGTCTTTAGCAGGACAAATAAAAATACGGGAGGTGAATTATGAAAAGCTACAACAACGTGACGTTAATCGGCCGTGCGGTGCGGGATCCGGATTTCAAAGACTCCAGCAATGCCAACGCGCGGGTGCAATTCGCGCTGGCGGTCGATCGGCCGTACAAGGACGCCGAGGGCAAACATCCGACGGATTTTTTGAATGTAGTCGCCTGGGGCAAACTCGCGGAAATTTGCCACGACTATATTCAAAAAGGCTGTCTGGTTTTGGTCAGCGGACGTATTCAGTCGCGTTCGTACGAAGTCAGCGCGGGGACAAAATGGATCACGGAGATCATTGCGGACAGTGTGAACATTTTGGAATACCGGCAGGCAAAAGTCGCGGCGGAGGATAAAAAAGAAGTCAAGCCCAGAAAGAAAGCCGCGTAAGATAGCGCCGCAAAATTAAAACCCCGCGTTTGTCCCGACTTGCTGCGGGATAAACACGGGGTTTTCGACCTGTGCTAGAATTTTCTTTCTATGAAATATGTTAAAGAATACGCGGTGCTTGTGGTGGGCGCCGGACACGCCGGCCTTGAGGCGGCGCTGGCCTGCACGCGGCTGGGGCTGGACACGCTGCTCCTCACGCTCAATCTCGACACGCTCGGCAAAATGTCCTGCAATCCCGCGATCGGCGGTCCGGGCAAATCACAACTCGTCCGCGAGATCGACGCGCTGGGCGGCGAGATGGCGCGCGCCGCTGATGCGACTTTTTTGCAGTTGAAAATGCTCAATCTTTCCAAAGGCCCCGCGGTGCATTCATTGCGCGCGCAGTCCGATCGCGCTGAGTATGTGCGCTACATGAAAAAACTGGCGGAAAACACGCCGTGTCTCGATGTGAAGCAAGCCGAAGTTACGGAATTGATTTTGGCCGGGAAGACTTTTCAAGGTGTGAAGACCAAAATGGGTTTTGATTATTACGCGCGCGCGCTGATTTTGACGACGGGCACTTTTTTGCGTGGCGAGATTTTTATCGGACTGGAGTCCACGCCGGCCGGTCGGCTGGGTGAATTTCCCGCCTCCGCGCTGACGGCTTCGCTAAATGCGCATGGCATACACATCGGCCGTTTGAAAACCGGCACCACGCCGCGCCTCGACCGCCGCACGCTCGATTTTACGAAAATTCAGGAGGAGCCCGGTCTGGAAGAAAAACACTTTTTTTCTTTTGAGACAGAGAGCAGTTTGCGGCCGCAACAGCCCTGTTATCTTGTGCGCACCAATCCTCGCTCGCACGAAATAATCCGCGCCAATTTAGACCGCTCGCCGCTGTATCAGGGGATGATCAACGCGGTCGGGCCGCGCTACTGTCCGTCGATCGAGGACAAGGTCATGCGTTTTGCGGACAAGGACAGTCATCATCTTTTTCTGGAGCCGGAGGGCGCGGATACCAACGAGATGTATGTGCAGGGTTTTTCGACTTCACTGCCCTGCGATGTGCAGCTTGAGGTTTTGCGGACAATACCCGGTCTGGAAAATGTGGAAATCATGCGGCCGGGTTATGCTGTCGCCTATGATTTTATTTATCCTGAGCAGTTAACGCGCAGTTTAAAATTACGTGAATTTACGGGAATTTTTGCGGCGGGACAGATCAACGGCACTTCGGGTTATGAGGAAGCCGCCGCGCAGGGACTGATCGCCGGCATTAACGCCGCGCGTTTTGTCCGCGGACAGGAGCCGTTTT
>JAIRZV010000044.1 GCA_031267055.1 Candidatus Margulisiibacteriota bacterium | reverse complement strand
GCAAATGGAGCCGGAAGTACTGGGAGGAGTATGACAGGTTAGAAGGGACGAAGTCTTTTGATGAAAGTGGGAAGGTGATTTTGTAAGTGTGGCAGATATATTGCAGAGCGAATATCTTTGCCGCCGCGTGTGGTGGCCTCTCACTTAACGTCGGCGACTTCGTAGCCTTGTTAAGTTCGAGCCAGACGCGCTTACGGCAAAATATTCGCTCTACAAAGGGCAAAGCCAAAGCGAGGCATTACGAGAATGAAAGAGCATTAGGCGCGGCAAATATTTTGCCCGTAGCGAACGTAACCTACAGTGCTATGCCGTGTTCGCGAGGGTAAAGATATTTGTCGCGCCTGATAGAGCAAAGATATTCGCTCTGCAGAAAGAACAAAAAAAATAAAGGAGGAAAGAATTATGACAAAAGAAACAAAGAACGAGGGAATAAAAGAAACGAAACCGGAGGTGTGCCCGATCTGCGGGAAGGTGCATCCAAAGAGAGAGGATTTGAATATCAAGGCGACGAGAGATGAGGTGGAGAGTTTGATATTGATAAACAACCGCGTGAATGTGGCGGAGCAAGCGGCGCGGCCGACGGCTTTGCGACAGGGAGTTACAGCGGAGCAGGTGCAGGTATTCGTGAACGCGGCTCTGAATGCGAAAGCAGAGGCTATGAATTTACAGCGGCAATGGTGGAATGAAATATTCGCCAAGTATCCGCAATTACCGAAGGACAAAAATGTTTTCGTGGATTTTGAGACGTGTGACTTTTACTTATAATCCGCCTGTCCGGTGGTCTCTAGCACTGTTCTCCAGATGCGACCGCTGATCTCCAGTTTTTTGCGGAAACGTGTCACCAGAGCCATCGGCAGATGGATAAAATGATCGTTGCGGTAACCGACAACCATAGCTGTGCGACCGCTCATCGCCGCATGCACCGCGTTTTGTCCCAGCATCAGGCAAAAAACATTGTCGTCACCGGTTGGCGCGACCGAGCGTATCGCGTAGCTGGGATCGATGTAGCGCACATTGGCTTCCAGTTTCTTTTGCGTGAAATGTTTAATGATTTCGTTTTTCAAAAATGCGCCAATGTCGTTCAGCCGCTTGTTGCCGGATTTGTCAAAAGTGGATTTGCTGTCCGGCAGCAAATCCTGTCCCGCGCCTTCCGCGACGACGATCACCGCGTGATGGCGTTTTTTTATTCTGCGCTCCAAGTCCGGGAGAAATTTCTCCAATTTGAAAGGCGCTTCCGGTATTAAGCAAAAATTGACCACGCAACTGGCCAGCGTGGCATTGGCGGCGATGAAGCCGGACTCGCGCCCCATGAGCTTGACCAGGCCGATGCCGTTGACCGCGCCCTTGGCTTCCATGTGCGCGGCGGCGATAATGCGAGTGGCTTCCTCGACCGCGCTTTCAAAACCAAAACTTCTTTCAATAAACGCGATGTCATTGTCTATCGTTTTCGGTACGCCGATCAGCGCGATAGTTAATTGGCGTTTTTCGATTTCTTGGGCCAGATCTAGCGCGCCGCGCATCGTGCCGTCGCCGCCGACCACAAACAAAATATCGATGCCTAGTTTTTCGAGATAATCGACCATGACTTTGGTGTCCTGTGGACCACGCGACGAGCCAAGTACAGTGCCGCCCATAGCATGAATATTGTCCACAATGTCGAGATCGAGTTTGAGTGGCGGCAGGCCGATTTTCGGATTGAGACCGGAGTAACCGTAGCGAAAGCCATAAACCGCTTCAACGCCGTAATACTGATAAGCTGTAAAAACTATCGAGCGGATAATCGTGTTAATGCCCGGGCACAAACCACCGCAGGTGACGATGCCGATTTTAACTCTGGCCGGATTGAAAAAAAGTTTTTGGCGCGGGCCGGCCAGCTCCAACAGCGGCAAAGCGGCAAGGTCTTTAATGTAGCGGTGCAAATCCGCGATGTGCCGGTGAAAAAGGATTTTGTCATCGTCATGAATGCTTTCCACTTTGTGGCCGAGTGTTTGCTCGGTGTTGAGTTTGGCTTCACCAAGTCTGGGTATCAATAATTCCGCGGCGGCTAAAATTTCCATTTTAGTAAATTATTTTGGACACGCGGCGTTCCGCTCCGAGCATTTCATGAGTTGTCTCGATCAAATCTTTTTCCACAGTGGTTAATTCCACTTCTTTCAGTCCCAGCAAATATTCCAAATTGTTTAAGGTTTCGCGCACAGTCAATTCTTTGAAAGTTTCCGCACCGCTTTGCTGGATGAAGCACGGCACATAGCGCGGCACCATGGTGTTGCTCAGCAGATGACTGGCCACGCCCAGACTCGAGCCGGCCGGTATATTGACCTGCGCGCCGATCGCGGCAAAGTCGCCGCAAATCAAACCCAAATGTTTTTCATCGGACTCCACTTCCGCGCCCGGCAGATAAAAAGTCGGCTCTTTGTTAAAAGGATTTAGCAAATCCTGATTGAAAGTTTGCGGCTCGATATTCACACAGTCGGCCAGATACGCTGACCGCAGATAATTGTGGTCCAGACTGGAGTAGCCATGCAGGATAGAATTGCCCAGCGTCGAATTGCTGATCCGGCAATTCGGCCCGACGGACGAGCCGGCAAGTATTTGCGAATTGCTGACCACCGAATATTTACCGATATAAACCGGCCCTTCTATATAAGTATTGGGCTTGATGACGCAGTGATCGCCGATATAAATCGGCCCCTTTTCGCAATTCAGAGTCACGCCGGGCAGGATGCGCGCTTCCTCGCCAACGTAGAGCTTGTATTCATCGAGCACAGACGCGTTGATGTCGACAGAGCCTTTGACTATGCCCATCGGCACCATGGTTTTGAAATCCAGCACGATCTGCTCGGCGCTGGCATTGAGAATATCCCACGGATACTCCACAAGTTTTTCCTTGCCGTGCAAAATCTCCGCGCGGTTGCGGAAAGTATTGAGTATCTTGTGTGAAGAAATCGCGTCGTCGAGAATATCCCGCAGTTCATATAGATTGCTGGTGTTGAGATAACCGGCCAACACTTCATTGTTTTGATTGATAAATAATCTATCCGCGCCGTCGAGCATGAGGTTTTCTTTAAATTTTTCACTGGCCAGCAAACGGCCATTGATAATCAAACAACCGACCCCGGTGTTCAGATTATTGACGCCGATGCCGGTATGATTTTGCTTGACGATATTTTTCAAATGCTCGCGGCAGTGCAGGGAAATATTGGCCTCGGGAAACTCGCGCACGATTTTGGCAATCAGCGGCGCCGCTCCACAGATCAAATCATAAACCGGCCGCATATGGGTCAACGGCAAAAAGTTACTGTACTTTTCGTCTTCAAAGATAAAAATATTATTGATCATTTTTTGCCCTGCCTGGCTTCCTGAATTTTGAGTAGTTTACGTTCTTTTGCGCTGTTTTGCCAGACCTGGCGGTAAATTTTTTCCTGTTCCCGGCTCAATTCAAA
>JAIRZV010000028.1 GCA_031267055.1 Candidatus Margulisiibacteriota bacterium | reverse complement strand
AAAGTCGGGTCTTCCTCGGCCAATTTCTTGAGCGCCTCGCCCATTTTTTCCTGATCCGCTTTGGTTTTCGGCTCGATCGCCACATCAATAACCGTCTCGGGGAAAGTCATCGCTTCCAGCACGATATTGTTGCCTTCCACGGCGATAGTATTGCCGGTCGTGGTATCCTTCAAACCGATCACGCCACAAATATCTCCAGCGTGAACTTCGTCGATCTCCTCACGTTTGTTGGAGTGCATCAACACTATACGGCCAACGCGCTCTTTCGAGCCTTTGGTCGTATTCACCACATAAGAACCGGACTGTAAAGTGCCGGAATAAATCCGCACATAAGTCAGACGGCCGACAAAAGGATCGGTCGCCACTTTGAAAGCCAGACCGACAAATTTTTCCGTGTCGCCGACTTTGACCGTTGTCTCCTCGCCCGTGTCCGCATTCGTGCCGAAAACCGGCTTTTCCAGCGGAGTCGGCAGATAATCACAAACCGCATCGAGCAGTGGCTGGATCGAAGTATTTTTAAAAGCCGAACCGCAGGTCATCAGCACAAAATCCGTCTTGATCACGCCGGCGCGCAAACCTTTTTTGATCTCCGCGGGGGTCAGACTGGACGGATCGGCCATGTATTTTTCCAGCAAAGCTTCGTCTTGCTCAGCGGCAGCTTCGATTAATTTTTCGCGATAGGCCGGAATTTTGTCTTTTAGCTCTTCCGGCACTTCATCTGAGTATTCCAGCTCCGTGCCTTTTTCACCTTTGTTATAAATCGCTCGCATACTGACCAGATCAAACACGCCTTTGAAATTGTCCTCCGCGCCGATCGGCAGTTGTATCGGTATCGGCCGGCCGTTTAGTTTTTCGACGATTTGCTCTTCTACGCGATAAAAATTCGCACCGAGGCGGTCCATTTTATTGACAAAAATAATGCGCGGCACTTTGTATCTGGTGGCCTGACGCCAAACCGTCTCCGACTGTGGCTGCACCGCACCCACCGCGCAGAAAACCGCGACCACGCCGTCCAACACACGCAAAGAACGCTCGACTTCCACAGTGAAATCCACGTGTCCGGGCGTGTCAATCAAATTGACGCGGTGTTTGATATTGTCTTTATTCCAGAAGCAGGTGGTCGCCGCCGAAGTGATCGTAATGCCACGTTCCTGTTCCTGCTCCATCCAGTCCATGATCGCCGCGCCGTCATGCACCTCGCCGATCTTGTGCGAAACACCGGTGTAAAACAAAATGCGTTCAGACAACGTCGTCTTGCCAGCGTCGATATGCGCGGCAATGCCGATGTTTCTGGTGTCTTTTAACTCTACCTGTCTAGCGCCCAATTTCCTACTCCTTTATTTCAAAGACCGCCGCAATTTAATATCTAAAATGCGCGAAAGCTTTGTTGGCCTCAGCCATTTTGTGCGTGTCATCTTTTTTCTTAATCGCCGCGCCCGTATTATTGAACGCGTCCAGCATTTCCGCGGCCGCGCGCTCGATCATATTTTTGCCTTTGCGCGCGCGGGCAGCTGCGATAAACCAGCGTATCGCCAGCGACTGCGCCCGTTCGGGACGGACTTCCACCGGCACCTGATAATTGGCGCCACCGACGCGGCGGGATTTCACTTCCATGACCGGCTTGATGTTATTGATCGCTTCAGTAAAAACCTCGATGCCGGATTTTTTGGTTTTTTCGCCCAGCAAATCAATCATACCGTATATGATGCTCTCCGCTTTGGAGCGCAAACCTTTCAGCATGATCTTGCTGATCGTCTCGGACACCAAATAACTATTGTAAATAGGATCAGGGGTTTTGATTCTCTTGACCGCTCTGTTTCTTCTCGACATCTATCCGCTCTCCTTATTTCTTCTCGGGCTTCGGCCGTTTCGCGCCGTATTTGGAACGCCCCTGCCGGCGTTTGTCCACGCCGAGCGTGTCCAGCGCACCGCGCAAAATATGATAACGCACGCCGGGCAGGTCCTTGACGCGGCCGCCGCGAATCATCACGATCGAGTGCTCTTGCAGATTGTGCCCTTCGCCCGGGATATAGGCGGTGACTTCTTCTTTATTGGACAGCACCACGCGCGCAACTTTGCGCAAAGCGGAATTCGGTTTTTTGGGAGTGGTCGTGTAAACTTTCATGCAGACGCCGCGCTTCTGCGCACAGGACGCCATTGCCGGAGATTTAGTCTTGCTGACTTTTTTCCGCCGGCCTTTTTTGATCAATTGATTTATTGTCGCCATCTCAAAGTTCTCCTTACAATGCCCTTCCCCGTAGTTTAACGGCAAAAGGGCGGCTATTATAATGCGAGAGGTGGAAAATTGTCAACGCGAAATAACAGCAATTTTTAACCACGCTATCAACTTCAGCAACCGTAAAAATCATTACGGTTGCTTAAAAACCTCTTCTTCCAGTATCTCCGGCGGCGGCTCCAGACTGATCTCCGGGTCGCTGGAAATTAATTTCAAATGCTCGTAGCGGCGCAAACCTGTACCGGCCGGTATTAATTTACCGATAATGACGTTTTCTTTCAAACCGGCCATGCCATCTTGTTTGCCGTACACCGCGGCTTTGGTCAGCACCGAAGTCGTTTCCTGAAAAGACGCGGCGGAAATATAGCTGTCCGTATTCAGCGAGGCTTTGGTCAGACCCAGCAGCACATGGTCACCGACCGGCGGAGTCTTGCCGGTCTCTTTGAGTTCCTTGACCGTGTCTTCGTAGTCAAACACATCTACGAAATCGTCCACCAAATACGGGCTGTCGCCGATCTCGCGGATCCGTACTTTTTTGGTCATCTGGCGCACGATCACTTCGATGTGCTTGTCGTTGGTTGAAACGCCCTGCTGCAAATAAATGCCCAGCTCTTCGTTGACCAAAAACAATTGCGCCGCTTTTTTGCCTAAAATCGTGATGACATTGTGCGGATCGATCGGGCCTTTGGTTAGCTGTTCGCCCATCTTGACCTGCTTGCCCGTGTAAAGATCGTTTAGCTTGCTGCCCAGCGGTATCTCATAAGTTTTTTTCTGGCTCTTATTGCGCACCAAAATTTTGTGGCGGCCGTTTTCTTCCGAGATCGCGTCGATCTGGCCGTCGATTTCCGAAAGCACCGCGGCTTTTTGCGGATGCCTGGCCTCGAACACTTCTTCCACGCGCGGCAGACCGGCTGTGATATCGCCGGCGTCTTGCACTTCCACGTTCTCGATGGCAATGACTTGATCGTATTTCACGGCTTGATCTTCCGGCACACAGAGCTGCGCGCCGGACTTGATCGGATACACGCCGCCCGGCTCGAGTAGTATGGTCAGTGTGCCGTTTTCGTTTTCGGTGATGCCAGTGACAAATCCGGAGCTTTCCGCGCGCACACCCGGCGCCAGCTCCTCGTCATTGTCCACCAGATCCAGTTTCTTGACCAACAATTCCTTGTCAGCGTCGACCGTATATTGTTTGCGCAAAGTTTGGTCTGGATTATGAATGAACAGCGAACCATTGCGGTTGGCCACCGAAATCATTTCCGAACCGCCGGAAGCGTATTCTTTTTTGACCGGTTTTTCCACAAAGCCGTGATAGGAAATCTTGCCTTCGTTAATCGCAAAAATATATTTCACGCTCTTGTCACGTTTGGCCAGCAGCTCGCCTTTTTTTACTTTTTGGCCGTCTTTGACGTCCAGCTCGGAGCCGGTCAGCAGGCGCAGCACGCTCTTATTGCCTTTGGGCGGCTTGATATGCACCAAAAGTGGGTGCACCAAAATATCCACATCGCGGCCGTCGCGCAGGATCGAAGTCTGACGGACTTGATCTTTGGCCTTTTGTTGCGCGTCCGGATCGTGAAAATATACTGTGCCATCGATCGGCGAGAAAATTTCCTCCATATCGCCGCCACCCAGCACCGCGCCGCCGGTATGGAAAGTACGCATCGTCAGCTGTGTGCCCGGCTCGCCGATAGACTGCGCCGCGATGACGCCTACCGCTTCGCCGATATTGATCAGCTTGCGGGTCGACAAATCGTAACCGTAACATTTGCGGCAAATGCCACCGCGCGTGGAACAGGTCAGCGGAGAGCGGACTTTGACCGACAAAAATCTCGCCGCTTCGATTTTCTTGGCGGCTTTGTCGTCGATAACCTCGCCTTTTTTGACCAAAGTTTCTTTTTCGTTGTCTGGATTGTGCAAAGTTTCCGCGGCCACGCGCCCGAACAGTCTTTTGCGCAACGAGATCAATTCTTTGCCGTCCTCATCGTACAGCGGCTCCAAAGCAATGCTGTCGGTGGCGCCGCAGTCTTCCTCGGTAATAATCACATCTTGCGCTACATCGACCAGCCGGCGCGTCAGGTAGCCGGACTCGGCCGTGTGCATCGCCGTGTCCACCAAACCTTTGCGCGCGCCGTAAGACGAAATAAAGAATTCCGTCAAACTCATGCCATCATAAAGATTGGAAGTAATCGGCACTTTGACCGGACGGCCCTTGGCGTCGGCCATCAAGCCACGCATCGCGGAAAGCTGGCGCACTTGGTCTATGTTGCCGCGCGCGCCGGAATTGGCCATCATGTACACGCTGTTGTATTCGCCCAAGTTTTTCTGCATTTTTTCCGTGACCACGCCGGTCGTGTTACGCCAGATATTGTTGACTTTTTCCTCCGTCTCTTTTTTCACACGTCCCAGCTCGCGGATCATCGCGCCGGCGATCTCGTCGTCCTCAGCCTTTTTCCAATCCTTGATCCGCTTCAGGTTTTTGAGCGAACGCTCCACGACTTTGGCGATCAAGCCGCTGTTGTCTTTTTGCTCAGCCAGATTCTGCGCCGCGCGTTCCTCGCTCTCCAGAGTCTTGCCCAGAGTTTTCAGAGACTCGCTGAATTCCTCAAACTGCAAAGCGCCCAGCAGAGCCGGCAGGAGCTTCAGCGCGTCAATCGCTTTGCGCAGCTCCTGATATTTTTGCGGTTTTTGGTCGGCAATATAATTGTAAATACGCGTCCAAATTTCACTGTCGATAATTTTTTGCAGATTTTCTAAAATCTCGTCCAGCTCGGTTTTGGCACCCTGCAATTCTTTGGGCTTGGGCAATTTGTCTAATTCCTGGCTGAACTCAAACTGTTCGCCGGACTCACCGTGTTCGACATAACCCCACAATTCCGACATGACTTTGAATTTCACCAAAATATCTTTCAAGTTTTCCAGCGCGTTTTTGGCTTTTTTCGTGGTGTCTTCCAGCCCCTCTTCTTTGACCACGCCTTTGAGATAGCTGTCGAGGAAATATTTGTCGCCTTTTTGCTCTTTGCCCAGCAACACTTCGACAATATCCACCGCCTCGATCAAAGCCGACGGCAAAGCGGCTTTATCGCGCAAAGCTTCCGTACCGCCGATTTTTAATTTGGCACGGTCGCTCAATAATTCATTGCGGGATTTCCAAGCTTCCAGCTGCTCCAACACAGTCAGCCACACGCCGCGCAACTGTCCCAGACATTTGCCGATCTCTTCTTCGTCATCCGCCTGGCCCAGCTCGGCCAAAATTTTCTCCAGCGGCAATTTGCTGTCAGGATTTTCCGCCAGCAGATCGTTGAGCAAACCGCGCGGTATATCGAGTTTAGCTTCGGCTTCGTTCTTGCCCTCCAGAGCGGCTAGCGGCTCGTTGAGGTCTTCCACCGGTTTGCGCAGGCTGTCTACCGCGGTTTTGGGCTTATTCAACACGGACAGCGCGTCACTGGAAATGACCATGTGATCAATATAATTGTCTAGATTATTCAGCCAGTGCAAAGCGCCAAACGCGGTGACCACAGTGCGCGCTTCTTTGTCTGTCTTGAGGAATTCCAGACAATTCCGCAGCTCATCCAGATTGATCTTGATATTTTCGGACTCGTCAGCGTTTTCCATACCGGTCAGCAAAGCCAGCGGAGATTTCAGCAGATTTTCCAGCACATGCAGAGAGACCAGCACATTGAAATATCTCTGTTGGCCGCGCAGCACGATCAAAGGTATTTGCAGACGTTCGCGGTGCCGCGTGTCGGATTTGCGCTCGTGATTTGGCTCGACGGATTTCAGTTCGGCCAGACCCTTGACCAGCTCATTCAAGCCGTTCAGGATTTTCAAAGCTCTGCGGTTTTTCTCCTCGGCGCCGCCGGATTCTTTTTGCACGTCTTTTTCCAAACGCGCCAGCAGGCGGTCGAGCAGTTTTTCCGCGGATTTTTTATTGACCACATTGGCGTCCGGCGTCGAGTCGATAAACTGCCGCAAATATTTTTTCGTGTCGTTCAGAGTTTTTTGCAACAGGTCCATAACGTCCTGCGCGTCCAGCCGGTAAACTTCCTGAAATTCACGCAGGTCTAGATTGTCGACCGCGGTGAAATCTTCCAACTTGTCTAAAGCGCCGCTCAAAGAATTGATTTTCGGCGTCACGATCTTGATGATCTTCTCGCTGACCGGATCATAAACTTCCGTTATTTTTTTCAGCATGGATTTGATCTCACGTATCGTGCTTTGCGGCAGGCTCTTTTTCGGCTGGTCGTTCTTGGACAGCTCGACATTTCTGGCATAATGCTTTTGCAATTCTTCCAGCAGAGATTTCAGCTCGCTGATTTTCAGTCCGCTGACCGCTTCTTTGACGGACTTGGCGTTAAAATTATCTTGCTTGCTGCCGTCCGCTTTGATCTCCGCCAGTTCCTCGATCTTGTTTTGATCCTTGTCGTTTTTCACGCATTTTTTGACGCTCTCCAGATTGCGGGAAAGATTTTCCAGCAAGCCTTTGAGCGTTTTGACATACGTGCTGTCTTTCGGTTTGGCTTTGCCTTTTTCCGCTTCGGGAATATCCAGCAAATCGCTTTCCGCGAAATCCGCCGCTTCTTTGGTCTTGAGCGCCTCACGGAAAATGCTCTCCAGGATAGTCTTGTAGCCGCCCAAAGGCTTCAACAACATATTGTCCAAATATTCTTTGTGGTCTTTGAAATAATAATAGTCGTCTTTTTTCTTGCGCAGGAAATCCAGCGAAATGCGCGACACATATCTTTCCACGCGATCTTTGACAGATTTTTCCTGCGTGCCGCCCAGCACGGAGATCAGCAGCTCACGCCGCGCCCGCAGCTCGCGCAAAATCGTCTTCACGGCAAAATGTGCATCCAGAGCGTTCAGCGGCTCTTCCAATTTGGCCAGCGGCACATTGAAATCATTGAGTTTTTTGCGCGCCAGACCCGCTTCTTCTCCGATGCGGACTTCTTCTTTGCCGGCATTGATATTGAAAGCGGCTACTTGCTTGCGGCTGTTGCCGATGTCGCGGGCTTTGTTTAAACCCAGCGCCACAAATTCCGGCGGACTGGCCGACACACCGGACTTGGTTGCGTAATGAAAGCCGATATTTTTCAGCTGATCGCACAGCTCAGCCGTGACCTGCGCGCCGTATATGTCGTAATACTCGGAGATCAAGCCACGGATTTTGCCTTTGTCCATGCGGTAATTGAGATAACTGGCTTTGGGTTTATTGAAATGCTCCAGCACTTTGCTGATGGCGTTATTGAAAACCAAGCGGCCAATCGTCGTGCGTATCCATTTGTCTTCATCTTTGACGAGCTGTTCTTTGTCCTCGCCTTCGCTTTTCTTCAAGCTGAGCACGTCCTCAAAATTGAGCAACAAATTGTTGCGCGAAATCTGGATCGGCTGTTGAATTCTGATCATGTGCAGATTGTAAGCTTTCATCGCTTCGTTGATGTCCGCAAAAGGGCGCGCTTTTTCTTCCAGACGGCTCTTGGCCAGATACAGGAATTGTCCGGCTTTTTCGTCAAACGCTTTGACATCTCTGTCAGCCGCGCGCTCCATAGTCATCCAGTACAAACCGATAACCATATCCTGCGTCGGCGTGATGATCGGGCTGCCATTGGACGCGGAAAGAATATTGTTGTCCGCGCGCAACAAAATGCGGCACTCCGCCTGCGCTTCGGTAGACAGCGGCACGTGCACGGCCATCTGGTCGCCGTCGAAGTCCGCGTTAAAAGCCGTGCAGACTAGCGGGTGGATCTGAATAGCTTTGCCCTCAACCAGCACCGGCTCAAAAGCCTGAATACCCAGACGGTGCAGTGTCGGCGCGCGGTTGAGCATCACGGGATGTCCCTTGATGACTTTTTCCAGAGCGTTGTAAACCACCACATCTTTGTTTTCGATCTTGCGCTTGGCGTCTTTGATATTGTGCGCTTCGCCGCTGGCCACCAGCTCATGAATAATGAACGGCTTGAACAGCTCGATCGACATTTCTTTGGGCAGGCCGCATTGATGCAGTTTGAGCGAGGGGCCGACCACGATCACCGAGCGGCCGGAGTAGTCCACACGTTTGCCGAGCAGATTTTGCCGGAAACGTCCCTGTTTGCCTTCGATAATATTGGAAATCGAACGCAGTGGACGACCGTTGGTGCCGGTGGCTTCGCGGCCATGTTTGCCATTGTCAAACAGCACGTCGACGGCTTCCTGCAGCATACGTTTTTCATTGCGCACGATCATATTTGGCGCGCCAATGTCCAGTAGTCTTTTCAGGCGGTTGTTCCTGTTTAAAACGCGGCGGTACAGATCGTTGAGGTCCGAAGCCGCAAAACGGCCGCCTTCCAGCTGCACCATCGGGCGCAGATCCGGCGGCATGACCGGAACACAGTCCATGATCATCCACGAGGGTTTGTTGCCGGAAGACAAAAAGGCCTCCACCACGCGAATGCGTTTGGTCAGCTTGAGATAGGTCGGGCCTTTGGAAGTAGATAGCTCGCGGCGCAAACTGCCCAGCAATTTATCCAGGTCTGTATCGTCCAGCACATCCTTGACAGCTTTGGCGCCCATATCGGCCTGAAATTTCTGACCGTACTTTTGTTTGTAATAATTGTATTCGGCTTCCTGCAGCAGCTGCGTGACTTTCAAGTCTTTGATCGACTCGTGCACTTTGGTGACCATGTAGGACTCGTAATACACGACACGCTCCAGATTTTTGTACGGCATATCCAGCATGAGGCCGATATGCGACGGCACGCCTTTCAAAAACCAAATATGCGCGACCGGAGCGGCCAATTCAATATGCCCCATGCGCTCGCGCCGCACTTTGGAATTCGTGATCTCCACGCCGCAACGTTCGCAGGTGATGCCGCGGTAACGCACGCGCCGGTATTTGCCGCAGGTACATTCCCAGTCTTTGACCGGCCCGAAAATCCGTTCGCAAAATAAGCCGTGGCGTTCCGGCTTGAACGTGCGGTAATTAATCGTCTCCGGCTTTTTGACTTCACCGTGCGACCAAAATCTGATCTGCTCCGGAGAAGCGATACCCAGCTTGATGCTTTTGAAATCTTTCGGGTCACGAACTAACATTTATGCCTCCTTAAAATTTTCCAACTTGCCTAAAAACTCTTACGTTACTTCCGGTCTATTTCCCGTCCTTCGGCGGTCAGGACTTTCATGTCCAGACCCAGCGAGCGGATTTCGCGCACCAGCACATGAAATGAGGCTGGCGTGCCGGGCGGCGGCAGATTTTTGCCTTTGATAATCGCTTCGTAAACTTTGGCGCGGCCGGACACGTCGTCGGACTTGACCGTCAGCAATTCCTGCAAAGTGTACGCGGCGCCGTAAGCTTCCAGCGCCCAAACTTCCATTTCGCCGAAACGCTGTCCGCCCATTTGCGCTTTGCCGCCCAGCGGTTGCTGCGTGACCAGCGAATACGGTCCGGTGGCACGCGCATGCATTTTTTCCTCGACCAGGTGGATCAGCTTGAGCATGTACATATATCCACACATGACCGGTTTGGCGTAAGGCTCACCAGTGCGGCCGTCGCGCAGTGTCACTTCGCCGCTCTCGCTCAGCCACTCATAACCCGGGATTTTTTGCGCTTCGCGCAGTTTTTCTTCGATCGCCTGCACCGACGCGCCTTTTTCCGGGTTTTCCGTTTCATTTATCGCTTCGTCGAATTGTTGCGCTTCTATATACTCGCCCAACGCATGCGCGGCGTTGCCTAAAACCGTCTCGTAAATCTGCCCGACATTCATACGCGAAGGCACGCCCAACGGATTGAGCACAATATCCACCGGCCTGCCGTCCGGCAGGAACGGCATGTCTTCCGCCGGCAGAATACGCGAGATCACACCCTTGTTGCCGTGACGGCCGGACATTTTGTCGCCGACCATGACTTTGCGCAACTGCGCCACATAGACGCGCACAATAGTTTTTACACCGGGCGGCATGTCATCTTTGTTGTTCTCGTCAAACACGCGGACATCCACCACTTTGCCACCCTCGCCAGACGACACGCGTAAAGAGGAGTCTTTCATATCGCGGGCCTTGTCGCCGAAAATCGCGCGCAGCAATTTTTCTTCCGGCGGCTGCTCTTGCTCGCCTTTGGGCGTCACTTTGCCGACCAAAATATCGCCGGCGGTGACTGTCGAACCCGGCCGGATAATGCCGCGCTCGTCGAGATTGCGCAAAAATTCCTCGCTGACATTGGGGATTTCCGGCGTCAGCTCCTCCGCGCCAACTTTGGTCGTGCGCACTTCCAACTCGTAACGATTGATGTGTATTGTCGTAAAAATATCGTCCTTGACCATACGGTCGGACACCAAAATCGCGTCTTCAAAATTGTACCCGTCAAAAGGCAAGAACGCCACCAACACATTTTTGCCGATAGCCAGCTCGCCGTCCTTGAAGCAGGTGCCTTCGACTAGCGGATCGCCAGTTTTGACTTTTTGGCCAGCCACTACGATCGGTCTTTGATTGCGGCAGGTGTTTTGATTGGTGCGCAGATATTTGATCAGCTCATATTTTCTCTCATAGGCTCTTTTGCCGTCCACCGGAGTGTATTTGATCACGATTTTATTGGCGTCCACCTCGGTCACTTCGCCATCGGCCTCCGCAAAAAGCGCCGTGGAAATATTTTTGCCGATATGTTTTTCCATACCCGTGCCGACATAAGCGCGGTCCGGGTAAATCAGCGGCGTAGCCTGCCGCATCATGTTGGAGCCCATCAGTGCGCGGTTAGCATCGTCGTGCTCCAAAAACGGCACCAGGCAGGCACTCACGCCGAAAAGCTGCTTGGGCGAAACACCGACATAATTGACTTCCGAAGTTTTGAACATATCAAACTCGCCTTTTTTGCGCGCCGGCACAATGTCGCCTTTTAATTTATTGTCCGGCGTCACGCTGACGTCGTAGGGAGCGATGATCGACTCTTCTTCTTTTTCCGCGGTCAAATACACCGGCGGATTATTTTTGCCGTTTTTGACCTCGCCATTTTCTACCTCAAAATACGGCGTCACGATGAAGCCATGTTTATTGACATCGGCAAAAGTCGCCAGCGGCGAGATCAAACCGGAAGTCGGACCTTCGGGCGTCTCCACCGGACAGATGCGGCCGTAATGCGACGGCTGAATATCACGCACTTCAAAACCCGCACGCTCTTTGTTGACGCCGCCGGGACCCATCGCCGACAGACGGCGTTTGTGCGCCAGCTCCGCCAGTGGATTGATCTGATCCATAAATTGCGAGAGCTGCGACGAACCAAAAAACTCTTTCATCACCGCAATTAAGGGACGAATATTAATCAGCGCCTGCGGCATAAAATCCTCATTGCCTTTGAGCATCATCTGGTCTTTGATCAGTCTCTCCAGACGGGTCAAACCGACCTTGAATTGTCTTTGCAGCAACTCGCCCACAGCGCGCACGCGGCGGTTGGACAAATGGTCGATATCGTCGACCGAAGCCGAGACATCGGCGGTAAACAGCTTGATGAGATAACGCGCCACTGCCACCACATCTTCATTGGTCAGATAATGCACGTCCCCGTTGTGTGTTTCGGCAAAACCCAGCTTGGTGTTGATCTTGTAGCGGCCAATCTCGCCCAGATCATAACGGTCAGGATTGAAAAACAGATTTTCCAAAAACTGTCTGGCGCCGTCCTCTGTAATGTGGTCGCCCGGCCGCAGTTTGCGGTACAGCTCGACCACCGCTTCATTCGGCGTCAAAATAGGACCGATTTTTTTATTTTTAACCGTTTTGTCCAAATACTCGCCGCCGTTGAGCACGCGTCTGACTTTGGTCAAATCATCAGGGTCCGGCTCATTACTCAAAGCCTGGCGCATCTCGTCTTCATTGTAACCGCGCGCCGCCAGGAACAAAGACAGGCCGACTTTTTTCATTTTGTTGATGTAAACCCAGATCACGCCGTTGGTGTCGATTTCCATTTCCAGCCACGCGCCGCGGTTGGGAATAATTTTGGCCTTGAAAGACTTTTCGTTTTTCTTGGCGTTTACTTTTTCCTCAAAATACACACCGGACGACCGCACAAACTGTGAAATGACCACGCGCTCGTCGCCATTGAAAATAAACGTGCCTTGCTTGGTCATGCGCGGTATCTCGCCCATGTAAATTGTCTGCTGTTTGATCTCGCCGGTGATCGTGTCGACCAGCCGCACAGGCACACGCAGCGACAGCGCGTGAGTATGCTCCTCGCGCAGACAGTCGATCTCCGAATATTTCGGCTCTTCGATTTCCGGTTTGGTATATTCATTTTTGTCCTCGTCGAGGTACAAAAACGAAAGCTCGTAACGGCCGTTGAATCCTACGATCGGGCTGATGGCCTTTAATTCCTCTTCGATGCCCTCATGCAAAAACTTGTCGTAAGATTTCAACTGCAAAGACGTGAGCTTCGGCACGTCTAACTTTTCTTCAGGAATATCGGTATTTAACTTTATTCTCGATTTAATTTTTGCGACCACTCTGGTGCCTCCTCAAATAGACTACAGCACAATTGCCCGGGTCTTTGTATGTCAAAAACCCGGGAATACTCAAATGCTAAAAACCTTACTTGATCTCAACTTTAGCGCCTTCTTTTTCTAGCTTTTCTTTAATAGTTTTCGCTTCGTCTGCTGCCACGCCTTCCTTAATCGGCTTCGGAGCACCGTCCACTAAATCCTTGGCTTCTTTTAAGCCCAGTCCGGTAATCTCACGCAGCACCTTCAACACCTGGATTTTCTTATCTCCGGCGCTGGCCAGAATGACGCTGACAGTAGAAGCAGCGGCTCCGGCGTCTCCACCGGCAGCGGCGCCAGCGGCTGCCGGAGCAGCGGCTATAGCCACGGGAGCGGCTGCGGTCACGCCAAACTTTTCTTCCAAAGCCTTGACTAAACCGTTCAACTCCAGCACAGAAAGCTTCTCTACTTTATCAATAATTTCTTGAGCAACTGCGGTAACTTCTACCATATAAATTCACCTCCTCAAAACAAAAAATCTTAAAACAACTACTGCGGTTTTTTCTCCGCCACAGCATTTAAACCATAAACCAATTTGCGCAGCGGACCCTGCAGCACATTGACCAAACCACTGATCGGCGATTGCAGTAAATATACCAGTCTGGACAGCAATTCCTCGCGTCCCGGCAAAGCGGCCAATTCCTGGACCTGCGCCGCACCGATAATTTGTTTCTGGAACACGCCGCCTTTGACCGCCACAGACTCATGGCCTTTGCAAAAAGTCACCAGAGCTTTGGCCGGCGCCAGCGGCTCCTTGGCAAAAATATAGGCTGTCGGGCCGGTCAATTGTTTTTCATCAACTGGAATATTCAGGTCCTTGAACGCGATCGAAGCCAGGGTGTTTTTGTAAACGTGGTATTCAGCTTTGGCTCCGCGCAGACTGCGGCGTAATTCGCGGTCGTCAGCCACTGTTAATTTGCTGTATTGAGAGAACAGCACCAGTTCGGCATCCGCAATTTTTTGCTTGATTTCCGCCACCGCGACTTTCTTGCTTTCTTTAACCATCTTTACTCCTCCGCAGGTCTTATGTCCTTTAAGGACTGCCAGCTTCTCTGGATCAATTCACACTTGCCAACATTATGCCACACTCGCTAACACTCTGACGCCCGGCTTTACAGTCCGGGCTTTTCTCATACTCATTATGCTACGCTCGCCAACACTCTGACGCCCGGCCCCATAGTCGGCGCCAGATAAATACCTTTAACATAAATACCTTTGACTGTCGACGGCTTGGCTTTCAAAATCGCCTCGTAAAGCGCGTCATAATTGACTTTTAGTTTATCCGCGGCAAAAGATTTTTTGCCGATAACTGTGTGGATCACGCCGGCCTTGTCCGTCTTGTATTCCACCTTGCCGGCTTTTTGCTCGCCAATCGCTTTGGCCACGTCCTGCACCACTGTGCCAGCTTTGGGCGTCGGCATCAAACCTTTGCGTCCCAACGTTTTGCCGAGTTTAGAAACTTTGGGCATCATATCGGGAGTCGCCAGCAACACGTCAAAATCCGTAAAACCGCCGTTGATCTTTTCGACCAAATCGTCAGCGCCGACAAAATCCGCGCCGGATTTTTCCGCGATCTTGAGATTGTCGCCGTTGGTGATCACCGCCACGGTTACTTTTTTGCCGAGGCCGGCCGGCATAGCTACCGCGCCGCGCACCATTTGTTCGCCTTTTTTGGGGTCAATGCCCAGCACAAAAGTCGCTTCTATTGTCTCGTCAAATTTAGCCACGCCCAGATCGCGGACTTTGGCCAGCGCTTCGTCCAGCGAAAAAACCGCCTGACCTTTTAAAGACTCTAGTTTGCTTCTGTATTTTTTACCGTGTGTAGCCGTCATTTTTTTCTCCTAGTCGATAACTTCCACGCCCATTGAGCGGCAGGTACCGGCGATAACCTTGACCGCCGCCTCTTCGTCATAACAATTCAGACCTTCCATTTTTTGCTTGGCGATTTCACGCAATTTGGCCCGCGTGATCTTGCCGACTTTGTTTTTGTTGGGCACCGCCGAGCCTTTGGGAATATTCAAGGCTTTGCAGACCAACGTCGCAGCTGGCGGTGATTTGAGTTTGAAAGTAAAAGTGCGGTCGCTGTAAACAAAAATATCCACCGGTATGACCGAGCCAGCTTTGTCTTTGGTCTGATCATTGTAGGCCTTGCAAAAATCCATAATATTGAGGCCGTGCTGTCCCAGAGCCGGACCGACCGGCGGCGCCGGATTGGCCTTGCCAGCCTCGATTTGCAGCTTAACAATAGTAACTAGCTGCTTGGGGCCGCCTGCCGCTGGTTTTTTACCTTTTTCGCCCATTATTTTCTCCTACAATATTAAACGTTTTTCTCGATCTGGTCGAAATCCAGCTCCACCGAAGTGGAACGGCCAAAAATCGAGATCATCACTTTGACCGCGCCTTTTTCCGGCAGGACTTCTTTTATCTCGCCAGCATAGCCGCGGAACGGCCCGGAAATCACTTTCACGTTCTCGCCAATCTCAAAATCAATTTCCAATTTCGGCTTCGCGGTCACTTCGCCAGTCTGATTGAGTATGCGCAGCACATCTTTGTCTGGCAGCGGCTCTGGCACGCCGGCGCCCACAAATTTGGACACGCCGTTGACCGTGCGTAGGTGATACCAGGCTTCATCATCTTTTTCCATGTTGACGAAAACATAGCCCGGAAACATCATTTTGCGCCGCTCGTAACGTTTGCCGTTCTTGACCTCAATGACATCTTCTTCCGGCACCAGCGCTTTAAAAATCCGGTCCTGCAGATTGAAATCGCTGACTTTCTGCTCTATCGCCGAGCAAACTTTTTGCTCAAAGCCAGTGAACACTTGCAACACATACCAATCGCCTTTGGCAGCACGCGGCTCCTCCGCTATCACCGGAGTAGCGGTTGTATTTTGCGCCGTTTCTAAAACGGTCTCTTCTATATTATTGCTATTCTCTAAATCGCTCATGTTTTCCCTAAATTATTTAAAAAGCACAGCGCCCAAAATCAAATCCAACACAAAAGTAAAAAAAGTCATCAGCGCCACGATTAAAAACACGACCACGGTCATTTGCGCCACGCGACCACCGACCGGCCAATCCACTTTTTTCATTTCTGTTTTCAGGTCTGCAAAAAACGCCATTTTATTTCCGTTCTTTATAACATTTTATGGCAGGCGAGGCAGGGATCGAACCCGCAACCTACGGTTTTGGAGACCGCCACTCTACCAATTGAGCTACTCGCCTACAGTGGAATTATCCTCTTTATAGGCAACTCCCTATTCAACACAAATACAAAAACAATCCCGCTCCAGGAAAACTATTTGGTTTCCTTATGCGGCGTATGCTTCTTATCCCATTTGCAATATTTTTTTAACGTCAAACGCTCGGGGTTGTTGCGCTTTTCTTTTGTCGTCACATAATTGCGCCGTTTGCAAACCTCACATTCGAGCGTGATAATCTCTCGCATTTTAACCTACTTTCGCACAAAAAGGGTGGATATTTAACTATAGTATGGGAGATCTGTCAATAAGCACATTTCTCCGCCACGTCAGCAGCAAGCAGCCATAAACTGCAAAAAATCATCTTTATGCGCGGACAACACAAAATATTCACCCAGCGTATTTATAGTCGACTGGGGATCATAATTGCGGGTCGCAAATTTAAAATTTTTTATTCCTGTTTGGCTAAAAATATTAAAGACTTCACTGGGGCGCAGACGCAGCGTTCCTTTTTGTTTGAGGGACTGACAAAGAGCGCTGGCCGGATTGTTCACCTGCTCGCCAAAATTGAGCATGGAGATAGCGTCAAAATGTTGCCGGCTGAGCGGACAAAAAGGAGCGCAGGAATTATTGGCAATAAGCGAGGTCTTCTCCGCAGGCAATTGTTTCAGAAAAGCAATATCCCGATTAAACTCCGGAGAAACAACCACCAGATCATAGTCTCCAAAAGTAGCCAGCAATTGCGTTTTATCCCAAAGCAATTTGGATTGAGAAAGAATAATTTTGTACAAAGGATTTGTTTTTCGCACGTAATGCGCCAACAACGGGCTGTAAATCACCACGCCGTTAAGCCGATTCTCAAAAGCTCGCAGGATTTGATTGCCCGGCTTATCCTCAAGATGCGCTTCTTTCAACAAAGAATTTGTAAAAGTAAAATTCACGCCAATTCCGCGTTCATTAAAAAAATTGACCCTTTTCTGCATTTCGCTAAAAGGAATTGATTTGTTTTCAATACAGCGGCCGCCATTCCAGGGCAGCTGCGGAAAGCTGTCAAAGACAGTGGTTGCTTTTATATTAGGGTTCAGCCATTCAGGATGCACCTCGGCGAGAAAAACAAACGCGGCTAGTTGGTCAATATTAGAGCTTAGTCCGCCGCCAACAGTAGCTTCGATATATCTGTCTTCCATATTGTAAACCTCTTTTTAAATTGTAGCGGGACACCAGTTTGTTAATATGAATATGTAGTATCCAGCAAAGCCTGAATATCCTGCCGCAAAACAGCATCTGTAGTTTGGCGCAGCAAATTTTTTAAATAAAAAAGGTCTGAAAGATCGCCGTACAGATCGATGCTGTGCAGATTTTTTCGCGCGGTTTGAATATCCGGCTGATCAACATAAATCTGTCTGGCTTGGGACAGTTCCGCCGATTTATCAAATTGTTTTTCTGTAATCTGCATCAAACCGGCGATGCGGTCACGTATGATCATGGTGTTTTTTAGACGGCCGGAAGCAATGCTGTTGGTGATCTCTAAAACATCCACATACTTGCGAAAAGGATAAAAAGAATATTTGGCTGGGTGAAGCTGGAGCAGTTTAAATAAACGCTGGCCGGACAAAACTTTTTCGGCTTCCGGCAGGGACATTTCTTTTATATTACCCAGAGGAAAAATATTATCACCAATCCAGTTTTCACTAAAAATAATATTACCCGCGGCCGAAATATAAATTGTAATATCCTGAGACAAATCGGCCAACGCATTGCCCTGCGGAGCATAGTTAATCTCCGCACTGGATATTGTTTTCGCGCGACCGACAGAGTTTTCTATAGGCACAAAATTAATTTTTTTTATAATCGAGCTAATTCTGTCCGGTATTTTTTTTCGCAAAACGCTGAAAAGTTCGTCAATAGTCGTGTCCTCGCGCGCTTTGACCGACACAATGTTGTAAGAAACAGGCGTAGTGCCAGCGGCACATTCTTCTTCCAGCGCCAAAATAAAATTGACCACGTTTTCCAACGGCGTCGCTGGCTGTTGTTGATGAAATTTATCGCAGCTGACAAAGAAAACCAAATCCACTCCCGCGGCGGCCAGCAAAGGTTTGAGTTTGTTGATAAAATCCCGCACCACCTGGGGCGAGCTGACCCAAAAAGCGTTGGTATTGAGCCGCACACCAAGTTTGTGCCGCAGGCAACAGGCCAATACTTCAAATAAATTTTTATGCAAAAAAGGCTCTCCGCCCCAGATCTGAATATTGTAATGTTTCAAGCCCGCCGCTTGTTCGATAATTTTTTCGGCCAGCGGCAAGTCTATTTGTTCCGTGGCTTGCGGCGAACTGTAATTACAGCAATGGCCGCACTGATTGGTACAGCGTTTGGTCAGCATTAACGATACGCAGCCGATTCGCAAAGGAGAGACAAAATAATCCAGAGGATAATCCGCCAGCTCTTTTACAATGGTTTGATATAAATACATGCTTTAGCGCGCTCAGCTATGTGTGTGCGGCGTCAAAATATAAAACTCGCCTGTGTCAAAATCCACATACACATTTTTATCTTTCGGCAACGCGGGGTATTTGGCAAAAATTTCTTTCCACCAAGCGCTCTGCAAAGATTCGGCTTCGGCTCTGGCTTCTAAAGCCGCCGCCACAAATAACTGCACTTGCTCCTTGGTGACGCCTGGCTGCACAGCGGAAGGCTGCGCCGCTTGTATCGCCGCGTTGATCCGATTGTTAATTAAGTGCACGCTGTCCACTTCTTCCGGCGTGGCTTTGACGTCTAAATTTTGCCGAATATCGTGGACTTTGCCGCAGACAGGGCAAACCTCGTTTTGTTTATTTTCTGCCTGTAGGTTTATTTCATTTTCTTTTGTCATAAATTCCTCCTTAAAATATTTATTCCGCCAGAATCGTCCGGCCTGTGTCATCAAAAGTTTTCGTCCCTTCCAGCTTGTCGTATTCTTCCCAATATTTTCTGGCCCACTTAGCCTGCCTTTTGTGTATTTCACAAATATTGGTCTGCCGGCAAAACTCTCCTTTCTCCGCAAAAGAGCCGCCGATACACCAAGCGCAGCTGCTTTCTACAGCACATTCCTTGCACATTTTAGGAGAAATCTTTTCTCGGGTTTGGGCGCGTACTATTTGAAAACGGTCTTTGTGGATCAGCCCCTGCCAGACATCTCCCACATTAAAATCCAAGTCTTTGTTGTGCATCGTGTTTGGTGTAAAACGAAAACAAGGATAAATTTTCCCATTAATCGACAGACAAGGCATGGCTCCGGAGCCGCACCAGCCTTTATCCGGTTCGCGCATCGCGTCGCCCAGGCCAAAACTTTTGCTGAACATGCCCACATACAAATCATGCCGGTGTTCCAATATATATTCCACCGACTTTTCCATTTCTTGGTCTAGCAAGTCCAGATCAGCCTGGGTCAAATGCATGTCTTCAAAAATAAAATTCATATTAATTTGCCGCAAGCCCAGCTCTTCGTGCAAAAACTTAATAGATTTAGTGAGATAAGGTATCGTCTCTCGATTGCAGGTGGCTTTGGTCGAAGCAAATTCTCGGTTGGTCCATTCCATGTACCAATCCCACCATTTAAGAATATCTTTCATTGTGCCGGAGCCGTCTTTCCAAATCCTGTTGCGATCGTGGATTTCCGGACAGCCATCCACGCTGATGCCGACCGACAAACTGTCTTTGTATTTCATCATAAAATCTCTGACGCGGGGGTTTTTAAATAAAGTGCCGTTAGTGGAAATCGACGCGCGCCAGCGGTAGGCCCAGCGGTGATTCAGCTCCACCGCCCTATATTGATAATAGCGGAGTATTTTGTCCACCAAATCGGGGACCATCAAAGCATCGCCGCCGATAAAATCCAAGACCAAGCCTCTTTGCAGCAGCCATTTTGTTTCCGTATCGAGCAGCCCTATCGGGTCTTCCTCGGCAAGCATAATATCAATAAATTTTTGCGCATACTCAAATGGCAAATTTCCCGGCCGCTTATTCACTTCATAACAATACTTGCAGCGCAGGTTGCAGTCTTCGGTCACTTGAAAAGTAATATTAAGCCCTTCATATTGTCTGGCCGCTGGAATCATGCTTCACCTCCCCGCAGACGTATTTCCGCGGTGGCAAATTCTATGTACAGTCTTTCCTGCAGTTCTTTGCTTATATTATGCCGCGCGGCAATATCCTGCCAAAATTTTTCATACAAAAACTCGGCGTCACCCAGAGCAAAAATCGCTTCCTTAAAAAAGGACAGCGCTTTAACCTTGCTCACTCCTTCCGGCAGAGCTTCCGGAGAAGCGGCTTGTTTGGCGCAAAACATTTTATTCCGCAGAATATCTACCTCTATCCTGTCTTTGTGCAGCAAAGGCATTATTATTTTATCCGGCATGTTTGAATCCCTTTCCTTAACCTAACTAGCCGTTCCCTCAGGCTGTTTTTGAGGAGCTCTCTTGGCGATAGAATTGCCATTGCCACGATTGGCCTGGTTGTTTACAGGAGTTTGCCGACCGGCCGGATCTGTCTCATAGCGGCTGGTATGCGCGCAACCGTTCAGACAGCCGCTCATACAAGAGTCATAACAATTGTTGCGGCAGTCTGTGCTGCAGTTTACCGCACAGCTTGTTGCACAATCCGCCGAACAGGTCGCCGCGCAGTCCGCGCCGCAGCCCACCTGACAGGCGCTGTAACAATTATTTTCACAAGACTTGCCGCCGCAGGTTGTGCTGCAAGATCCGCTGCAACCACCCTGGCAAGCCGTTGAGCCGCACGCTCCGGTGCAGAGTTCTGCGCAGGATGTTTTGCACTTGGACGCGCAATTCGTGCCGCAAGCGCCGGTACAGCCATCATGACAATTTGTGCCGCATTTTGCAGCGCAAGTCGATCCGCAAGCTGTCGAACAAGTGCCGGTGCATTCACTGCCACAGGAGCCGGAACAGCTGGTCCCCGAACATTTAGAGCTACAGTCGTAAGCGCAAGAGCCTCCGCATTTTCCCATACATACTCCTGTACATTGACTGCCGCAATTTTTTCCGCAACCGCCGGAGCATTGGCCTCCGCTGCAACCTCCGCCACAGCCAGCGCCGCACCAAGCGCCGCCGCCGCAACCGCTACAGCCATGACCGCAATTCCAACCGCCACAGGATGTGCCGCAGCTGCCGCCGCAAGTATTGCCGCAATAACCACTGCAACCGCTGCCGCAAGTGCCGGTGCAACCAGAACCAGCACACACAATAGTACAGCCGCTAGCGCAGGTGCCACCGCAAGTTTTGCCGCAATTCCCCGTGCAATTGCTGCCGCAGGAACCGGTGCAAGACGCTCCGTCGCAGGTGCCCGTGCATCTTGCCGCGCAATCGCCGGAACATCCAGTGCTGCAAGCGTTTTCACAGGCCGAAGCCCCACAGCTAGAGCCGCAACCACCGCAGGTCGCTGTGCAGCCAGTGCCGCAATGGCCCTGACAAGCGTCTATGCAACCGCCGCCGCAAGTATTACCACAGCCTTTATGACAGGCCGTGGAACAGCCGCCGGAGCAGGCGTCGCCGCAAGTCACCCGGCAAACAGCTACGCAGCCGTTGCCGCAGTTTTGTCCGCACTCCGAGCTGCAGCCATTGCAGCGGGCAATATTTAGAGCGTCATCAACTGCCTGCCGCACTTCCTCTAAATGCAGGCCTTTAAGTTTAGTGGACAAGGCCGTTATATTTTCACTCCAGGAATAGGTGTCTTTGTCGCCATAGCGCACCAGCCCTTTGGTCGCGGCACGCAGAGTCGTAATATCAGTGGCCATTATCTTGGATTGGCCGGGGATCACCGTGTTGGGCAAATCAGGAGAACTTATGTTGCGATTGTTTCTTTCTGTTTCCAGATTTTTCAGGGTTTGATTGTAGTCGTCGGCGAATACTTCATTGCCTTTTAAGTATTCTTTAGAGATTACTGCATTAGTGGTAACGCCGTTGGTATTTTCACCCTTAATGTCGTCCGGTGTCCGGTACTTGTAGCGCGCCATAAATCCCCCTTTGTGTTTTAATTCAGGCTGGTATGATATCCTTGTTTTTGTTCGTATTTCCGAACACAACAATTACAATATCGCCATAATCCCCATTAATCTTGCATCGATTTTTTCTATTCGGAATTACGAACTATTATAGCAGACAAGCAAAATATATTGCAACTATAAATATTCGTTATCACGAACCCTGGGGAGAAAACCATGCTCGAACACGACAAAGCGCTGCATTTACTGGCCCACAAAATCCGCAAATTACGCCGCAAAAAAGGTTTGACTCTGGAAAAGCTCGCCTATGAAAACGACATCAGCAAAGGCAATCTCTCGGACATTGAAAACGAAAAACGCAGTCCAAGTTTTTACACACTGGTCAAAATAGCCAACGGGCTGGAATGTTCCGTCAAAGAACTGCTGAATTTTTAAGCCCACACCGCGTTTGGCGTGAGCGATTCATTTTTGTCCTGATAATGAAAATATAATTTGACCGGCTGCTTTTCTTTAAACAAATAAGCAAAATCGCTTTCGCAGCCCAAAGCCTGCGCGATCTTTAGCAGCGAGGCCAGCGACACTTCGCCAAATCTTTCAAAACGCTTGACCGAACCGAAACTGACACCGGACTGCGCGGATAATTTTTGCTGTGAAATTTTCTGCTCTTTGCGCCGCGCCCGCACTCGTTCCACCATCTCGCGCTTAATAGTCAATATATTGTCCATTGGTTAATATTTTAGATGTTTTAAATTAAAAATCAATAACAATATTCTACTTTAGCTGAAGAATTTAATACGTCATCGGCAGCAGTTTTTTGTAATCTTCCAGATCTCCGCCTTCGAGACAACAATTGATAATATCCTGACCCAAGCGGCTCAATTCCGGCTGGAGATATTTTTTGATCTCGCTGCGGAAAAACTCTGTCAGGATTTGCGCGCCGGTATCGTAGGCGTCAAGGCCGACTTCCGGCTGCATCTCCACACGCAAAAACTGTTCCGGTATAGTCGTGCCCTCGATCTTGATCCGTCCCGGAATATAGCCCAGCAGCGGACAGCGCGCGGCTTCTAAATGCACGGGATTAAATTTCGCGGCGCCGCGTCTGGCCAAATACTCCCGCACCAGCCACTGCGGCATGAAACCGACTTTCCAAGCGCCGATGTGCTGATTGGGCAGGAGCACATGTCTGGTCTGCGGCGTGGCGGCAATTTGATCCAGCAACAGATTGGCGTAATTCACAAATTTGCCGGTCGCAAACGGCCAAAAAGTGCCGACACCTTCCGAGACCAATCCACTGCCTTTGGTCAAAATGCTGGGATTGGCATCGCCGCGCGGCGCGGCCAGACGCCACAGCCAGGACAGAGCTGGCGGCAGTAAATGCAACATACCGAAAATGCCATAAGTCGGATTTTTAGCGGTGCATAGCGGCGCGCGCACGCCGAAACTGCGGAAATCAATTTCCACCGGTGAGTTGACCACATCTTCGTCCAGCTTGCGCGGCAGGACCACGCGCGGATTGGAGCAAACCTTGCCCGGCGAATCTTCCACATGCTCCCAGAGCAAAGCCGTCGAGCCAGGCCGACCGTCGATATTTAAATACAGCAACGGCTCGCTCGGATGAATACAGGCGCGTTCGAGTTTGGGGTCCGTGCCGTAATGCGTAATATGATTGATGCGGATAAACCAAGCCTGCTCAGCATCGCGCACCACCAGTTTGGGATTATTTTTTTGATCGCGCGGATGAGAAATCGCCATATCGTCAGTTACCGGCTTGAGCAGACAAGTCTGATCCATGCTCAAATCCAGTTCTTCTTTGGTCACTTTGTTCACGCCCAGCAATAGACGGCCGTCGGTTTTGCGATGCGCGTATTCCAGCATCTCGCTTTTGCCGCTGCCGCTCGCGCCTTCATGCAGTATCGCCGTGATATTGTCATAAGGCGTAACCACCTGCACCGCCGCGCCGTGCAGGGTCAGCCATTGCTCGCGTTCGCCGACATCCAGCAACACACTGTAAATGCCTTTTTTGGCACTCGGCCCCGGGTAAAGATTGTAAGAAAAAACTTCATGCACATTGGGCAGGCGGTTATTGACGACGACCTGCTTGCCGTTGAAATGCGTATGGCGGAAAACCGGCGCCAGATAAATGATCGCGTCCGGCGCAAAAGTGCGCGACAGACTGGACGGCGGCACTATGCCTTGAATGTCCGCCAGCGCGCCGATAAAACAACCAGCGTTTTTGGGCGCGATCAAAATGCCGTACAGTCCTGTCTCCTCGCCGCCGATATTGGTGCAAAGCACCGCCAACTCCTGCTTGGCCAGCCAGTCAAAAGTTTCCTGACGCACCTCGGCAAATTTGTACTGCGGAAAAGCTTCCGCAAAACGCAGCTTGTCAGTCGGGCCATTGTCGCCGATAAACATGCAATTTGGATCACGGCGACGCATATGCGGCTCGGGAAAATTGACGGACAGACCGTTGCGGCATTTGACGACCACGGCTTCCGGCACATTGCCTTTGCCGGGCACATCATAGCCGACTTCAAAAACAAAATCTTTACCGCCCATAGCCAGATCAAGAATTTCTTTTTTGGACGTGGGAAAAACCACTTCAGGAGCATTATCCAGCACAGCTTTAACTTCGGGAGCGATTTGCCAGTTTTGCCAAATTTTTGCCATATAGTCTCCTGTTCGGAATTATTTTATAACATCATTTAAACAAAAAAACAATTTATATTATCTGTTGGTTGCTTTATTTTTATGTGCGGTAAATCCATAGCGGCCTCTTAACGTTTCGCCTGCGGCGAAACACCCCACCGCTAAAAATTTGCTACAAGCAAATTTTTATCTGCCTCCCCTTAAATAAGGGGAGGCTGTCTGCTCGCGTAAGCGGCAGACTGGTGGGGTGTCGAGCATTCCAAACAATGTTAAGATAAAATATGCGTGAATTTTTGGTTTCCTTATATGCTTTCTTTTTCGATAAAGTTTTGCGCAAACATTTGGCTATGAAAAAATATCTGCGGCGAAATTACGCGGAACTTATTCAAGAATTTCAGCGCCGGCCAGTGGTCAGCGCGGCGGTGGAGTCGGCTTATTCGCTCTGGTTTTGCTGGTGGCAGGGAGCGGAAAAAATGCCGGAAATGGTCAAAGCCTGTTATCAGGCTCTCTGCCAAAACGCCAATGGTCATACCGTGAAGCTGATCACCAAGGATAATTACCAAAATTTCGTAAAGCTCCCGCCGTTCCTTACGGACAAACTCGCACAAGGCTTGATCTCTCTGACACATTTTTCGGATATTTTACGCATGTATTTGCTTTATGAACACGGCGGTCTGTGGCTGGACGCGACCATTTTGGTCACCGCGCCGCTGCCATCATTTGCCGGTCTGGATATTTTCACGATACGCCGCCGACGCTCAGACCTGCATGTCGGACGCGGACGCTGGACGGCTTATTTGTTTTATCTGGCCAAAGGCAATTTGCTCGCGGATTTTATGAAAACAATTTTTACGGAATACTGGCGGCGTGAAACGAAAATGCTGGATTATTTTTTGGTCGACTATTGCATCGCCACGGCGTACGGCAATATTCCGGCAATCCGGCAAATGCTCGACGCCGTGCCTTACAGCAATGAAAATATCTACGCGCTCAAACACAAGCTCGGCGCGGCCTACGACGCGCAGATTTTTGCGGAAATCTGCCGGACAAATTATTTACACAAATTAACGTGGAAAGAAAAATTTCCGAAACGCGTTGGCGGAAAATTGACGTTTTATGGGAAAATTACGAGTGCGCAATACAAAGTTAAGTGAGAAAAATATAAACAGCTTTCATGTTATAAACTTGTCACTTCACATGCTTGTGGCTTCATACTAGTTTATCATTTATCCGAACTGTCTTTTCTTAAAACTCGTCACGGCGGACGCTTCGCGTCCTTGTGGCTCTCACTTCACGTCGCGGCTTCGCCGCTTGTGAAGTTCGAGTGACAAATCGCGCGTTTTTCTATGCGCGCGATTTGATACTTTGCGCAGGGGCGCAAAGTGCGCGCAGAGGGACTTGTTCCTTCGTCTCGGTCGCAACTGTTCCGCCTACGCGGAACGCTCCCTCGCTGCGGAGACGCGCTCTCGCGGTTTCGCTGATGCGAAACACGCTCCGAGCTTTCAAGTCCCAGTCGCAACATGCCGCAGGCATATTGCTTACCGTATCCGTTATAACAACTATCTTGCTATAGTTAATTTTCTATTTTTAAGTGCGCGCAGAGGGACTTGAACCCCCAAGGATTGCTCCGCCAGATCCTAAGTCTGGTGCGTCTGCCAATTCCGCCATGCGCGCTTTAGCGTAAAAAATAATACCATTACTCAAGGGTAAAAACCAACACGCATCAAAGAGATTCGCGGAAATTTAGATTTGTTCAGCCGCCCAGAACTGTTTGATACAAATTGTATCCGCCGCTCAAGTTAAAAGCCTCAAAACCATTCTGGCTTAGAATGCGCGCGGCCAGATAACCGCGCAAACCCACAGCGCAAATAATATACACCGGCTTGCGCTTATCCAGCTCCGGCAGTTGCCGGCGCAGGTCGTTCAGCGGAATATTGACAAATCCGGTCAGCGAACCAGCCGTACACTCTCTAGTGTCGCGCACATCCAGCAAAGTAACGCTACCGTCGCGCGGTAGGCTGTCCACCTCGTGCCAGTGAAATTGTTGTACTTTGCCGGTCAAAATATTTTCCGCGACAAAACCGGCTATGTTCACCGGATCTTTGGCGGAGGAATACGGCGGCGCATAACATAATTCCAGACTGGCCAGCTCAAATGCCGTCATTCCGGCACGTATCGCCGTGGCCAGCACATCCAGCCTTTTGTCCACGCCGGATTTGCCGACGATTTGCGCACCCAGTATTTTGCCGCTGTTTCCGGCAAATAATATTTTGAGCAGCATGGTCTCCGCCCCCGGATAATAAGCGGCATGATCCGCAGGATAAATAAAAATCTTTTCATAATTTAATTGCAACTGGCGGGCGGTTTTTTCATTGAGTCCGGTGGCGCCAGCAGTCAAGCCCATAACGCTGAGTATGGAGGAACCCTGCGTGCCGCGGTAACGGCTAGCCAAGCCACAAATATTGTCCGCCGCGATGCGCCCCTGCTTGTTGGCCGGGCCGGCCAGCGGAACAAAGCCTTTTTGCCCGGAGACAAAATTAACAATCTCCACCGCATCGCCGACAGCATAAATATTCGGATCGGAAGTCCGCATATTTTCATCTACAATAATACAGCCTCGCTCATTAAGCGCCAGACCGGCAGTTTTGGCCAGTGTACTTTCCGGGCGCACGCCTATCGCCAGGATCAACAGATCAGCCGATAATTCTCCGGAGCTTAAGTTGAACGTCAGGCCGGAGGCGTTTTCCTGTACCGCCGTAACTGAATTTTTAAGCAACAGTTTTACGCCATTGCGGCGCAAATGCTGATGCAAAACACAAGCTATCTCATAATCAAACGGCGCGACGATTTGCTCCGACATCTCGACAATGCTCACTTCCAGACCAGACCGGCGCAGATTGTCCGCCAGCTCAATGCCAATATAGCCGCCGCCAATAATTACCGCGCTACGAGGAGATCGCTCGGTGATATAAGTTTTCAGGCGGTCAGCGTCAGGCACAGTGCGCAAAGTAAAAACCCGCGCTGAGTCCAGACCGGCAATAGGCGGGATTATCGGCGCGGCGCCCGGCGACAAAATAAGCCGGTCATAATTTTCCGTATATTCCGCGCCGTTCTTTTTTATCTTGAGCGTTTTAGCCAAGCAATCCAGAGAAATCGCTTCTTCGCCTGTGCGCACCTCTATGTTAAAACGCTCCGCAAAACTCTGCGGCGTCTGCAAGATCAAACGCTCTCTGGCCGAGATGTCGCCACCGATATAATAAGGCAGCCCGCAATTGGCAAAAGAAATATATTCTCCCCGCTCCAGGAGAATAATCCGCACTGTCTCATCCAACCGGCGCAGGCGCGCAGCCGCGGAAGCTCCGCCAGCCACGCCGCCTACGATTATTATTTTTTGACCTGCTGCCTTATTCTGCATGACCTTAACTCGCTTTTTTCTCCCGACGGAAACACATAAACCAATCCAGACAATACTGATCTTTGGTCTGATTGTCCATGCGGTCTTTGGCCACGCCGCAGCTACCCGCCGTAGGCACGATCACATCATCACCAGGACGCCAATCCGCCGGAGTGGCGACCGCGTCTTTATCGGCTTTTTGCAGAGCCAGCAAAGCCCGCTTGATCTCGTCAAAATTACGACCGGTAGAAAGCGGATAATAAATAATCAGCCGGATTTTGCTCTCCGGATCGATAATAAACACCGCGCGCACCGCCTGAGTCGTGGACTGTCCGGGTTGGATCATACCGTATTTGCCGGCAACATCCATGCGAATATCTTCGATCAGCGGAAACTTCACTTCAATATGTTTCTTATCTTTCCACTCCAATTCCTGTATTTTGCGCAACCAGGCTATGTGGGAATAAAGAGAGTCTACGGAGATACCAATCAACTCTGTATTCAACGCTTTGAACTCCGCGGCCATCGAAGCAAAAGTCATAAACTCCGTGGTGCAGACCGGTGTAAAATCCGCCGGATGGGAAAACAGGATTACCCATTTGCCTTTATAGTCCTCCGGAAAATTAATATCACCCTGCGTAGTCTTGGCTTTAAAACTAGGCGCCATGTCGCCGATCAAAGGCATTCTTTGATTTTCTAATTCGTTCATTTTATTTTCCTCCTTTATATTTTTTTAACACATTCATTGCTGATTTACTAATATAAAAACTCACCTCCTTAATAATTATCTTTCAACTCCAAATTTTAGTTATAATTATTTTGATTTGAGCGTGTCAAGGTACGCGGGAAAATATTAGAAAACAGCTTGAACGTATCTTACAGATAAAATAGATTACTAGAGGAAAATAGTTTTTAAACAATTTTTTTGTTGGAAACTCGTCATTTCGCCGCCTTGTGACTGCGTGTGACCTCAAGTCACCGCAGAAGTGTCGCTGGCTGACCAAGCCGATGACTGGCTCTCGCTTAACGTCGCCAGCAACGCTAGTGTCATTTTGTTAATAATTTGTCATTTATCCGAATTATCTTTTTTTTAACTTGTCACTTCGCGCACTTCGTGCGCTTGTGGCTCTCACGTGTAATGTAATCAACTTTCATATTATAGCCTTGTCACTTCGCCGCCTGCGGCGGCTTGTGGCTCTCACTTCACGTCGGCCACTTCGTGGCCTTGTGAAGTTCGAGTCGGGGTGACAGGACTCGAACCTACGACTTCCTGCTCCCAAAGCAGGTGCTCTAGCCAACTGAGCTACACCCCGTTGCTGGAGCGGGTTAAAGAACACCGCTCGAACACTCGCCGGAAATAATATCACAACTCAATGTTAAAACACCACGCGCGCCGCGGCGGGGTTGCTTTTGCTGACAAATATCGCACCGATGCTGGTATATCCTACCGCCGCAGATTGTCTTTTCTGATCAACGCGTCCTGCTATTCAATACCACACATGAAAAAATTATCTGTCGTCGGTATCATTTAGGGATGCTCGATATTTGGCGGCTTGTTTGCTTATTTCATCAATACTCATATCCCCAAACAGGTTTTCCTGCCATTGCGTATAATCAAAAGGTTCTTTTTGGATAAGCATCACAAACTGCTCTGCTTCAAGTAACCCGAGATTGTCAACCAGCACTTTCATGCCCTCGTCCCTTATAACCGCGCTTGTTTTCATAATTTATCTCCTAGTTTTCTAACAAAATCCAATGGATTTATTATAACAATATTATCAATCCGCATGTTCAATAATTTTTTGTCTATAGTCAAAAAATAATCGCTTTTAGCTTTTAATGCACAGGCCAAATGCAAGGAGTCCTTCTTTTTAATCCCTTTTTCCATGATCTTTTTGCCTAACTCAACTATATCAACAGAAACATCAATATCAACTTTGGCCAAGTCCTTCCATCTTGCGATTAT
>JAIRZV010000002.1 GCA_031267055.1 Candidatus Margulisiibacteriota bacterium | reverse complement strand
TTGCATTGGTCTTTATATTTTTCATTCTGCAAAATAAAAGTGTGTTCCGCGTGCTCGAACATCGGCAGATCAAAACGCGAGTCGCCAGCCACGGCGATTTCCGCTTTGGACAGCCGCAGTTTTTTGGCCAGGTTTTTGGCAAAAGAGCCTTTGGCTTCGCCTTGGACACGCAGGTCTATCGTGCCGTCAAGAATATTGTTTTTTAGACCGAGCGGATTGGCATAGCAGTGCTCAATACCGTAAGTCCGCGCGAGATGTTCCGCGAATTGCCCGACCGTCGAGGAAATAATCGCGGCGGCAATATTTCGTTTATGCAATTCCTGCATCAATTCCGGAAAACCAGCCATGATTTGCATTTGGTCTATGGCACGCTGCAGGCAGTCGCTGTTGTGGTTTTTCCAGCTCAAGGCGTCGCGGCGGGAAAATTCATCAAAATCTATTTCCTGCGCCGTGAATTGTTGGAGATAAAGCTGGCCGTTGGTGTTCCAAGTGCCACATTCTCGGTGCAGGTGTTCCCAGATAGTTGTGCCGTCGGTGATAGTCTGGTCGACGTCAAAAATAAAAAGTTTAATCTCTGTCATGATTGCGTTATAGTATACAGCATGCGCGTTACTTTTTTGGGGACAGGCACGTCGAACGGCATTCCGCTGATCGCCTGTGACTGCGCGGTCTGTCGCTCGGACGATCCGCGCAACAAGCGGCTACGCTCATCGGTCTGGCTGGAGAAAGACGGACGTTCGCTGTTGATCGACGCTTCAAGCGATTTTCGCCAGCAAGCGCTGACACATAATATTCTCGATGTGGACAATGTCTTGATCACACACACGCACGCCGATCATGTTTTTGGCCTCGATGAATTTCGCCGCTTCAATATCAAATATCAAAAACGCGTCAATATTTATCTGTCCACCGAGGCGGACAAAGAGCTGCGCGCGACACTGCGTTACATGTATGAAACTCCGCGGCAGGCCGGTGGCGGCATCACGGCTCTCGACAATCATATTCTGCAAAATTATCAGGAAATAAATATTGGCGGATTTTCCGTAACCACGCTGCCGGTTAAACATGGGCTGCTGGAGATTTTTGGCTACCGCGTGGATGATTTTGCTTATCTGACGGATTGCTCAGAGATACCGGAAAAAACTTTTGCTTATTTGCAAAATCTGGATACGCTGGTGCTGGATGCTCTGCGCGACACTCCGCACCCGACACATTTTTCTTTGGCGCAGGCTGTCACGGCGGCGGAGCGCATCGGCGCGCGGCGGACTTATTTCACACATATCGCCCATAATCTGGAGCATGAAGCGGCGAATGAGACTTTGCCGTCGAGTATGCGACTGGCGCATGACGGTTTGGCAATAATCAGCTAATTAAATGTTTTAAAAAAATCAGCCGGCAATAATTTCAACCCGTCGATAATTTTTAACAAAGTATCCAACATCGGTACCCGTTCGCCTTTTTCGATGCGCATCAGCACAGTAGCGTCAACGCAGGCTTCATAGGCTAGCCGGTGCATGCTTAATTTTTTCTGGAGGCGCAGTTTGGTGATGTGTCTGCCGATGTCTTTAGTGTCATATTTCAAACCAAGGTCTTTCTTTAAGCTGTAAACATCACTTGACATGCCAAAATTCTAGATTATAATATGTCTTATGCCGATGTCATATGACTATGTCAAATGACATCAATATATTTAGGGGGTATGTATATGACCAACGCAGACAATTATACGGACACAACGGACACGGATTTTAAAGGGGCGAGCTACAATATCGATACTGGAAAGAACCTCTCGGCCACAGGCATGAGAGCGGCTCTGCATACCAAAGAAAATGTGGCCAATAAACAGGGGGATTCAATGGATGCCGATGGGACTTTGACCAGCAGTTCCAGCGACAGTTATTATCCGTCCTCAAAACTGGTCGGGAAAAATCTCGGCACATTGAGAAGCGACAAGCAAGATAAAATCCCCGCCGGCACAGCTAATGATATTTTAACCAAAACAACAACAGCCGGAACTCTCGGTACATTGACCAAAACAACAACTGTGGCTGCTACGGCTAGCGCCAGCGATGACAATATACCCACGGAAAAAGCGATAGCGACCGCTCTGAGCGGCAAGCTTAACGCCAGCGATCTGGATACACTGAATAACGACGTGAGTACTTTAAAAACCACTGTGGCCGATTTACAAGCAAAACTGCCCATTGGCACGATTCTGATATTCAACGGAATAGGCTGGCAAGACAATGTAACTATGGTCGGCTGGTACAAATGCGTATCGGCCAACAGCAGCCTGGGCGTGCCCAATCTTGAATCTCGTTTTATTATGGGATCGACTGCTTCCGGACAAACTGGTGGCAGTGACAGCGTAACTCTTACGGCTGCTAATTTACCGAGTCATAGTCATACATTTACCGGTGATAATAAAACTGGACAGATAAATATTGTATCTGGCGGTTTTTCTGTGGAAGGAGTTTTTTCTAGATCAGCTACACAAAACAATCATATTACCGCTGCGATACAGGGGACTGACGACAGCATAGCATTTTCCATGACGCCTTCCGGCTCAGTTACCGGTGGCGGAGGCAGTCCGCAGACAGCTGTTGCCATAGTGCCAAAATATTACGCGGTCATATATGTGATGAAAGTGTTATAATGAATCCATGCCCGATCTCCTGCCGTACATCGACGTCGAAAAAAAAATTATAACTATCCGTAGTCAAAAGGTTATTTTGGACAGCGATGTTGCCAAGTTGTATGGTGTAGAAACTAAGCGAATAAATGAAGCGCTGATTAATAATCCGCGTAAATTTCCAAGTGGATATGTTCTAGAATTAACCAATGCAGAAATGCATCCTCTAAGGTCGAAATTTTCGACCTTAGACAGTCAAAAATTTGGCAGAGGCAAATACTCAAAATACAACGCCAAAGCTTTCACTGAAAAAGGCCTGTATATGTTGGCCACTATCTTGAAAAGTCCGAAAGCGGCTGAAACCACTATCGCTATTGTGGAAACTTTTGTATGTTAAAAATCCTCGTCAATGGTGCGAAAGGCAAAATGGGGCAGGCGGTTGTCGCTACGGTGCAGGCCGACGCTGAGCTGGAATTAGCCGGTCAAACCGACGCGGGCGATGATTTAACCGATGCGATCAAAAAATCCGGCGCGCAGATCGTGGTGGACTTCACGCAGCCATCCGCGCGTATGGCCAATGTCCGCGCTATTATCAACAGCGGAGCGGACGCGGTGATCGGCACGACTGGTTTTACGGAAGAGGATTTAGAAATAATTGACGCGGAGAGTAAAAAATTAAAAAGAGCCGTGCTTATCGCGCCCAATTTTGCCATCGGCGCGGTGCTGATGATGCAGTTTGCCGCGCAGGCCGCGCGGTATATGCCCAGTGTGGAGATCGTTGAATATCACCATGATCACAAAGCCGACGCGCCGTCCGGTACGGCGATTAAGACCGCTCAGTTAATAAATGAAGCTATCGGCGGAATTACGCCGCCCGCCGTGGAGAGCAAAGAATTTTTGCCGGAACGCTCGCAGGGCGCGCGGCTCGGCAATATCCGTATTCACGCGGTGCGTTTGCCCGGCTTTGTGGCGACGCAGGAAGTTATGCTGGGCGCTTTAGGCCAGCGGCTGGTTTTGCGCCACGAAACCATCAACCGCGAATGTTTCATGCCGGGCGTCTTGCTGGCCTGCAAAAAAATCAGCGGCAAAGTCGGCTTGATTTACGGTCTGGAGAAAATCCTGTGAATGCCATACTGCGCCTGACCTGCCGGGACTGCCGCGGCATTGTGGCCGCTGTCACCAGTTTTATCCTGCGGCACAACGGTAATATTATCAATCTCGATCAATATACAGATCCGGCGCAGAAAATGTTTTTTATGCGGTTGGAATGGGACCTGACCGGCTTCAAATTGCCGCGTGAAAAAATCGCCGCCGCTTTGCAAAAATTTGGTAATGTGGCGGTTTCTTTTTCTGACCAGAAAAAACGCGCGGCGATTTTTGTTTCCAAGTATGACCATTGTCTTTATGATCTATTACTGCGCAACAAAAGCGGCGAGCTGAATTGCGACATAGCGGCGGTCATCAGCAATCATGAAGACTTGCGTTATGTGGCCGAAACTTTCGGCCAGGAATTTTACTGTTTACCGCGGGACGAAAAAAAACAGCTTGCTCTGCTCCAAGCAAAAAAAGTGGACTTAATAATTTTGGCGCGTTATATGCAGATTTTGAGTCCAAAATTTATCCGCGCCTATCCGCAAAAAATAATCAATGTGCATCATTCTTTCCTGCCGGCTTTCAAAGGCGCGAAACCTTATCATCAGGCCTATCAGCGCGGTGTAAAAATCATCGGCGCGACGGCGCATTTTGCCACGGAGGATCTGGATCAAGGGCCGATTATTCAGCAAAATGTCGCGCAGATTTCTCACCGCGACACGGTGGACGACCTCATCGTCAAAGGCCGCGATCTGGAGCGGCAGGTCTTGTCCGCCGCCGCGCGTTATTTTCTCAATGACCGCCTTTTCGTTTGCGGCAACAGGACAATAATTTTATGATAAAATATTTGCAACTTTTTTAAATAACTTGCGATATCAAAGTATCCTGTAAAAGGATAAATAAATTTAGGAGGTATTTTATGAGTGAAGTGGATTTTTCGATTGCTGCCGTTGGAGGTTATCTTAGGTATGATGTAATAAAAGATGATGATTTTCCCAAAATGACAGCAGAGGACGCTGTGTCGCCCGGAATAGTAAATCGTAAAGATGTAGAAAAATTCTTATCCGAAGATAAGACAGAAGAAGTGGGGATGCTTATTCAACAATTAAAATCTGATAATAAGTTTACTGAAGCTGAGAAAGTTGAACGTATTCTGATTGATTTTCGTGTCGCAAGAATAAATGAAACAATAACTAAACTACAAAAAGTAGCCGAAATACAAGTATCGGAATTGAGAAAACGCCTACAAAACTCCAACAAGACCCAAAATTTAAAGAATCCATAAGAGATGCGTTACGCATGTTAAAATTGTTGAATAAAAAGCCTAAAGAGTTTAAAGAATCTAGAATTTAAAGAATGAATCTTGGTTTTAGGGGTTTTATGATATAATTCCTCTATGGCCGACAGTTCTTTTGATGTAGTTTCCGAGCCGGATCTACAGCTTATCAATAACGCGCTGAACACGGCGCGCAAGGAAATCGCCACGCGCTATGATTTTCGCGGAAGCGCGGCGTCCGTTGAGCTGAACGATCTTGACTTGCTTTTCAAAGCCGAGGACGACTACAAAGTCGGCGCGATGGTCGATATTTTCAAACAAAAAGCGATCAAGCAAGGCGTCGATCTGGCGTTCTTTGATTTTGGCCAGAAAACTGAGGACGCGCTGGGCGGCACAATTAAGCAGAATGTTAAAATAAAAAAAGGCATTGACCGCGAAAAAGCCAAAGAGATAAATCAATATATCAAGGATTTGAAATTAAAAGTTAATTCACAGATACAAGGTGAGTCCGTGCGCGTCTCTGGCAAAAATAAGGACGATTTGCAAAAAGTTATTCAGGCTTTGCGCGGCGCAAGCGGCAGCCTAGGACTTGCTTTGACTTTCACGAATTACCGTTGATATTGTGTTGTTAAACAAATTAATTTACGACGGACAGGGAATGATTCTGTCTAATTCGGAGGATTGATGTTTTATAAAATGATAGCTGCTGATGACGATCTGCAGAAAAAATATTACTGCTTGGTGTTGGAATGGCGCTCATTAGTTGATGGCGGACCGCTGCAACGCGCTATGATTTATAACTATAGCAAGGAATTATCCGCTGTGGTCAATACGCTCAAATCTCTTTTTAATCGCGGCGTGCATAACGCGGATGAATTAACTAAACTGGAATTGGAGATGAAGAAGTTAAGCGATTTTATTTCCACCTGACCATGTTTTGTATTGCCACGATGTATTAGCGCGGGCGGAGGCCTGGGCATGGGTCTGAATAAAATTCAGTATTTCTTTTTCCCAATTATCTAGTGTGCGCATTTTTTGCGGTTCGTCATAACGCCTGTTGAGAAATATTGTGTCATTGAGAGGCTGTGCCAGAGCGTACTCATACCAATCCGCTTGATAGGCGATTTGATAATCGTTCTCATTCCGTTCATCTGCAGGCAGCTGCCAGCCGAAATCTTTTTTTATTCGCGCCAGAGCTGGCAAATATTTTTCCGCACAATTTTTTTGGAACTGCTCGATTTTCTGTTCTATATTTAAAGGCTCCGGCTCGTGCTGGACATTTTGAGCGCGGTATGTTGCTTGCCCCCAAGGGAGTCGGTTTATTCCTGTTAGGTGTGTATGTGACTGTATAACTATGTAGTTTATATTAGCATACGGAATAAAAATATGTAATAACTTACTATGTTATAATCCAAAACCATGCCGTCAATTTTCCCGATCAGCCTCGGCTGTCCTAAAAATCTCACTGACACCGAGGAGATGCTGGGCGTTTTGCAGGCGCGCGGCTATCGCATCGTCACCGGCGAGCCTCCGGCGGATATAGCCCTCATTAACACCTGCGCGTTCATTGCTTCCGCTGTGCGGGAAGCTCACGCGGAGCTGGAAAAACTGATCGCGCTGAAAAAACAGGGTTATTTCGGCCAAATTATCGTGGCCGGCTGTTTGGTGCAACGCGAAAAAGAAAAATTGTTAAAAAAATATCCCGAAATTGACGCGATTATCGGCGTGGGAAATATTACGCGGGATATTGTCAATGTGGTTGAGGGCAGGGTCGCGAAAGCAGGTTGTAGGAACGTTGCATGCAACGTTCCTACGATTTCCCATATTTTAAAAAAACAAGAATTCCGTTTTCCGGCGACCCTGCCGCACAGCGCGTATCTCAAGATTGCCGACGGTTGCGACAACGCCTGCGCTTTTTGCACTATTCCGCGTTTGCGAGGGGGCTACCGCTCGAAGCAAAAAAATGATATTATCAGGGAAGCTGAATGTTTAGCCGCCAAAGGAGT
>JAIRZV010000170.1 GCA_031267055.1 Candidatus Margulisiibacteriota bacterium | reverse complement strand
TCAATGCCGTCAATATACCCGAATATAACGAGGCAGTTTTTCCGGTCAGCAACGCGCATCCTCTACGCATACTCGGCCAGGCCAATCGTTTGTTTATCATCGCGCTCGACGGCGAAGACTTACTGCTCATCGATCAGCACGCCGCGCATGAACGGGTGATCTATGAGCGTTTGAAAACCGCCGAACGCCGACGCGACAAACAGCTCCTGCTCGTCCCGCAAAATATCGAATTGGGGCAAAATCTAAACAAAGTGCTGCAGGAAAACGCCGAAACTTTGCGGCAATTTGGTTTCGAATGGCAGGATTTTGACGGCACGATATTGTTGCGCGCCATACCGCTCGTCGAGCTTAAAAATCCCGTCGAGCAATTTTTCCGTGAAACGCTGGAAGATTTGAGCGAAGCCGCCGGCGGGCGCAGTCTGCCGGAACGCGAAGATTATTTGCTTTATACAATGGCCTGCAAAGCCGCGGTCAAAGATGGCGATATTTTGACCATGACGGAAATGCAAAAACTCGTCGCCGATCTTCTCGCACTGCCAAATTATCAGACCTGTCCGCACGGCCGGCCGACAATCACTTATCTGGGGCGCGATGAATTAGCCCGCAGATTTAAAAGATAAGCCAGAAAAAGAATTACGAAATTATACCGACGCTCTGATGCGCAAAATCTCATCAACATAAGATTGCGCGTGCGCGTCAAGCTGTTCATTGGCGCGGCGGACATCGCCGGTGCCGCGCAGATACGAGGCGAGACCTAACTCCAGCTGCCGCGAATTGCCGGCCCACTCATCAAGTTTTTGGCGGAAATAATAAATAGTGCCGCGGACATTCTGGTCAATATCGTTGGGATTGGAAATGCCAAGTTCGCCATAATTTACGGGCATGATCTGCCCCAAACCTACCGCACCGCTCGAGGACACAGCCAGAGGATCAAAACGTGACTCGCGCGCCATCAAAGCCAGCGTCAGACGCGGGTCAAGATTTTTTTCGCGGCTGTACAGATTGATCGACATCTTGATCTTGTCCACTTCCGCCTGCGAGAGATTGGCGTTGTATTTGCGGATCAGCGCGTCCATACGGTCATAGCCCACAAATTGATAAACAAAAGAAGAATAGTCCGGCGCTGGCTGATCGGCAGCTGGCGGCGGAATAACCGGCTGGGCAGTAGCAACGCCGGACGACGTAACCGGCTGTGACGGCAAAGAACTGGTCGCGTCGGGGTGCGTGGATATTGTGGTATTGCGCATGGGATCATCCGGCCGAAACAGCCGAAAATCCATTGTTACAAAGAAGCAAACGACGATCAGCGTTGCTACTATAGAAGCCCCATCCATAGTATAATTAAAGCATAAATTTTACCGATAAGACAAGTAGAAGCACTGAAATTTCCAAATTAAGATCGGCGCGGCTCAAGTATCATGTTGGTTTTATTTATTTGCTTTTTCTTTTTTATTTTTGTCTACATCGTCAATAATCGTGCCCAAAACTTTGGTGAAATCCACGACGTTTTTCGGAGTAATCACCCGTCCGCTGGTAATCTCCTCCACATTCTCTTTTTTGACATCGCTGTATTCTTTACGCATGATCTGGCGAATATCTTCAAAAGGAATCGGATTCCTTTTTTCGGACAATTCCGGCGCTGTGGCTTCTGACAACATATCGAATAATACCCCCAGTGAGCCTACATCGGCGCGCTGAGGTCCTTTCTTGACGCCCTTGCATTTTTTATAATCTCCGGCGGCTAACCAAGCCTGCTTCATTTCGTTCGTCAAAATAGCATACTCAAAACCCTGTGTTTTGCTTTTGGTCTGAAATTCCTTGCCATCTTGCACATTCTGCAATCTCTGGGTAATCCATTCCGCACTATAACCTCTTTTCAAATAAGTTCTTAAAGCGCGATCTATGGTCAGCTCCAGGGCTATGGTTTGATCCACACGTTCTTTGCCGACCACGGCCAGCCAGCGTTTGAACAACTCGGCCTTTGGTGAAGATGTGGATTGTATCATCCTTAAAAGCTGCTCGGTGTTCGCCACATCGGTCATATAAAACTTGCCGTCCGCTGACTGCATTTTCAGCTGGTGGCAATTTACAATCACCCGGCTATCTTCCTGCTCCAGCCGGTGCTTTAAAGCTTTCCAATAATTACTTGGATTGGGGCTGCCTGTCACGGCTCTGATGAAATCGACAATCGAGAAATACCATTCTCCTTCTTTCTCATTCCATACCGCGCGGATTTTATTATCCTCAAATGGTCGAGCAGCTTTGTTCTTCTTTGACATAAGTACCACCTCGTTCAGGTATTTTACTAAATTTTAGGAAAGTAGTATAGTCTCCAGAGACAGGCTAACATTCCAGATATTGAGCTGGCTCCCCGCGTCGAACTTAACAAGCGCAGCGAAGTAGTGTTGGCATAATTCCAAATAACTGCATATAACTAGCCGGATTATCTTTGACTATAAAACTTCCGCCAATCGCCAGCTCATAAGTTGGCCTTTTTCATTGCGCAAGCGTTCCGAGTAGTCCATTTTATAGTATCCTTATTTCCAGATAATTCGCTCTTTATAGGTTTTAATATAGAGTTTGAGCATCTCTGTAACCGCATCTATGACTATTAAATAAAACATACCCATATCTTTTTTAGCATCGGCAATACTGATAGCTTCTAAATATCTGTCCTTACTCTTTACAGTGATACTGGCGTATGGATAACCATTCTGCAAAAGTATTAAGTTTGCTAATAGCCGAGCTGTCCTGCCGTTGCCGTCTATAAAAGGGTGTATCATTACAAAACGATAATGTAACTCTGCCGCCAATAATATGGGGTGGTATTTT
>JAIRZV010000166.1 GCA_031267055.1 Candidatus Margulisiibacteriota bacterium | reverse complement strand
AAAGTGCGTTTTCGCAATTCGTTTTTTCCGTTTACCGAGCCGTCCGCCGAGGTCGATGTGGAATGTTTTGTCTGCGGCGGCAAAGGCTGTGCGCTGTGCAAAAACACCGGCTGGATTGAAATACTCGGCAGCGGCTCCGTCGACCCGAATGTTTTCCGGGCCGTGAATATTGATCCTGAAAAATATACGGGCTTTGCTTTCGGTCTCGGCATCGAGCGCATCGCCATGCTCAAATACGGCATTAAAGATATTCGTTTGTTTTACGTTTCGGACTTGCGGTTTTTGCGGCAGTTCTAATAAATAAGGAGATATCGCTTATGAAGATGATGTATGGCAAAAATATTGGTTTTATTGAGTGGATTAAAATGAAGTTTGGCAAAAGCCCGGTAACTGAGGAATGTGAGGAAGAAGTTAATCCAAGGGAATATATGCATGCCCGTATCTCTGGTGATAAAAAGAAATTGGAGAAGTACGACCACATCCTAGCTCTTGATTCTATTAAAAATTATAATACCGCTCCGCAGGAATTCAATGAAAAAATTCTTGGTTATTCTGACGCTGTTGTGCAAAACGCTTTGCGTAATATTGACTTTAGTCAATTGGCCTGCGCGTTATTTGGCGCGAATCAAGCTGTCTTAGAAAAAATTTGTAGTCAGCTTAGCAGACGTGCTGCAAATATGCTGCTGGAGGAGATGCAAGATGCGATACGCGCAGTTAATTATAATATTAATAATGTGTTTGGATCTAATTTGAGAGAAGAAGTGCAGCAATTGACTAAAGGTGAAATAGAAACGATGCGTCAACGATTTTTGGATTTGTTAGCAAGAGAAGCTGAAAGAGAAGATTGATTTTTAAGGAGAAAGACTTTGCGAGTTTCATTAAATTGGCTGAAAGATTATATTGAGATCAAGCAAACTCCGCAGGAGTTGTACGAACTTTTTAACGCCAAAATTTTGGAAGTGGAAAGCTTTCAGGCTGGCGGTGCGGTCAAAGGTGTGGTCGTCGCGCAGATAAAAGAAATCAACAAACATCCGCAGGCTGATAAATTGCATGTGCTCAAAGTCGACACGGGCCGGGAAGAATTGCAAATCGTCTGTGGCGCGGCCAATGTGCGGGTGGGTTTAAAAACCGCGCTGGCTTTGGTCGGCGCGGAACTGCCCGGCGGCCTCAAACTCGGCAAGGCCAAATTGCGCGGCGTGGATTCTTACGGCATGTGCTGTTCGGAAAAAGAGCTGGGTTTGGCGGATAAATCCACGGGTATCATCGAAATACCGGACGACGCGCCGGTCGGTCAGGATTTTGCCGAATACGCCGGCTTGAATGACAGTATTTATGAATTGGGCTTGCTGCCGAATCGCGGCGATTTACAGTCGTACCGCAATATTGCTGTGGAAGTCGCGGCGGCCTCCGGCGCCAAACTGAAATTGCCGGAGATAAAACCTGTAGCGGCGTTGCAAGCAACGTCTCCACAATACAAGGCTGATATTACCATTGAAGCGCCGGACCTTTGCGGCCGCTATATGAGCTGTATTCTCAAAGTGAAAATCATGCCGTCACCGGACTGGCTGCAAAAAAAACTGCGCGCTACCGGTTTGCGGCCGATCAATAATGTGGTGGACGTGACTAATTTTGTGCTGAACGAGATCGGTCAGCCGCTGCATACTTTTGATTATACTAAATTGCGCGGCGGCAAAATCATTGTCCGGCGCGCGAAACCCGGCGAGAGTATGCAAACTCTTGACGAAAAACAAATTAAATTGACCGAAGATATGCTGGTCATCGCTGACGCGGAGCAGCCATCCTGTCTGGCCGGCATTATGGGTGGTCTGGAATCCGGCGTTGCGGAAAACACGCAGTATGTTTTGCTGGAAGCCGCGTATTTCAATCCTTTGTCCATACGCCAAACTTCGCGGGCCACAGCGCAACGTTCGGACTCTTCGATACGCTACGAGAAACAAATTTCTTTTGACGGTGTGGCAGACGGTTTTTACCGCGCGATAGACTTGTTCAGGCAAACCGCGCAGGCCGAAGTGGTTTCCAATATTGTCGATCTCGACCCCGGGCGTCCGCAGCCTACAGTTGTCGAGCTGCGTCCGGCGAAAGTTAAGCAAGTCCTGGGCGCGGATATTCCCGAGCCGCGAATCGTGGAGATTTTGACGAGCCTGCGCTTCCAGCTGCAAAAAAAAAGCACGAATTATCTGGTCACTGTGCCGTCCGGCCGCGCGCATGATGTGTACCGCGAGATCGATTTAATAGAGGAGATCGCGCGGATTTACGGTTATGCTGAGATACCGTCGACTTATCCGCAGTTGACCGTCCAGCCGGAAAGTCTGTCCAAAAAAGAACAGGTTTTAAAGCTCCTGCGGCGCGTCCTGCAAGCTGGCGGTTTGAGCGAAACAATGAATTATTCCATGACCGCGCCGGATATTTATCAAAAGATCGGCTTGCCAGAGCAATTTCAGGACCCGCTCAAGATCACTAATCCGTTGTCGGTGGAAGAATCTGTCCTGCGCCAGTCTCTTTTGCCGCAGTTGATCAAGGCCGTGTCCGCCAATCAGGATCAGCAAATCCCGAATGTCGCGCTGTACGAAATCGGCAGAGTGTACACCCGTCAGGGCGAGCGGGAGCAGGCTGCCGCGGTGTTCACCGGCGATCTGTCCGTCGGTTCTCTGCGCCAAGAGCAGACTGTGCAGGCGGATTTTTTCACGCTCAAAGGTTTGGTGGAAGCCATTTTGTCCGAATGTGGTGTGCCTCTAAAAAAATTGCAGCGTTCCAAATCGCCATTCCTGCATCCGGGCAAATCTTTTGACCTGCCGCTGCTTTCCGCCGGTGAAGTGTCGCCGCTGATTTTAAAGAAACTAGGTCTGACCCGGCCGGTTTTTGCGCTGAATATTGATCTGGATTTGCTGGCTAAAATGGCCGATTTTGCCAGGGTGTTTGCGGATTTTTCGGCTTATCCGGCGGCGA
>JAIRZV010000150.1 GCA_031267055.1 Candidatus Margulisiibacteriota bacterium | reverse complement strand
ATGGTCGTTTTAGTTTTATTGGGTTTGTGTTCGGTGGTGTCGCTGGCGGTGATTTTGGAGCGTCTGGTTTTTTTCTGGACGCATAAAAAATACACGTCAAAAACAGCGGAGCGGTATTTATATTTGTTGTCCACCATGATTTCTATCGCTCCGCTTTTGGGCATACTCGGTACGGTCTGGGGCATCATGCAGGCTTTTGGCGGTTATTCTCTGCAGGGCGATATGCAGTCTATCGCAGGCGGCATCGCAGTTGCTTTGCAGACGACAGCGGCCGGCCTGCTCATCGCTCTGACCGATCTCGTTTTTTATAATTATTTCGCGCACAAGGCCGACAATGTACAAAAATAATACCCCGCATATCGACCTGGTGCCGTTAATGGATACGATTTTTTTGCTGTTGTTCTTTTTCTTGTGCGCGGCGTTGCTGCAATCCGGTCATTTGGCGGCCGGCTTGTCCGTGCAGGGTGAGCGGCTCGAAAAATATCACACGATAACGATAACTGCGGAGCGGACTTCCGGGCTGGATACTGTCGAGGCTTGGCCGGTGCTCATCAAAGCTGACGCGGACGTGCCTTTTGAACGGATAAGCGAAGTCCTGCGCCGTTTGCAGGAACGCGGCATAGCACAGATTGATTTTGCTTTATGAAGATTTGCCTTGCTTATATTGAACGAATATTATTGTTGGAGCGCATCTGGCTCGAACTTAACAAGCGCAGCGAAGTTAAGTGAGAGGCCACCATGCGCGGAAGCAATAATATTCGTTCAAACTATACATTGATCCATTATTTTTTTGTTTCACTTTTTTTACATCTTTTGGTTTTGTTGCTTCTGAATTTTACTGGCAGATTGGATTTGCGTAATTTTTATTTTGGCCGGCAGTCCGGAGAAAAAACCAGCATAACTGTCGGTTTTGGCGCGGAAGCGGCAGAAAAAATAGACAGCACAGGCTATGAATTTATCGGCACGGAGGAATTATCCACTTATGCCGAGCCGCAAAATCTGCCGCCGCGTTATCCGGCCGCCGCTTTGCGCAATCGCTGGCAGGGCGAGACCGTCTTGCTTTTGAGCCTAAATAAAAATGGCGTTTTGGCTAAAGTTGATTTAGTTAAATCTTCCGGCTATAAAATTCTGGATGACGCCGCGCTGTCCGCCGCCCGCCAATGGCGATTTAGAAGTCCGCGGCGCAGTATTCAGGTCAAATTTCCGGTGAAGTTTGTTTTGCAAAACTGACTGTTTCTCATTGAACGATAGCAGATAAGTAGTTGACATTCTCTATCGATAGTGTTATCGTAAAACTAGAGGTGTATCGATGCATAGGGTGACCGTGTCTAGTAAATATCAGGTGGCTATTCCTAAGGCGGTGCGGGAGGATGCCGGTTTGCTGGCAGGCGCGGCTTTGGAAGTGCTGGTTTATGACAAACGCATAGAATTGGTGCCGTTGCAGCCCCTGCAAAACTTAAAAGGTATATTCAAAGGCCTGGATACTAAAATAACACGAGAAAAAGAAAGAATATGAATAATATAGTGGATTCTTCCTGCTGGCTGGAGTATTTAGCCGGAACTAAGGCTGGCGAACAAGTGGCGGATGTTCTGGCGGAAACGAGCGCCTTGTTTGTCCCCGCAATTATCATTTATGAAGTTTTCAAAAAATTGTTGCTGGAGACTAACGAAGACAAGGCTTTGTTTGCGGCGGCGCATATGAGACAAGGCAGAGTCATAGATTTGGACACCGATCTGGCTTTATTGGCCGCCAAACTCGGACGGGAGTATCAATTGCCGCTGGCGGACAGTATTATTTATGCTTCCGCGCGCAAATATGACTGCATTTTATGGACGCAGGACAAACATTTTAAAGGACTGGAATCGGTGCGTTATGTGACAGGTGAAACGAAATTACCGCTTTTTAAACGCGGCGTGCGAAATTCAATTGTTACTAGGCGCTTGCAAATATAAAGAATTATCCCGTTTGGCGTGCAGAATACGGTAAATTCGAATAGTTTTAAGAGCAGGAAAAACTTTATAAAATACCAAATAGTCTTCCACAGTTATTTTTCGGTATTGTTTGTTGTGCTCCGGATACATATAAGGAGTTTGAGCAATATTGATCAGAATATTATCCAGAGCATCAAGAAGCTTTTTTATTTTGTGCGTCCCGGCATGGTAAGCGCAAATATCGTCCAGGTCTCTTGCGGCGCGCGAAAGAATTTTTATAGCATAGGCTGATTTAGACATTATATTTTTTGCGTAATTTGCGGATAACAGTTTTGTGGTCCAGCCATTTGGCGGTTGGTTTGGCGGCTTCGGTCTCCGCTTCACGCAATTTTTCTTCCACATACTTGTAATGAGTATATTCGGCAATCTCGGTATAATCCTCAAAATTTATTAACACCGCCGTGCCGCGCCCGTGCTTGGTAAGGATGACCTGGTCATGATCGTCTAATAAGGATTCTACTTGTGGATAATTATTGCGCAAATCTCTCACTGGCCGAACATGAATATCTCGCATGGAAAGCCCCTTCCGACGACCGGTATTGTATCATAACTTTGATACAAAATTCAACATCCCGCCGGCGCTAAGTATTTCTCGGTCTCTATCCGATAGATCATAGGTTAACTCTATGCGGATATTGAGCGGAACCGAAATGTCCGCGAAAATATTTTTTTTGTTTTGTAAGGCCGCGCTAAGGTCGGCGATCTTTAATTCCGCGCCCTGCGCGAGTTTTTCATAATCCGCCGCGTTCGCGAAAGTCAACGGCAAAATGCCGAAATTGATCAGATTGGCTTTGTGAATGCGTGCAAAAGATTTGGCGATGACCGCCTTGATACCCAGATACATCGGCGCCAGCGCGGCGTGTTCGCGCGAAGAACCCTGGCCGTAATTTTCCCCACCGACGATGAAGCCGCCTTTTTTCTCCAAAGCGCGTTTGGCAAAATCCGGGTCGAGACCCGCAAACACAAAATTGGCAATGGCCGGCACATTGCTGCGCAGCGGCAGGACTTTGCTGCCGGCAGGCATAATGTCGTCGGTCGTGATATTGTCGCCGGTTTTGAGCAGAACTTCACCGCTCAGGTCTTTAGTCAGCGGCTCGCGCTTGGGACAGGGCTTGATATTGGGGCCGCGGATAATTTCCGTGTCGGGGTTTGGCTCCAGCACCATGTTGTCATCGATCGCGAAATGACGCGGCGGCGTAAATTTATACGGCTGTAAACCTAAAGCGCGCGGATCGGTCAATTTGCCGGTGAGCGCGGTCGCGACAGCGGTTTCCGGTGACACCAGATAAACACCGGCGTCTTTAGTGCCGGAACGTCCCTGAAAATTGCGGTTATTCGTGCGCACCGACACGCCGCCGCTGTTTGGCGCCTGTCCCATGCCGATGCAAAAACCGCAGGTGGATTCCAGCAGGCGCGCGCCGGCGGCGGTAATATCGGCCAGAGCGCCGTTTTGTGCGAGCATGGTCAAGACTTGTTTGGAGCCGGGCGCCAGTCCCAGAGAAATATCCGCGGCGATTTTCCGGCCTTTGAGCATATAAGCGACGGTCATTAAATCTTTGTACGACGAATTGGTGCAGGAGCCGATCAATACTTGATCGACTTTGCGGTCTTTCAACTCTGAAATTTTTTGAACAATATCCGGCATGTGCGGACAGGCGGCCAGCGGCTCCAGCGCGGATAGATCGATATTTATTTCCGCGTCATACACCGCGTCGCT
>JAIRZV010000080.1 GCA_031267055.1 Candidatus Margulisiibacteriota bacterium | reverse complement strand
ATCTTGGCGATGGGGAAACCCGTGGCTTTGGAAGCCAGCGCGGAGGAGCGCGAGACGCGCGGATTCATTTCGATAATGCAGATGCGGTCGGACTGCGGGTCCAGCGCAAATTGCACATTGGAGCCGCCGGTCGATACGCCGATCTCGCGCATCACAGCGATCGCATAATCGCGCAGGCGTTGATATTCTTTGTCAGTCAGTGTCTGCACTGGCGCGATGGTGATGCTGTCGCCGGTATGAATGCCCATCGGGTCGAGATTTTCGATCGAACAAATTATCACCGCGTTGTCCTTGAGATCACGCATGACTTCCAGCTCGATCTCTTTCCAGCCGATAATGGACTCCTCGAGCAGGACGTGATGCGCCGGCGAAAGATCCAGGCCGTTATTGACGATGCGCTCCAGGTCCACGTCATTGTAGGCGATGCCGCCGCCCGTGCCACCCAGCGTAAAAGACGGCCGGATTATCGCCGGAAAACCGATAGTTTTGATAAAATCCCGCGCTTCCTCCAGCGAATAAACTTCCCGCGAGCGCGGCATATCGAGGCCGATCTTCGTCATGGCGTCTTTGAATAATTTGCGGTCTTCGGCTTTTTTGATCGCTTCAATACCCGCGCCGATCAGCTCCACACCGTATTTTTCCAGCACACCCAGTTTCATCAGCTCCAGCGTGCAGTTGAGCGCGGTCTGTCCGCCGACTGTCGGGAGCAGGGCATCGGGGCGTTCTTTCTCGATAATTTTGGCCACAATGTCGGGGCGGATCGGCTCGATATACGTCCGGTCGGCAAATTCGGGATCGGTCATAATCGTCGCCGGATTGCTGTTGACCAGTACGATCGCGTAGCCTTCTTTTTTGAGCGCTTTGCAGGCTTGCGTGCCGCTGTAATCAAACTCGCAGGCCTGACCGATAACAATAGGCCCGGCGCCGATGATCATGATTTTTTTGAGGTCTGTGCGTTTAGGCATTTTCTCGCTCGCGTTTTCGTCAAATTTATTAAGTTTATCACACCACCGGCAAATTTGGCGAATTGACCGACCGGTAAGTTTAGCTATTATTTCTGTCCCTGCTTTTGGAGCCAGCGGCGCACCCTACTGGTCACGCGGCGGAGAAATCTTTCTAGCTTGTTTTCATTAGAGGGGTAGCCATTCTTGTCAAACTGGGTCGAGCCAAAAAATCGCAGCGTTCGCTTACCGGCAGGCTTGCCGTTCTCCGCAAATAGCAGCCAGGTGCACTTTGTTTTTTCATGCTGTTGCTTTATTTCTTTGCGGGCTACTGCTAACTTCATAGAGCATACACGGCCGTTCAGAATGTGCAGCTCTGTGATTTTTTCTCCCGAATTAACATCGCTTTCGTCCTTTATGTAAACATGCCTGGATTCTGAAGCAGGGTCTACATAAAGAGCGCTCACGTGGCATTTGTCGCTTTCTTCTGCGTTAATATGCAACTCCTGGTCCCGCAGTTTCAAACACAGGCTCTCGGCCTGCAAGGACCACAGAACATGTCCGGCTTTATGGGGAGCTGGCTTGTCCGGATTAGCCGGGTAGGTATATTGGATAAGCCCGCCGTTGCCTTTCAACTCCAACGTTAGCGGCCCCGCCTGATATTTGACCGGTAATTTTTTGGTATCGATATAAACATCTACCTGCCAGAACTGTTTTATGATTTCTTTTACTTCCGCTTCAATGTTTTCGGACAGCGCCATGCGATAGGTGCGCTGTCCGGACTTGGCGTGCTGGTTCTTCAAGGGCTTGTCTATTATCAGTCGCTTCACAACTTCGCAAAGACAGCCGGGCGCTTCTTCGGCGTTTTCGCTGGCCAGCTTGAGTTCTTGAAATATTTTGGCCGCATTGTCAAATTCGTCTAGCGTGGAAATTTTGGCTGGTAATTTTACTGCGTCTTGGCTGGAAATCAATTTGTGGTTTATCAGCAGCAAGCTACTTTCTCCACCAAATAATACACCGACGGGCTCAATTTCAGCCAGCCGGAAAGGCCTTGCGCAAGTCTTTCTTTGAAACACAGCAGCGGCGCGCCGCAAATTTTTTTCAAAAGCGGCAAACGGAAATTGGACGCGCCGAGGACTTTTTTGATCCGCAAGTTATTTTGTCGAAAAATTTTCTCCGCATAACGCGGATGAAAATTATAAATATCCCGGACACCGCGTTTGGCGGGCACCAGAGCGAACGGCTGCATTTTAGACCGGCCAAAACACCAGCGCAAAATTTCTAAAATATTCCTTTTGTTGGCGATCTCGAGGACGGCGCGGCCGCCGGGTCTCAAGACGCGTGTGATTTCCGCGACTGCCGCCGGCAGGTCTGTCAAATGATGCGCGGCGCGCACCAGCAGAGCCGCGTCAAATTCTCCGTCCGCAAAAGGCAATTCGTACACCGAGCCTTGCACCGTCTTTAATTTCGCGCCGTGCGTTTTCCTGGCTAGTTCCAGCAGATTTGGCGCGTAGTCAAACAGCGTGCAGTCTGCAAATCTCGGCAGATAAATGTCCGCCAAACGGCCAAACCCGCCGCAAACGTCGAGAAATTTTTGTCCCCGTTTCGGCAACAGTCGGCGCACCGCCAGATGGTCGCAAAAATCCTCATATTGCCGGTCGCCTTTTTCCCAGAAAATTTTTTTGTAATCAAAATCCGAATAGTCTGTGATTTTTTTGCTCATTTTTTGCCGCCAGATAAAAAGATTTTAACACGCGCGCTGTTTTTTGACCAACCCCGCTTATCAACAGCGCCGCGATTTTGTGCACAATCTGCGTTGTTTTTGTCTTTTTTGCCCCGCGTTTGACATTTTTTTTTATCGGTGTAAAATACTTGTCCACCTCGGGGGATAAATTTTAGGTGTTTCGAGGTTTTAATGGAATCTTTTTGGCCGGCTTTGCTGGAAAAACTCAAAACCACCTTGTCCGGGCCCGGTTTTCAAATGTTTAAGACCTCTATTTCACCGCTGTCGCTGGCTGATGGAGTTTTGACCCTTTCCGTGCCGTCCGACGTCATGGCCATGTGGCTCAAAGAACGCGAGCCGCTTTTGCAGGATGTTTTCACGCGCGATTTCCGGCAAAACCTTATGCTGGATGTCCGGGTGGCACCGGCCGATCTAGGTAAAGAGCCCCCCGTCGAACGCGTCCCGGCTACGCCGGTCAAGCCCTCCGCTGAAATAATCGCCTTCAATCCCAAATACACTTTTGAAACTTTTGTGGTCGGCAACAACACACGTTTTGCGCACGCCGCGGCGCTGGCTGTCGCGGAAAAACCGGCCGGCGCCTACAATCCGCTCTTTACCTACGGCGGCCCCGGTCTGGGCAAAACCCATTTAATGCACGCGATTGCCCAGCGCGCGCTGGTCTTAAATCCCAAATTAAAAATTGTGCTGGTCACCGCCGAAACTTTTGTAAATGAGGTCGTCAGCATTATCCGCGACGGCAGTGATGTCGCCCGCTGGAAAAATTTCTACGCGCGTTTCCGCATGGCCGATATTCTGCTCATCGACGACATCCAATTTCTCATGGGCAAAGACCGCTCGCAGGAGGAATTTTTCAACACCTTCAACGCTTTGTATGACACGAAAAAACAGATTATTCTCAATTCGGACCGGCCACCCAGGGATTTGCGCGGCATTGACGAGCGTTTGAAATCCCGCATGGCCTGCGGCTTGGTTACCGACATTCAGTCCCCGGATTTTGAAACCCGTCTGGCTGTTTTGCGCAAAAAAGTCGAGAGCGATAGTGCTGTCGAGAGCGCCAATATCCCCGAAGATGTCATTCAGTACATCGCCAAAGCGCCTTTTTCCAATGTCCGCGATCTGGAGAGCGTTTTGCACCGGCTGGTCGCGCACACGGCGTTTTTTCACACACCGATCACTGTAGACTTTGTCGCCAAACTGCTCAAAGACTTGGTCCAGACTCAGGACAAACACGTGACGATCAGCACGATCAAGCAAATCGTCGCCGAACAAATGAAAATCGATATCGAAGAGCTTTCCGCCAAAATCCGCAAAAAAGAAATCGCTATGGCCAGACAGATCGCTATGTATTTAGCGCGGGAATTAACCAACGCGACCAATGAAAAAATCGGCGACACTTTTGGCGGACGTGATCACAGTACGGTCATTCATGCCTGCGACAAGATCCGCGAGACCATCAAAACCGATCATGCGCTGCTTGATCTGGTCAACAATCTCAAAAAAGAAATTTTAGCCATCTAATTTTGTATTCTTCTGCATATTTCGTGCATATCTTTTGCTTAAAATTTTCAGCCCAAAACTTCGTGCGCAAACCGGCTCTTTCTCAAAAACTTATGCACAAGTTTTCAGTAGCTTTAAATCAAATTTTTCGCTATAATAAAAAAAATTTTGCAGTTATCCAGTTATGTACAGTCTTTATGGTTATTATGAATTTTATATACATATATGGAGGTTTTAAATAATATGGAATTCAAATGTGTAAAAACGGATTTAAACAACGCGATACAGGTTGTCGAAAAGGCTGTGTCGATCCGCAGTACGGTGGCACAGATCGCCGGCAATATTTTGCTGGAGGCGAAAGAACATTCTTTGAAACTTACAGCCAATGATATGGAGATCGGCATTGAATTTTCGATTGACACCAATGTTATCGAGGAAGGCGCTGTGCTGGCTCCGGCTAAAACTCTGAGCAGCATTATTTCCAAATTGTCCGAAGGCGAAGTTTCTTTCAAAGTCGACGGCAATCACAATATTTTGATTACGTCGAAACAATCCAAACCAAATATTTACGGCCTGGCTATTGATGATTTTCCGGTGTTATCCAAAGTCACCAGCGGTAAAAATCTAAAAATCGAGGCCGATGTTTTACGGGATATGATCAGACAGTCAATTATCGCCGTGTCTTTTGACGAGGGAAAACCTTTCCTGAACGGTATTTTGATCGAGAAAGAAAAAAATGAATTGTGTTTCGTGGCGACTGATGGTTTTCGTCTGGCCAAGAAAACGGCGGTTTTGAGCGAGGACACGGCTGGCAATTTAAGCGTCATTGTGCCGTCACGCGCTTTGCAGGAAATTAACCGCATTTTACAACAGGAGGATTATCAGGGCGTGGTGGATATTGCGATCACAGAGAAGCAAATTTCATTTAGTTTCAAAAGTTTGTATTTAGTTTCACGTTTGATCCAAGGACAGTTTCCCGACTATCGCAATGTGATACCCAAGGAGCAAAAAACCAGAATAGTGGTTGCCCGCAAAGACTTGCTGGAAGCGGCGGACAGAGCGTCCATTGTGGCCAGCGCCTCGACCAATGTCATCAAGCTGGAAATGGTCGATCAAAAATTGTTGATCACCGCCAGCACGCCGACTATCGGTAATATTTCCGAGCTGGTCGATGTGCAAAAAGAAGGCGAGGACATGCAGCCGATTGCTTTCAATGTCCGGCTCGTGCTGGATGTCATACGCAACATACAGGAAGACAATATCGTTATCGTCCTGAATGGCGCGACCTCGCCCGGCGTAATTATCCCGAAAAAAAACAAGGATTTTACTTACGTGGTCATGCCGATTCGGGTCTAGGGTTTTTTAGCGTGGCGCGTGGCCAGAGCTTGGGTCAGCGCGGAAACGGCTTTCAAGTCCGGCGCATCCAGCCCGATCAAGGTTTCAATAATTTCTTGCAGGCAGGGATTGGAACGTGTTTTTGTCCGGTCTGATCCGGTCAGCAGATATTCGACAGAGACGTGCAAAACCGCGGCTATTTTGTAGGCCTCATCGGCGCGCGGGATAATCTGGCGATTTTTCCACGAAGAAAAAGTGCCTTTGGAAATACCCGTTTTATAGTACAGCCATTCAAAACTGGTCTTTTGCCGCGCTACTTCATTTTTGACGATTTTCCAAAATACACGACCGGTCATTTATTTATGATAGGTCATTTAGACGGGTAATTGAATATTTTTTGCTTGACAAATGTCTGCATATGAGTGATAATATAGTTATAATTATTCA
>JAIRZV010000034.1 GCA_031267055.1 Candidatus Margulisiibacteriota bacterium | reverse complement strand
GCGACGATCATGAACGGCGTGGCTTTGCATGACGCTCTGGAAAAACAGGGCTGTCCGGCGCGTTTGCAGACGGCGATTTTTATGGAGTCCGTGGCCGAGGGTTATATTCGCAAAAAAGCTCTGCATCATTTGCACAAAGGCCGCGCGGTGATTTTCGTGGGTGGCACAGGCAATCCGTATTTTTCCACGGATGCGGCGGCGGCTTTGCGCGCGGCGGAGCTTAGCGCGGAAGTGATACTCAAATGCACAGCCAAGACGGACAAAGAGATGGACGCGTCCGCCGCCGCCTTTTGCGCGGAGAATAAAATTCCGGTCGTGACTTACAAAGCCGGCGCGGGGAATTTATTGAAAACTATTAAGTATTAGGAGGGCGTTTATGCAAGAACAAGAAATCAGAGCCAAAATGGACAAAGCGATCGATAGTTTGAAACGGAGTTTTGCGGGTGTGCGCACCGGCCGCGCCAATCCAGGGCTGGTAGAAAATGTGCCGGTGGAAGTTTACGGCCAAAAAATGGCGCTGCGCACGATCGCGGCGATCAATATTCCTGAAAATAAAATTATCAGCATCACGCCGTATGACCGCTCCAGCGCGCAAGCCATCGAAAAAGCAATTTCCCTGTCCGATCTTGGCCTGACGCCGAAAAACGAGGGCGGTGTGGTCTATGTGCGTTTGCCGGAGTTGACCCAGGATCGGCGCAAAGAATTGGAAAAAATCGCCAAGGGTTTGGCCGAGGAGTGTAAAATCGCGATCCGTAATCTGCGCCGTGATTTTCTGGAGGAAGCGAAAAAGTCCGGAGCGTCGCAGGATGAGATCAAAGGCCTGCAGGACAAAGTGCAAAAAGTTACTGATCAGTATAACGCCAAAGTGGAAGAATTACTCAAGACCAAAGAAGTCGAAATAAACGAAATTTAAAAATGCTGAGTATCTGGACGGATATTCAAAGACGCAGATTACGCGCGGGAAATATCCCCGGACATGTGGCGGTCATCATGGACGGCAATGGCACTTGGGCCGCGCGCCGGGGACTGCCGCGCACCGCCGGACATTCCAGAGGCGCGGAGGCTTTGCGCCGCGTTACCACCGAGGCCGCGGCTTTGGGCGTGAAATATTTAACCGTTTACGCTTTTTCCACCGAAAACTGGAAACGTCCGCAGGCGGAAATCCGGCATTTAATGGATTTGTTCGCGAAATACTTGCGGGAAAAAGTGCCGGATTTGGTCAAGAATAAAATAACTATCCGTTTTCTGGGCGGGCTAAAAAAATTTTCGCCGCCACTGCAAAAATTAATGAAAACCGCGGAACAAAAAACCACTTATGCCGCATCGCCGCTGCTGACGGTCAATGTCATGCTCAATTACGGCGGACGCGCTGAAATAGTCCACGCGGCCAATGCGGCGCTCAAGGTTGGAGAAAAAAAACTTACGGAAGAAACTTTCACGAAATATTTATTCACGGCCGGTTTGCCGGATCCCGATCTTTTGATCCGCACTTCCGGCCAACTGCGTCTCAGTAATTTTTTACTCTGGCAGTCGGCCTATACGGAATTTTGGTTTACACGCAAATGCTGGCCGGATTTTGACGGGCGTTTATTCCGGCAGGCCGTGCGGAGTTTTCAGCGGCGCCAACGCCGGCAAGGAGCACTGCATGCTTAATTTTCGGACGTTTAATCTGCGGAAATTTTGGCAACGCGTCCTGACTATCGTGATCTACGCGCCGGTCGTCGTGGCCGCGCTGTATTTTGGTGAATTGCTGTTTTTTATCGCCGTGCTGGTTGGTGTATTTATCTCGTTGCTGGAAATCTACAATATGTACAATATTTATTCACAAAAACATCACGACAATTTTTATTATGGTTATTTATTTACGGTGCTGTTGCTTTTGACCGTTTATTTGCAGGAAGGACGTTATACTTGGGAGAACAATATTTTCCTGCTGTTGTCCGCGGCGGTGATCGGCTTTTTTGTGCTGGAATTATTCTGCAAAAAAGTTTTCTTCCTGCGTAGCGAGTTTTTTTATTTGTTGCGCTCGGCGCTGTATACCGGCCTGATGTATGTGCATCTGATCCTGTTGCGCGCACAGCCGCTGGGGTTTGAATATTGTTTGTATTTATTCGGCGTGATCTGGGCCAATGATATTCTGGCTTATCTGGTCGGAATTGTTTTCGGGCGACATCGCCTGGCGCCGGACATCAGCCCCAAGAAATCTCTGGAAGGCGCGGCCGGCGGATTGGCCGGCGCGATGCTTGTTTCGGTTTTGTTTAGTTTGTTTAAAGGCGTAAATTTTTCCGCCGTCGGTTTTCCGGTGACGATCAGCGGTTTGCCGATTAGCATCGGGCAGGCGGTGTTTTTGGGCGCGGCGATTTCCGTTTTTGCGCAAATGGGCGACTTGATCGAGTCGCTGCTCAAGCGCGCTTTGCAGGTCAAAGATTCCGGCAGTCTCCTACCCGGACACGGCGGTGTTCTGGACCGCATGGATTCTTTTGTACTGACTTTCCCGATCTTTTATTATTTTGTGGTTTATTTTGTCGCATGAGAAAAATTTCTATTCTTGGTTCCACCGGCTCGATCGGCACACAGGCTCTGGCCGTCCTGAAAAATCTGCCTGATTATCAGGTGACCGCTTTGGCCGCCGGAAACAATATTGAATTATTGTTGCGGCAGATCAAGGAGTTTAAGCCGCAATTGGTTTCCGTCGCGCGCGCGAGCGGCGCCGCGCAAATCAAAAAAGAATTTCCTGATCTGGCGGTGTTTTCCGGAGCGGACGGCCTGTCGCGCGCGGCCACTGACGACGCGGATATAGTACTGGCCGCGGCGGCCGGCACGGACTGTATTTTGCCGGTGCTCGAGGCGGTAAAATTAAAAAAAGACATCGCGCTGGCCAATAAAGAAATTTTGGTCGCCGCCGGTGAGATCCTCTTGCCGCTGGTCAGAAAACACGGTGTGAAACTCTTGCCGGTGGATTCCGAACACTCGGCGGTTATGCAGGCCTGTCCACCCGTGATTACCGACGGCTATTTTGTTTATCCGGTGGAAACTGTCAACCGGCTGATCCTGACAGCTTCCGGCGGAGCTTTTCGCGATTTGCCGGCCGCGCAATTGCCTTTGCAAAAATCAGCCGACGCGCTCAAGCATCCCAACTGGCAAATGGGCAAAAAGATCACGATCGATTCTGCCACGCTGGTCAATAAAGGACTGGAAATTATCGAAGCGCATTGGCTATTTGGCGTGCCTTACGCGCAAATTGAAGTTTTACTGCATCAGCAATCTATCGTGCATTCTCTGGTGGAGTACCGCGACGGCTCGGTGTTGGCGCAGCTGGGTTTGCCGGACATGCGTCTGCCGATACAATACGCGCTGGCCTATCCGCGTCGCGTCGCGGGCGCTGTGCCAAAACTGGATTTGCTGAAAATAAAAAATCTGACTTTTCAGGCGCCGGATCTGCAAAATTTCCGCGGACTGGCTCTGGCTTACGAAGCTGGCCGGATCGGCGGCACCATGCCGGCGGTTTTCAACGCGGCCAATGAAATTGCGGTGGAGCTTTTTTGTCAAGACAAGCTTAAATTCACGGAAATTCCGCGCCTGCTGGAAGACATTATGCAAAAACATGTTACAATAAATAATCCGGTGCTGGATGATATTCTGGCCGCGGCGGACTGGGCAAAACAACAGGGGGCAATTTTGTGGCAGAAGGTCAGATAATCCTCAAATCCGAATACGAAATAATGAAAATGGCCGAAGCCGGCAAATACAACGCTTGGTTTTTTCAAGAACTCGGGCAGTATATCAAAGCCGGTTTGAGCACTATGGATCTGGAAAATTTTGCCTGCGCGTTTTGCGACAAACATGGCTTGTTCCCGACTTTCAAAGCCGAGCCGCGTTATCACTGGGCGCTGTGTGTGTCGATCAATGAGGAAGTCGTGCACGGCATTCCTTCCAAACAAAAAATTATTCAAGACGGCGATATTGTCAGCGTGGATATTGGCGTGACGCTGGACGGCTATATTGGCGACAGTTGCTATACGTACATGGTAGGCAATGTTTCGCCGCAGGCCAAAAAACTGTGCGACGCCACGAGCGAGGCTCTGGACAAAGCGATCAAAGTCATACGGCCGTGCGCGACTATCGGCGACATCGGCCACGCGATACAGTCGCATGTCGAGCCGCTGGGTTTTTCGGTCGTGCGTGAGTATGTCGGCCATGGTGTGGGAACTGCCATGCATGAAGCGCCGTCTGTTCCGCATTACGGCAAGGCCGGCAAGGGGTTGGTTTTACAGGAAGGCATGGTTATCGCTGTCGAGCCGATGATCAATGCCGGCGGCTGGGAAACGGAAGTCTTGAAAGATCGCTGGACTGTCGTGACCAAAGACCGCCAGCTTTCCGCGCAGTACGAGCACACTATCGCCGTCGTGCCAGGCGGCAGCCGCGTGCTAACGGCCTAACCTATCGTTTGTGTTATAATAATTATATGGCAACCCGCGAGTATCTAAAAAATGAAATTGATGTATTACCCGCACCCGCACTGGACACGGCACAGGAATTTATTGCTTACTTGTTGCACAGATATTCTGTAAAAACGAATAATTCTGGTTCTTCTGCCAGCGCAGCAGCGGTTTTCAGAAAACAAATGAAAGACAGTCAGAAACTGGCATCTGCCGCAGGCTTAACTCGAGCTGAAGTTAAAAAATCTATTCGGGCAGTCCGTCAAAAAAACGAGAAATGAAAATTGTTGTAGATACAAATATTTTGGTGTCCGCAATCTTCTTTGACGGTTTGCCTGAAAAATTAGTTGATTTAATCTTGACTAAGGTTGTAACAATAGTAGTGTCTCATGATTTGTTACAGGAATACGCGGCAACTATTCAAAACATGTATGGTAAACTTGCCAAAACCAGAAAAAGATTTTCTTTAGCCCCCTTGCTGAAATATTCCAGCAAAATAAAACCTACATCGAAAATTCAGATTTGCCGTGACAAAGATGATAATAAATTTATTGATTGTGCGGTCGATGGAAATTGTGAATATATAGTAAGCGGAGATAAAGATTTATTAAGTTTGCGCAATTATCAAAATATAAATATCGTAACGGTTCGAGACTTTCTGAAATTTTTTGAAAAACAATCCTAAGGCCACTGCGTCGCGCGGCAACCGCATTCTGACGGCGGTCTAGTCTTTGCGCATAGCCCAGTGCCATTTGAAAAATAACGCCGCTATGCCGATAGCCAGCAGGCTGTTGATAAGGTCTTTTATTTTTTGGAACTTTTCATCTTGCAACTTTTTCACTTTTTGCTCGTCAAGTATTTTATTGTATTCCTCAAAAGACATTTGCTTTTGTTTGATTTTGTTGTCATAGTTTTGTAACCGGTCTATTTTGTTGTCAGAATTCATATAATAAGGCGTAACGCTGAAGAACAAATCGGTAATTTTGTAAGGCAGCAACACGGAATTAAAAAGAATTACGCTCATGGCCAGCAGACAGACCAGATAAACATAAATAATTTTGGGTTCCCAGGTTTTCTTTGCTTTTTCCGCCATAAAGCCTCCTAAAATAACTTTCTTACATTATAACATAATATTTGCAGTTTGGTTACTCGATGATCAAGAACTTCTGCGGATCCGGTAGCGCGTAAGGCAAATTTAATCTGGCCATATCTTCGAGGAAATATTTTTTAAGTTTAACAATGTCCAGCCGCAATTCACCGGCGACGGTCAACAGTTCGGTCTGCATGCGGTCGAGATATTCCCGCGTCACGCTGGCTATACCGGTGATTTTGCGAAAACGCACCTGCAGGATTATCTCCAGCGCGGTCGTGAAATTTTTGCTTTGCAGAGCCTGCGCGAAATTTTCCCGCAGCTGATTTTTAAATGTGCCGCCTTTGACCGGTCCGTATTTGCGCAGACTGATCGTTTTAAATTTTTCTTTTTGCGTTTTTTGGTAATTCAAAACATCTTGAATATCCAAAAGGATTTCCTTGCTGCGCAGCAGTTTTTCTTTGATAGTTTTGAAAAGCGCGCGGTCCAGCGGCTGATTGGCGCGGATCAGATCGAGGCGCAGCGTGTCCAGCAGGAGCATTTTGTGTCCCAGCGGCAAATTGCTCGTGTCGCGCAGCCGGCTGTCGGTCAGCAGCAGCAGCAAGTCTTTCCACACTTCGGCCTTGATCAAATCTTTGGCGCGGTATTCCAGCAAATAATCAGCCTGCGCCGGCGGGATTTCCGCGCCCAGAGCTTTGGCGATTTCCTGACGGAATTTTTCGAGATTTTCCAGCGAGATTTCCATTAGTAATAGATTAGACTTTTATACTCCGGCAGTAAAGATGACGGCGCGCTGATGGTTTCCAGCAGATTGGGCGGCGGAGCGATCACTTCGCGTTTGGGCAGACTGTTATGATATTTTTGCCAGTTGAGTCCGGCGTGGTGAAACAGATCCTGGATCAGCGGCTCACTAAATCTCACCAGCGGCCAGCCTTTATTGACGAGCGTGGATTCCATCAAGGTTTTGGTCATAGTCGGCGAGAAAAAAATATTATTCCACAACGGGAAAATAAGCAAAAGTGCGTACAAAACTCCTTTGCCGAAACCGCCGAATAATCCGCAGGCCTGGTCGAGCGTTTGCAGCGCGGTGTTTTTGATAATGGCCTGCAAATGCCGGCCGATCTCGTTGATCAAAAAATAAACTATGATGAAAATCAAAATTAACGCGGAGATATAAGCCGCCGTGCCGGAAATTTTAAACGCCTGCAAAAGTTCCGCGGTGGCCGGCGAGCCGAAAATACAAAACAGCAGTCCGAGCAAAGCGCCCAGCGCGCCAAAAAAAGTGCGCAACAGTCCGCGGCGCAGTCCATACAGCATGTTGACGGCCAGAATTATCGTGAGCAGTCCGTCCAGCCAGTTGAAAGGCATATCAGGCTTTGAGCGATTCTTTGTAAGCCGCGACAGCTTTGGCGAGATTGGCGTCGGTCAAAGCGCAGATTTGCGCGGCCAGTATGCCAGCGTTTTGCGCGCCATTGATGGCGACTGTGGCGACCGGCACGCCTTTGGGCATTTGCACGATAGAGAGCAGAGAATCCAATCCGCCCAGATCGGAAGTCTTGATCGGCACGCCGATGACCGGCAAAGTAGTTTGTCCGGCGATAACCCCCGGCAAATGCGCGGCTTTGCCCGCGCCGGCGATGACGCATTTGTATTTTTGCGCCGCGTTCCGCGCAAATTCGCTGACTTTTTCGGGATTGCGATGCGCGCTGGCAATTTCTATTTCATAAGCGACGCCGAGTTTGTCCAAAATCTCCGCGGCTTCTTTCATTATTTCCAGATCCGATTTACTGCCCATGATAATGCCGATCATTTCTTGGACCTCCGTAGCGGCTTTATTGTACCAAATATTGATGTTAAAATCTCGCCGATGTTGTTGAGAGCCAAAAAATTAGGAGAATATCTTCCGCAAAATGTTAAAGACCTGGCCGCAGTTTTAGCGGAAAAAGATTTTGCTTGTTTCGTGGTCGGCGGCGCCATCCGCGACATACTGCGCGGCGATTCCGCCAAAGATATTGATCTGGCGACGGATGCTCTCCCCGAGCAAATTGAGGAGATTTTTCCGGACTCCTTGCCGACCGGCAAGGCTTACGGCACGATCACCGTGCGTTTCAACGGCGCCCATTATCAGATCACGACTTTTCGCAAAGAGACCGGTTATTCCGACAGCCGTCACCCTGACGCGATCGTCTACACCAAAGATATTCGCGAGGACGTGGCGCGGCGCGATTTCACGATCAACGCGCTGGCTTACAGTCCTGCCGCCAATGAGCTGATCGACGAATTTAACGGGCTGGAGGATTTGCAAAATAAGATTTTGCGCACAGTCGGCGATCCGGCGCGGCGTTTTACGGAAGACGGTTTGCGCGTTCTGCGGGCTTTGCGTTTTCTGGCCACACTCTCGGTCAAAGCCGACGCGGAGAAAAATACCGCCGCGGAAAATTTCACGCTGGAAAAAAACACCGCTCGTGAAGCAGCCGCGCGTCTGCCGGATTTTTTAAATCTGGCGGCCAAGGAACGGATTTTTGAGGAATTAAATAAAATGCTCTTGAGCGATGCGCCGGACAACGGCGCGGCCTGGCTGGGCTGGCCAGCGCTGAACGAGCTGGACAAACAAGTGCGCTGGGCGGCTGTCGTGCGTGAGCATCCTGAAGTCCGCGCGGTGATTCTGGAGAAAAAACTCAATCGCTGGATCGACAAACTTTTGCGCTACGATCTTGATGTGGAAAAAACCTCTCTGGAAATCGCCGATCTCAAAGTCGACGGCATCGACATCATGGGCTTGGGGCCGCGCGGCGCGGAAGTAGGCCACGTGCTGGAAACTTTGCTGGAAGTCGTGGTGGAAAAACGCAGTTTAAATAAAAAACCGCTTTTGCTGGAATTAGCCAAAGATGTCATGGCTGGCGCGTCGAC
>JAIRZV010000023.1 GCA_031267055.1 Candidatus Margulisiibacteriota bacterium | reverse complement strand
ACACCGTATTTTTCGATGCGGCTGCGCAAAGTATTGCGCGTGATGCCGAGCAATTTGGCGGTGCGCACCTGATTTTCCTCCAGCTTGTGCAGGGCTTTGACGATCAGCGCTTTTTCCAGTTTGCCGGTCAGATCCTGCCGTTCGGGATCGTTTTCCGGCATGATGAGCATACGCTCCAGCAAAGAGTCGGCGGCCGCGTCGATCAGCGTGTCCAGCGAAGTCGCCGGATCAAAAGCTTGATTGCGAAACGCGGTCTCGCGCGCAGTCTCCGCGGCCGCTGTGCCGGTACTTCTCAAACTGAGCTGCAAGATCGGTCCGGTGGTCGTCACGACCGCGCGCTTGATGATGTTTTCCAGCTCGCGCACATTGCCGGGCCACTCGTGTTTTTTGAGCTGCTCGAGCGTGCGTGTCGGGATTTCGGAAATATTTTTGCCAAACTCGTAATTAAATCTTTTGAGGAAATATGAAACGATATCGGGAATATCCTCGCGCCGTTCGCGCAAAGCGGGCAAATTGACCTGAATGCCGTTGAGCCGGTAGTACAGGTCTTCGCGGAATTTATTGGTGGCGATCAGCTCCTGCAAATTTTTATTGGTGGCGGAAATAATGCGCACATCGACCTTGATAGTTTCCGTGCCGCCGACCCGTTCCAGCTCGCGCTCTTGCAGCACGCGCAAAATTTTGGCCTGGATGGACATCGGCATATCGCCGATCTCATCGAGGAAAATCGTGCCGCCGTTGCATAATTCAAATTTGCCGATCTTGCGCTCATTGGCGCCGGTGAACGCGCCTTTTTCGTAACCGAATAATTCCGCTTCGAGCAGAGTTTCCGGTATGGCCGCGCAATTGATCGCCAGAAAAGTTTTGTCTTTGCGGTTGGAGTTGTGGTAGACCGCGCGGGCGACCAATTCTTTGCCGGTGCCGGACTCGCCGATCAGCAGGACCGGAATACTCGTGCCGGCGATCTTGCCGACGCTTTTGTAAACTTCCTGCATTTTGGGCGAGAGGCCGATGATCGAGCGCACATTGAGATTGACATTTTGCGTGTCGGTGACGTTTTCCAGCACCACGACTTCGTTCATGATCTCGCTGGCGCGCAGCGCGGCGCCAACCATCGGCAGCAGAGTTTCCGGCAGGTCCGGCGATTTGGTTATGTAATCATATGCACCCAGTTTCATCGCTTCGATGGCGGTGTCTGTCGTGCCGTAGCCAGTGATCAGGATGACCAGCTGCTTGGGTGCGATTTTTTTGATCTCGGCAAAAGTTTCCAGGCCGTTCAAGCCCGGCATTTGCATGTCCATGAGCACGAGCTGCGGATTTTCTTTTTTGACCAATTTCAGCGCTTCTTTGCCGTCACCAGCTTTCAATATCTCCAGATTTTCAATATTGCTCTTGAGTATGCGCTCGAGCTGCAACAGCATGTTTTTGTCGTCGTCGACCAAAAGTATTTTGATCATTTGCTCTCCAGCTGTCCGCGCAAGTCCGCGCGGTATTTGGCAAGGATTTGCTCGATCTTGCCGAGCTCTGCTTTGAGTATGGACAGCTCTTCGTTCATTTCCGGCGCTTTGGCCAGATGATTTTGCAGAGTGACGTGCAACATGCCCAGCACGGTCAGCGGCGTACGCACATCATGGATCATTTGCGTTGTGGATTTTTCGATGGTTTCTTTGACCGGCATAATCTTTCCCCCGCCGACTGTAAGTCTAACATAAATTCTAGACGCTGAAAATATTTGTTTTTATGGAAGGCTATCAGTCGGTTGTACCGATGTGCGTGTGACGGCTATGCAAGTTGTCAGGCTATTACTGTCGATAGTTATAAAAGGAACAGAAAAAATAGATGCGATAAATTAAAAGAGGTTACGATAAATTATTAAAGGAAAAAGATAAAGAAAAAAGAGAGCTTAAAAAAAGCTGCTGCAACGGTAAAAAAATGAAACGAATTAAAACTACTTACGAATAGATGTATAAATTATGACATAAGAGATTGGGAAACGGTCTGGAAAGGAATAGTATTATGAGAATGTTGTTGTGTCAGATAAATAATAAGATCGATGCTCTGCGAGTAGTAAGATCCGACGATATTATCAAGGGACGTGCTACTAGAGCCGATGAAACAATGAGCGTTGAAGTAAAAACGCTTGACGAATATTTGTATCTAAAGAGGAACACAGACAACAATAGCGAGATAATTGCGCCGCAGGACTTTACGGATAGAAACCTTTACCTTAGAGATATGACCTATGAGTTTTGGTATCAGCCGTCCTATAGCGTGGTGACCAGTGAATTGACAAAAGTTGTTGCCGCATCGAGTGACGAAGCGGTGCAAGCTTTGCTGCAGGACATTTTATCCGAAGAAAATATAATTGCTAATGTTGGCTTGCAAAATAAAGACACATTGATAAAAAAAATACTTGGGGTGTTGGCCAGTTTAATGGCGAACGAAGTAGCTAAACTGCCGAAAACTTTTGAATATTTAGAAGAGTATTTAGGAAAAACGCCGAGTGAATATCTAGGTCTGCAAGAACAGAAAACAGAGGAAGAGTTGCTCGACGAAATTTCCAGAAACAGATGGAGTGTTTTGAATTATTCCGGCTTAGCTGCAAGCGACAGACTGGAACAGCGTTTTAATAATGGCACTGAAATACTGGGATATATCAATAACTTAAGCGGAGGTAATGATTTTCTGAAGTTGTTTGAAAATATTGAAGCTACCAACGCGCCACGACCTCTGGTTGACCTTATTGTGGAAAACCATCAAACCTCTCCTGTGCATATGGATCTTCATGTGCATGCAGAAAATGAAAAATCTCCCCAATTGCCATATTTGTCATTTCAAGGTAGTTCAGTGGAAATAAATTGGAGTATGAGTGATATCACGACTTTTAGTGAGTGGAGCCGTATTGTCATAGAGAGATTTAAGAGTATTGTTGGTGAGAATGAAAATTTCTTGGAGTATAAGCCGGAAATTACAAGCATAACCGCTTTCATTAACTTGGCTACTGGTGGCTACGATGGATTAGATGACGCAATACTGGGCCAAGAAAGAGCTTTATTATATTCTTTGATGATCTATCAGGCATGCCTTGATTATATTGAGACAGCAAATAGAGAAAGGAAAGAAGATGAAGGAATTTATTTTAAATATTTAGCGGATAGTATCAGAGGTAACATATTAGGTGGAGAAACGTTTTTAGATAAAGATAATGTGCGGCTGCAAGCTATTATTGATCGTATTGTTTATGGTCGAAACAATAATATCAGTGACACGGTCTTTTATCTAAAGAACATAACAGATAGTGCCGGTAATGTAGTACAAAGATTAAGATTTAGCCAAAACGATGATTTAGAAAAGATACTGAGCCAGAATACCCTGATCCCTCAGTATATTTATGATGATGAATTTACTACACGTAAAAATCCAGATGGTAGTACCACTTATGGCTATCCGCCGGACGCTAAACAAGATGAGCGTGGCAATGAAATCTTTGACCCATACAGGGAAAAAGCCAAAAAACTCAGTGACGCGCTTCAACTAATTAATAGTCCGTTAACAATAACGATGAATGACAAAGGCAATGAATCTTTAGCTCGTAGCGCTTTTCCTGCAGTGGTTATGCATAGGAGCGCTACGCTGAAAAAAGATGCTGAAGTGTTGTTTAATTACAATGCTGTCACCAACGACTTTTCCGAACTGACAGCTTTCAACACGGCTTATCAAAACATAGTCACGGCTTTACGCCGGATCAACGCTTCTGATCCGGATGCTCTGGCGAATGGCGCTACAAAAGCTCGTGAAGACTTTAATAAGCTTCTCGCGCAGCTCAAGGGCAATTTGTCCGCCCAGCTCAGCCTGACACCGGTCGTGGTAGATATTCTGGTCAGCAGTATTATCCCGTCGGTCACTGAACTGGACGCGCTGCTCAAAAAATTTGAGCAGAAAGTCAAAGCCGCCGCAATAGACCCAACGCAGAATCCGAAAACTCTCGATCACGGGTCTAAGATCGAGCAGAAAATTCTAGATTTATTTGCTCGTGTCAATGACGGCGAAAATCTGACCGCGGTGGGTCTTGCCAATATCTGGACAGAAATAAATGTCTTGCAGGATGAATTGGATAAAGTAAAAGCAGAGTATGCGAAATTTAAAGACACTGATTACAAAACGATAGATTATAGCGAAGGAACAGTAGGCGCTCAGCCACTGAACTACGTTTTGGTTATCCCGAATGACGATGCTGGGCAGACCGGCGCCATAACTAAGAGCCGCCAAGACTATTCTTTTACCAGATTGGAAATAGCGGAATCAATGATCGTGCACACTCTGGACGCCGCAGGTATAGAAGGTGATCTGGAAGCTTTGAGGCGATTTCTCAACGAGGCGAAAGCTGTTTATGAGGCGCTGGACAGCGTTAACGTAATTACGCGGAATACGGACACAGGTGTCTTCGCGCAATTGGATGTATTTGCGCAATCTCTGGGCGAGCAGAAATTAGAGCCTGACGATGATTATTTGTGGAATGGTCCGCAGGGCGATGACGGCGTGAAGGCCAAACTGGAGCCTCTCAAACCGAGTTGGCCAGCTCTGGTAGAAACTCTGTGGCCTTTGCGGAATAGAGCGGCGGAAGACAGCGGGGATTTGTTCACTGTTGGAGCCAGGATCGTGATCGGCCAGATTATTCTGCAAGGGCTGCCGGAACAACTCAATGTGGGCAACATAAATAAAAAAGCCCTGGCTGAGAATATCGCCGACACTTTAGATGTCTTGCTACTTGACGACAAAAATAAATTTGACGCCAATATTACTGAACTGCAAGAAACAATTCAGATCAATGAAAATTTGGAGGAAGTCTTTAAGAGAATAATTGGGCTTATAAAAGACTGGTTCAAAGAACCGCTGACCGAGGAAGACACCGCGCTCCGCAGCGCAATAGATGAGCATCCGGTGCGGATCAATCCTCCCAAAGGCATAGAGCCGCATGTGCAGAAAATGATCGACGATCTTCCGCAGCTCGGAGATATATTTACGGACTTTAATAGTAAATATAGCGTGTTGCAACAATTTCAAAATGACGCTGATATATATGCGCCGGACAAGCGTAATAAATACAAAGAATTGGTCTTGGCCTGTGAGGATTCTTACAAGGCCGTTCGGGCTTTGCTGGACGACACTTATTTAAATGACGAGGTGCGGGCCGATGCGATTTTGGCCGGAGATGTGGAGAAAGCGGAAGCTCTGCGAGCCAGTTTGCTTGAGCGCTTAACGCCGCATTTGAATAATGTGGTGGAGATCTACAAGCTCGAAGCCGAGGAAAAGATCCGCGACCCGCAGTCTTATCCTGCCGGAGATCTGCCGCAGGACACCCAAGAGACCGAATCCAGGAGAGGACGTTATCTCAAATTTATAGAAGAAACCGAGGGTAAGTTTGCAGAGGAGAAATCCACTTTGGCAGGTAGATTTCCGGATTATGAACCACCAGAAACAGCAGTCAGCGATTTGAAAAATATTGTCGATAGGATTGCCGATGCCGCCCAAGCTATCTGGAAAGCCGACGACGATACTTGGCAGGATTTTATCGCCCAACACAATGTAGTGCAAAATCTGGAGAATAAAAAAGATAAATCCCCGGCTGAAAAGAAACAGCTCGATGCTGAAAAAAAGATGCTCCAAGAGATAAAAAACGAATTAAGAAAAACCACCGCTCCCAATGACGCGCTCAACGCTCTATTTGAGCCAGCGGACAAGTTGCGGCTGGAGTTGCGGAATGATAACGCGCCAGAGTTGAAAATTATAGAGTTTTTCTATGCTACATTGGTCCCGGAAAAACCAAGCGTAGATGAAAATGTGCATGATAATCCTGAGGCTAGGATAGAGGTTAAATCTAATCTTTTTAGCTGGGTAAACCCTGAGAGTCCGAATGAATATTCCTTTAACTTCGGGGCGGACATACTTATCCCATTTGCGGATAGGATACCATGGTGGAGAGGCAGTCTGTCTGGTTGGTGGGGCATTGGTGCGGGCTTTGGAATTCGCGGAGGTGAAAAGAAATACCACATTACTCTGCCCAAAGAAGCGGTAATGGTTGATGGCAAGCCGGTAACTTTTACAATGGAAGCCGGAAAGGAACCTACTAAAGATAACGTTCCCGAAAATATAAAGAATATATGGGAGCAATACCCGGACGCTGTTGCAGAAAAGGTAGGCGATGGTACACAGGGTAGCACAACGGAAACGGAAACGACAGAAACATATCAAGACGCCGATGGCAATGTTGTGTATGTGGAGAATTTACCGAAAGATGCCAATGACGACCCGATTTTTCCTCTTGGTGGCGATGGGTTCCGCTATAGAGCGGCGACTAAAAAAGTAGATGTGTCAACGGGCAGCGCTCCGACCGGCGAAGAATATAAGGTCAACGGTATTCTTAGCTTTCTAGAGAATCAGCCTCTAGACAGCGACGGTGAACCTACCATTCCCGTGCATCCAAAAGCAGGAGAAGGTTATTCCTATGTTGCGGAGAGCCCGCCAAAACAGACGCCGACAGGCAATATTAACTGGACGCCGGGAACGACTGACGCTGATTATGGATATTACTCACTTGACGGAGCGCCGTCAGCGAGCAATACAACAAAATGGGATCAAATAACAAGCGCCGGCACAAGCGGTGGTCGTGCTCTCTCTCTAGATGACTATAGTGATGACCCGTCGCCATCGACAGACCCGGCCATGGCCATTAATAATGGCGGGTTTGTATCGAGTGAAATAGCGGGATATACCCCCGAAGCAATGACGACTGGCTTGTCCCCTTTTACTCTGAAGGCTCCGAATAATAATGCTTTTCAACTAGAGATTACTGTCAACGGGATAGTAGTAGAAACCTTAAAGAAAGGTGCATCAGAGAGCTATACGTTCAATCTTGCTAACTATACTCTAAATGACTCATCTGACTCAGTTAACATTCAGGCGAGATTGATTGGCGGAGATAGCGACAAGACAGATGGTGAGACCACAGTAGTGTCCAGCGCAGAAGCGCTAGATCTAACAGTTACAGGCAGCGGTGTTCCAGGTTATTATTTTGTAAGTAACCGTAGCCAATCGACACCGCAGATCACGACTACAGACTGGACTAAAACCACCACATATCTGTATCGGAAATCTACAGGCACACCGGAAATGAAAACCAGAATTCTAGAATACATTGGCACATTTGCAGAAAAAACGCCGGTTGTAAAGTATATGATTGAAAGTACTTCGGACACGCAGGAATATCAGCTCATGTTGCCCAGCGAAGAAGAAGATGTTTTGCAAAAGCAACTTGAGTTTAGGGAATCACTCCTGGCTCTTTTGCGTCTCGCATGGCTGTCAGAGGACCTGAAATGGAAAATTATTTGGAATCTTGGGTTTGGTGGCGCTGCGTTGCAACGATTTAACTCTGTGGACGGCGATTATAGTTCTAGAGTGTGGAACTATCTGGAACAAATAGGAGTTACCGGCGAAGAATATAAATGGGGCTATATTTTTAGTACGGATTTTACCGTTAGCCACAAGGTATTTCGAAAAGGAGAATTAAGTTTTGGAGTAGGCTATGATCTGAATACTCTGGATGACATAAGCAGAGGAAATGTTTTTGCCGCATTTAAGCAAGAAGAGCTTGATTTGCCTGTTATCTTTAGCTGGAAAGTTTCTAGCACCCTTGGTTGGGATTCTGAACGTCAAAACATATTCTTGGACGCAGGGTTTGGACTAGGACTTTTTAAAGACAGAGTTATGCTTGGTGCCACTGTTGGCTCTCATACGGATGAGAATTTTGGATTTGATGATGCATTAAATATAACTGGAAAAGGAAGTATTTCGATAATCCAAACAAAAGCTGTAGACTTCGGTGTTAATCTGGGCATAGGCGCTTCGCGTGCTAATAATGATGACCCGTTTCGTGTGACGCCAACCGCGGGCATATTTCTTAACTGGAGACCTGGTCAGGAAAAGAAAAAGTAAACCGGTTTTTATTTGAGGCCGTTAGTCCGACGCGCTACTTAGATAGATTTTTAGCCTGCGTTCCGTAAAAATGGTTCCGGGCTATTGTCTAATAACTAAAATAATATGTTAAGATTATGATAGTGAATAAATACATAAAAATGTTTAAGTGTATTGTCGGCTTCTTGCTGCTAACTTGTTTTTTGTCAGCCGCTAATGTGCCTATTGAGAGCGGGATACATAGTTTTACCGCCCATCTTGCGGGTGGTGGTTTTGACGTGACTGAGAAATTTTGGTCTGATTCGGATGGCGGGCATAAACTTGTGCGCGATCAAAATGGTGTGTTGCACGCTGTGTTTGCGGATATTACTCAGATCATCTCTACTCATACGGACCGGCTTATTTACGCCAGATCTACGGATGACGGAGCCAGTTGGAGCAAATATGAGATTGCCTCTGCGACCGGCACCAATTCAATGATCTGGAGTCCCGCGCTGGCCGTGTATGACGGTCAGGTTTATGTTGTGGCCGGCACTGGTCAGGGACCGGTTGCTAGTTACAATCTTACTCTGTTTAAGTTTTTTGCCACCGGCGTTCCTGTGCCGTCAAGCTTTACTGTGTCAGCTGGTAATGGCGACTATTTCAGATTTACCGACATTGCGATCGACGCTGACGGCATGTTAAATATTGCGGCAATTCACGGTTTAGTATCCAGTAAGGTCAAGTTTTACCGCGGCGCCGCTGCGGGGACTTCTTTCCCGGAAGAGATCGCTGTTAGCGCCTGGACTACCTCTCCGCAATACCCGATGTATCCGGCTCTGTCTATCGACGCTGACCGAAATGTTTATCTAGCTTTTGAGATGTTCAACAATTTTAATTCCGCGGCGGACGCTTCCGCTGAGATCCGTGTTTACAAGCGCACTAGCAGTAATGGCAATTGGTCTAGTTTTGCCACTGTCTCTTCCGGCTTCAGGAATCGTCATGTCCGGATCATCAATGACTCCAGCCAAAATCTGCATTTGGTCTATAAAAAAATACCTGTCAAAGGCGGAGCGATGAGTCTGGCTTATGCTGTTTATTCGTCCGCGGGAGGAACACCGACTTATTTAAATGAGTCCATCGCTTCCGCGGTGGAGATACACACCCCGCAGATCGGCCTGACGACCGCGAATATTCCGGTGATCCAGTATGTGGCCAGAGATTCCGCTACTGACTATGAGATAAGACAGGTCAGTAAAAAATCAGCCACAGTGTGGTCTGCGCCGCGCAAAATAGCGCCGGATTACGGCCGGTCTGTGTTTTTGCACATGCTGCCAACTGTGTACGATGACAAGCCGCATATGCTCTGGTTTAGCGACACCAAACCGGACACTACTTACACCAATTACAACACGGTTTATTTCAACCGCGCTCCCGACTATGTCGCCCCCTATCAGCCCAACCCTCCCTCCAGCGTAGTCTGGACGGATAAATCGACCAATAGCCAGGACCAGCAGGATATAGTGGTCAATGTCGGCAATGATTGGACATCCAGAGCTGAGCACAGCAGTCCTATCCAGTACCAGATCAGAGGCACGCGCGGCGTGAATTATGATATTGGCTGGACGACTTTTTCCAGCGCTCGGACAACGTCAAATATCCATGACCGGCAGACTGTAACAGTCAGTGTTCAGGCCCGGGACGCGGCAGGCAATATTTCCGAATGGAGCAATACGGTGGCTGTGTACCTCGCCGACCGCACCGCGCCGACCCGCAGCGCGTTTTCGATCAATGCCGATTATGTGTCCGGCAGTAATCGTTATGTGAGCAAAAATGCTGTCGTCTTGACTATCGCCGCTGTTGATAATGTCAATGGGACAGCCGGACAGAGCGGTGTAA
>JAIRZV010000081.1 GCA_031267055.1 Candidatus Margulisiibacteriota bacterium | reverse complement strand
ACCGCGCAAAGGACTGGCTGCGGAAATGGTAAGCAAAATTTTAGAGGTCAAGCCGCAAAAAGTAATTTATCTTTCCTGTAATCCGACTTCTCTGGCGCGGGATTTAAAACCACTTGCTTCGGTTTACAAAGTACAAAATATTATTCCCTACGATTTCTTTCCGCAAACCACGCATGTGGAAATGCTGGTTTTATTACAACTTAATTAAATACCATAAAAAACTCCGCGGGGCGCATTTCTAAACCATCAATAATTTTAAATAAAGTGTTGAGGCGCGGTTCACGCTCGCCTTTTTCGATGCGCATCAACACTGCTCTGGTAACGCCTGCGTCTAAAGCCAGTTGATACATGCTCAATTTGCGCTCTCTGCGCAATTTATTTATATATCTGCCAATATCTTTAGCATCATAGGGAAGTCCAAAGTCGTTTTTTATATTTGCGTTGTCACTTGACATCGTTTTATTTTATGGTACACTACTTACTATAGCGTTTCCATTTGGATACGTAGTTGAATGATAAGGGGGATATTTATGGCCAGTGATTATACAGACACAACAGACACGAATTTTAAAGGGGAGCCTTACAATATAGACACCGGTAAACCGCTTTCGGCCGCAGGCGTGAGAGACGCTTTGCATACCAAAGAAAAGGTGGCGAATAAAGTAACCACCATAAATAACCAATCAACCGACACGCAATATCCGTCAGCCAAAGTGGTTTATGATCTAACAGTGCATAAAGACGGCGCACAAACGATAACCGGTGTTAAAACTTTTGGCATGACTGGTTCGCCGGCTGAGCCGCTATTGGGTGTGGCTAAAACAACTGGTGTTACCAATAGCGGCACAAAATTCGCTTCAGAAGCTCAGGTGTATAGTCTAGCGCAGGAACTAGCGGCGGCATTGTTGCCGGTGGGTACAATACTGGCTATGTCCGTAAGCAGCTGGACAAACGCTGGCGCAGCTTTTCAAAGCAAATGGCGTGTCTGCGACGGCACTGGCGGCACGCCAAACTTGAGCGGCAGGTTTTTACGCGGCGGGACGAGCACTGATGCCACGATCGGCGGTGCGAACAGTCAGAGTATAACGCTACAGACAACAAATCTGCCAAGCCACAAGCACGGCATCACAGACAAACAGCATTCCCATAGCGCAGTGACATATAAGGCATATGGAAATACAGATGCTTTTCATTTTGGTGTTGGTTATTCGCCAGCGTCAGACAAAGCATCGGGTACTGATAATACGCAGAATGCCTATACTGGCATCACGGAAACAAATAACACCGGTTCTGGAACAGCGTTTACTGTGGATACTGTGCCCAGTTATTACACGGTGATCTACATCATGAAAGTCGCTTGATATAGGATTTCCCATATTGCTTTTTGTATTTGGCGAACACTTCTTCTAGCGGAAGCAATTTTTGACCTGAGGCGACTTCGGCTTGCGAAACGGCTAACTTGTCGTACATTTCCAGTTTGGTAATTTTAGTCGTATTGATTTTCAATTGATAAGCCTCATCGTTGTAAATAATAATTCGTATTAAAATCTTTGAAAAATTATTTGATTTTTTGCATGTTTTCCGCGGACACCGGCTGGACCCAATCTTCCGAACCTGCGCGGTCGAGCGAATTGAGTTGTACACCGTCCGGTTTGAGCAATGCGGCGGCTTCGCGCAATAAGGCGAGTTCCTGCGGTGTATCGTTGATCTCCGGCACGATAAAAATTTCCAGCAGTAATTGGCCGGTGTACTCCCGCCGCAGATCGAGCAGGCCGCTCAAGATTTTTTCCGGTGTGATGCCGGCGGCCGGCCGATTGATTTTTTGAAAAACCACTGGCGAGACGGTGTTGAGCGAGGGTATGATAATATCGACCGGCTTTATTTCCGCGCGCACCTGACTGTCGGAAAGCAGAGTGGAATTGGTCAATAGACAAAGTTTGTATTGCGGATAATTTGTTTTGAGCGCCGCGATAATTTCGCCGAGATTGGCGGCCAATGTCGGCTCTCCGCCACCGGAAAAAGTCAGAACTTCTGGCGGCTGTGTGTCGCCGCCGTTTAAAAAAACGTTCAGTTCTTTTAAAACTTTTTCCGTGGGAACAAACACCTGCCGCTCAACGCTCAATTGCGTAGTTCGGCCACATTCGCAAAACACGCAATTCAGAGTGCAAGTTTTGAATTTGACGAGATCGATACCCAGACTGCGTCCCAGCCGCCGCGAATTGACGGGACCAAAAAGACAACTGGTTTCATTTCCTTGACGTGGCATAAAATTAGAACAATCCTAACTTAATTTTTTCCGGCAGGCTATCGGTTAGCTCACAGCCGTTGAACCACGCCAGTCTTTGCGCTTCGGCTGGAGAAAAATAAATTTGGGCTAGATTTTCCCAGGTGTCGCCAGCGCGTATCGTGTAGATTTCCAGCCGCGGCGGTTTGAGCTGTTCGGCTTCAGTGGTGGAGAGCGGCCGCAGATTTTGCAGCGCGGAGTCGAGATTGGCCAGCGTGGTCTGTTGTCCGGACAATTTTTCCATGACCGTGAGGCAGAGCATCTTGCCGCGGTAAATATTAAAATACTGACTGACTTGATAACGACCGTCTTTGGCCTGCGCCAAATAAATATAGATGTTGCCGCGGCTGTTGTTCCAGTTGCGGCCGGCGACAGTGTGCGCGGTAGCGCCCAAGTTTTTTTCCATCTGCGTGGTCTTGGTTTTTTCAGGATTGTTGTTCATCTCCAGCATCTCAAGATGTACCGCCGCGGTTTGCTGCGGATTTTGCCAGGCCATTAAATAGCTATTGTCCAAACTGAATTTGCCGCTGCCGCCGTTGAACGCCAGCTGATGCCGCGTGCTGTAAAAATTTCCATTGTTGACGACGCCGCGCTCGGGATTGCGGCCGGTGATAATGTTTTTGATTTTTCCCAGATAGGCGTCGCGGTCCAATTCGCGATTGATGTTTTGATTTTCGGCTAGCTTGTTTACTTCGATGCGCGCCTGCTTGCTGCGTGTTTCTGAAGCGGGGTGTGAAGAAAGCAGGAGCTTAAATTCGCTTTGTTTGCCGCTCATTCTCTCGAACATTTTCATTACTTGGCCGACACCCAGCGGACTAAAGCCGGCTTTGTGCGCGTACTCGACGCCCAGCCGGTCAGCCGCCATTTCGTCTTCGCGGCTGTAGGAGAGCATGGCCAGATTGGAAACCGTGCCGCCGAGATTGAGAAAATTTTGCGCGTTTTGTTCGCTGTCTTTGGCCAGAAATAACGCGCCGAGCAGCAGGCCAAAATCAAGCCCCTGCTGTTTGGACATTTGTTGCACGCTGTGTTTGGCGGTGACGTGGCCGATCTCGTGTCCCATGACGCCGGCCAATTCCGCTTCGGAATTGATGTAGATCAGCAAGCCGCGACAGACATAAACGCGGCCGCCCGGTATGGCAAAAGCGTTGATCTCCGGTGTGTCCAGTAAAGTTACGCGGTAATTCAGATCCGGCCGGTGCGACGCGTCGCCCAGACGATTCACAATGTCCTGCACGTAATTGCGCAGATTTTGATCTGCATATTCGCCGTATTGCGCGACGAGCTGTGGGTGATACTCCTCGCCCATTTGATATTCCTGCGCGTCAGAGTAAAAATTGAGCGTGTAGCCGCCAGTGACCGGATTGATCCCACAGCCGGTCAGCAAAAGCGCGCTGAATAAAATTACTAAAACAAGTTTTTTCATTAATCAGACAACTAAGATTTTAGCAGGCGCAAAGCCGTTGAAAGTCGGCACTGCGCTGGCGCAGGAATACGCCCCGATGTTTTTGACGTAAATGACGTTGCCGATGTCCAGCTCCGGCAATTCCTCGGTCAGCGAAATAATGTCCAGCGAATCGCAGGTCGGTCCGGCGATTGTGCAGAGCAGTTTTGGCCCGCGTTTCAGCGTTTTGAATTCATATTTGCAGTGATCGAAAATCACGCCGGAAAAATCCTGATACACGCCGTCATTAATATAGTAATAATATTTGTTGTCGCGGAAAGCCTTGCCGACGACCTGCGTGATAAGTATGCCGGCCGGTCCGCAAAAAAATCGCCCCGGCTCGGCGATGATGCGCAGTTTGTCGTAACCTTTGAAAAGCCGCTTGATTTCTTTGCGCAAAGTGCTGGCCATTTTTTCAAAAACCGTGCCGTCCTCGTCGTCAAAATGTTTGATCGGAAAACCGCCGCCGATATCCAGTAGTTTGAGATAAATGCCGGTGTTTTCCGCTTCCACAAAAATCTTGGCGGACACTTCCAGCGCTTGAATATAATTGTTGATATTCGTACATTGCGAGCCGACGTGAAAACTGACGCCTTCCGGGTGCAGCCCCAGCGAGCGTGCTTTTTTCAGCAGATAAGTCGCCTGCTCCGGATCGGCGCCGAATTTGAGCGAGAGCTGCACCACGCTGCCAATATTGGCGACTTTGATGCGCAAGACCACTCTGGCCTTGGGGCAAAATTTGGCGATTTTATATAACTCCAACTCGTTGTCAAAAGTCAGTAAATCGATTTTGTGGCAATGCGCGTACTGCAAATCGGCTTCGGATTTTATAGTGTTGGCAAAAACGATATTGCGCGGCTTGGCGCCGGCGCGCAAAACCCACTCGATTTCTTTGGCGCTGGCCACGTCGAACGCGCAGCCCAGACTGACAAAATGTTTCAAAACCTGCGCGTTGGGATTGGACTTGATCGCATAAAACGGCTCGATGTTGGGCAGCTTTTTTTTGAAACAATAAAACTGTTTGCTTAAAACGCTTTTTAAAATAAGTAATAAAGGGGTGTTGTGCTCTTTGACTAATTTGCGGATCAGCGACTCGATGCCTTCGCGGGTTTTCGGCGCTTTGATACTGGGCTGGCGGATCTCCGCGCCCTCAGGTTCCTCGTGTGCCAATTATCTGCCTCCTGCGGTTTTTTATTCCACCAAGAACGTATTAAACTGCCACATCAAACTTTCGTCAATGCGCCGCGGCTGCCGGCGGTATTTATTGAACATATCGATATCGCGACGGTTTTGGGTCGGGTCCCAGTTCGACGGCAGAGAAACAAATTCGCCGAGATAAGGCTTGGCAACTTCCAGCACTTCTTTGTACGGCAGCTGATCGGGATTTTTCACGCCTTCTTGCGGATTGCGGATCAGCCAAAAAAGCGCGCCCAGCACCGAGCAGGCTACTTGCAAAGTCGTGGCGTTCTGATGCGGCGCAAGTTTGCGCGCGGTATGAATGTCCAGCAAACTGCCAGTCCACCAGGATTTGAAATCGTGCCCCATGAGCAACACACCCAGCTCGTCGTGCCCGTCGATAATTTCGTCCGCCAAAAGCCGCTGTTTCTCCTGTATTTTAAACTGCCGCATTTCCAGCTCGGCGATAGAAAGCTGTGCACCATCACAAGGGCAGTAAGCGTAATGCACGGTCGGGCGGTACACCGGCTCGGCGCCATTCCACACAGTTAAATAATCCGAGATCGAAAAAGCCTCGCCGTGGCGGATAACCATGCCGGTGATCTCGCCGCAGGGCACCCAGCTGCGCACTTTGGTTTTCACACCCATGCGCGTGAGGCAGATCTGATTTTGCGGGCCGTAACTGTGCGTCAGCGCGTGCGGCGGCAGAGCCAGCTCGTGCGTGCCCCAGCCCAGCTCCGCCGGTGCGATACTTTCTTCGTAAAAACCTTCGATGCTCCAGGTGTTCACAAATTCGTTGAGCTGTTTAGGCTTGTCGATGACCTGCGTGTCACGCTCGCTGATGTGTATGACTTTCACGCCGAGCGTCTGGGAAATTTTCGACCAGTTTTCCGCGCGCAAATATTCTTTTAGATTTTCCGCGCGCGCGTCTTTTGGTTTGTCCTGCAAAAGTTTATTGGCGATATCGACCAGCGCGACTTTGACGAAATGCGACACCAGTCCGGGATTGGCGCCGTGGTCAATGACCGCCGACGGGCTTTTTTCCGGCCAGCTGGCCAGCATCTCGCGGATCTGCATCTGGCGGTAATAAAGAGTGCGCTGTGGCGGAGGAATATTTTCCGCGTTGCCGTAAGGATCCCACTCCTCGACAGAGGTATTGATGTAGCGGACATTGTGATCGTGGCACCATTGCAAAATCGTGTTGCAGTCGATATTCCACGCCAGATCAATAATGATGTCGCCATTGCCGACATATTCGGCGAGTTTGCTGTCGATATTTTCCTGTGTGACGCGGTCTTTTTTGAAATTGACACCGGTCTTGAGAACAGCGGCGATGGCTTTGCTTTTGTCAACAAAATCGATGACCGTTATTTTGTGCAACGGCATCTCCAGATGCTTGACGAGCAGAGGCAAAAAACATTGCGACACACCACCGCAGCCGATGACTAAAATTTTTCCGTCAAATTTTATTTTCAATTTTTCTCTTCACTCCAAATAAATCTCCCCACGCGCAAAAAGTTAACATATTTTTAACGCGATAGCAAGGAAAATTTTCGCGGCTCAATTAAATTTTTTCCAAAACTGCGCGGGTGTCAGACCCAGACCGTCAATGATCTTAAGTAAAGTGTCCAGCACCGGTGAGGCTATGCCTCTTTCAACGCGCGTTAATACAGCTATATCGATACAGGACTCATAAGACAATTTGTGCAGACTCCATTTTTTTGCCTTTCTCAAGTTAGCTATATGTTTGCCGATGTCCGTCGAATCATATTTAAAATTGAAATCTTCTTTTAGTTTGGCTATTGACATTATTAAATGTTAGATTATACTGATGTTAATTAGCATTGTGAAATCACAATTGTTAATCAACAATATTACTAAATATAAATAAATAAGGGGGTATTTTTATGACTATAGCGACAGGTCAGCCGATGCTGGCGAGTGACATCAATAATCTGACTTTTTTCCCGAAAGGCGCAATACTAACTTTTAGTTCCACGGCGTGGAGCACAACCAGCGCGGAATTTAAAACTATCTGGAAAGTCTGCAACGCCGCCAATCATGCCGCAGATCCGACTATACCGGATCTGACCAATAAATTTCTGCGCGGTGCGGAAAGTTCCGGTGCTGAGGGCGGCGCGGACAGCCGAGACGTGACTTTACAAACAACTAATTTGCCGTCGCATAATCATGGAACGACCGGACTGTCTTTTGGTAGTCCCACTCTTAGTCTGGATTCGTCCGGTCTAAAAGTTGCTGAAGGTGGTTCACATGAGCATATTTTAACTGGCAAAGCAGCGTCGGCAGGTGGTCATAGCCACGGCATTACCGATCCGGGGCACAGTCATTCAATAAAGCTTTCTCATCTCGAGTCCAAAGATGAACAAACTCCTACTCAATCAAATAACGCTCACGAAGCCACTGGCTATACAGAATCCGCCAAAACAGGTATTACAATAAATAACGCCGACGCTCACGAGCATAGTTTTTCCTCTGACAGCAAAGCAGTGGCCGTCGCCGCGCATGGACACAATATCTCCGGCAACATTACCGGCAGTATTACCGGCGGCAGTATCAGCGGCTCGACGGACAACGCCGGTACTGGTCAGGCGTTCAGCGTCAGTACTCTGCCGGCTTACTATGCTGTCATATACATTATAAAAGTCGTGTAGTGGTTTAGTATTCAACCATGCCACATTACTCTACATGGCGTAGCCGCAACGGGAAAATAAATTTTGTTTTGTGCTAAAATTAAAAAATATGGCTTTGACTGTAAAGCGTGTGCAACAGCTGCAAAAATTGCAAAAAATATTACAGGTTAATTTTAATAATTTGGAACTGCTCAATGTCGCTTTGACCCATTGTTCTTGCCCTGATGATGTCAACAATGAACGGCTGGAATTTTTGGGCGACGCGGTTTTGAAAATAGTCATCTCCGAATATTTGTTTAAAACTTTTGCGGATCAAGACGAGGGTTTCTTGACTAAAGTCCGCGCGGTGCTGGTCAGCGACTCGGTGCTGGCGGAGATCGGCGCGCGTTATGCGCTGGGCGATTATTTACTGATGAGCCGCAACGAAGCCGCGACCGGTGGCGCGCTGCGCAAATCCAATCTGGCCGACAGTCTGGAGGCGCTTTTTGCGGCCTGCTATCTCGACGGCGGTTTGGTGTGCGCGAGCGAGTTTATTTTGAGGATTTTTCAGCCGATTTTCGCCGAGGAAATCGGGCTGGCGGACTTTCAGGATTACAAATCCGTCCTGCAGGAAAAGGTACAGGCTTTAGGCTGGAAATTACCGGAATATCGTGTTATACAGGAGGCCGGTCCGGAGCACGACAAGGTTTTTACCAGCGAAGTGCTGGTGGCCGGGCCGGGTGTTCTGGCGCGACTGCGGCCTTATGCGGCGCAGGGGCAAAATAAGACCAAAAAAGGCTCGGAGCAGCAGGCCGCTAAAAATTTGTTGCAGGACGCGCATTTCAGGGGGATACTGGAGAGTGTTTGAATGTATCTGAAAAAACTGGAAATGTTCGGGTTCAAAACTTTTCCCGACCGGACAGTTTTAGAATTTGCCGACAAACACGGCATCACGGCGATCGTTGGGCCGAACGGTTGCGGCAAGAGCAATATTATTGACGCTTTTCGCTGGGTCATGGGCGAGCAGTCGATCAAACTGTTGCGCGGTTCACTACAGGAAGAGGTCATTTTTGCCGGCACGGAAGACCGCAAACCGGTTTCTCTGGCGGAAGTTTTTCTGACTATCGACAATTCCGATCACCGCCTGCCGGTGGATTACAGCGAGGTCGAGGTCGGCCGCCGTTTTTACCGCACTGGCGAGAGCGAATATCTCATCAATAAAGAAGTTGTGCGACTGCGCGACGTGCAGGAATTGCTGATGGACACCGGTATTGGCAAAGGCTCTTACGCGATTATCGGGCAGGGGCAAGTGGTCAGCATATTGCACAGCAAACCGGAAGACCGCCGCAAATTATTCGAAGAAGCCGCCGGCATTCACAAATACAAATCCCGCAAGCACGCCACGCAGCTCAAACTGGAAGCCGCCGAACAAAATCTATTTCGCTTGAGCGACATTCGCGCGGAAATTCATCAGCAGTTGGGGCCGCTGGAGGAGCAGGCCAGGACAGCCAATGAATATCAGGTGTTGAAAAAAGATCTGGCCGGTTTGGAAATCGGTTTGTTCAAAGTCAAGCTGGGCAAATTGGATTCTTTCCGGCAGGAAGTCGAACAAAAAATCACCGAATATAAAAAAGTAGTCGACGAAGCCGACGCCGGCGCGCAAAATATCGCCGCGAAAAAACAGGAATTCCGCGACAGGATAGTCGAGCTGGACAAACAATTACAGACTTGCGACAGCCAGCTGCAGGATTGGCGTCGGCAAAAAGCGGAGTCCGCCAATAAATCCGATGTGGCCCGAGAGCGCGTCGGCAATCACCGCCAGCGTTTGCAGACTGTGGAGCAGGAAATCGCGCAGCTGGAGGCCAACAAAACAGCTTTGCTGGCGCGGCAAAATGAAGCGCAGATCGAGCTGGGCGCGGTGGAAAAATCCGTGGCCGAGTTGCACGAGCGTTTGGCCAAGAAAAATGAAGAGACCGGCGTGATTGTCGGGCGCTGGCAGCAGGTCAATCAGGAAATCGCCGATTTGAAAAAAGCTTTGACGGATTTTTTGGATCAGGTGGAAAATAAAAAATCCAAACTGCTGGGTTTGACGTCCGGCGAGACTGTCGTGGCCGGCGATTTGCAACGCGTGGAAACTTCGCTGACGGATTTTGCACGGGAGCAGGAGGAACTGGCGCAGCGCAAAAACGAGCTGCTGGAGCGCAAAACTTTTGTCGACAACAGCGTCAATGATTTGCACACGCGACGTGATGAATTGTTTAAGCAGCGCTCTCAAAAAGAAGACGAGCGCAAAACCAGATTGAATCTGCGTATCGAGACCAAAGAAAAATTTGACCAGCAGTCTTCACGCTTGAAATTGCTGGAAGAAATGCAGCAAACGCATGAGGGTTTTCAAAAAGGCGTGCGTTCGGTTTTTCAAGCCAGAAAAGACAATGCGCCAGGTTTTGCCGGTATTGCCGGAGTGGTGGCGGATATTATCACTGTGCCCAAACAATACGAGGCCGCGGTGGAAGCCGCGCTGGAAAATAATTTGCAGGCTATTGTGGCGGAAGACCGCGCCACTGCCGAGCAGGTGATCCGCTATTTGCGCGAACATTCGCTGGGACGCGCGACATTTATGGCCGGCGGTCTGCTGAAAAACGCAGTCCGGGTCGCGCCGCCGCGCGGTGTTTGCGCTGTCGATGTGGTGTCCTGCGCGGAAAAATATCAGGAATTTATCACCGGCTTGCTGGGTGCGGTGTGCATTGTGGACGATCTCGAACAGGCTCTGAGCCTGTCTGAACAAATTGAGTCCAGCGGTTTGACGGCGGTGGTGACTTTGGCTGGCGAAACGCTGACCGCCAAAGGTTTGCTGACCGGCGGCTCGGTCGGCAAAGAGCAGGAGTCGGCTTCTTTGTTGAGCCGCCAGAGAGAGATAATCGAGTTGAAAAAAGATATTGAACAGCACACCGGCGAACTGACCGCGCTGGATGCGGAGATTAAAAATATCGAACAGCTTTTTGGCCAGATCGAAAACGAATTAAAAGAACATGCCAATAAATTGAAGCATCTGGAGATAGAGCAGGGCACTATTGCCAACGATCTGGCACGCCTCGAGATCGACCGCGGTAAGCTGGAAAAAAATATCGCCAGCAGCCGGCAGGAAATCACGCAGCAGCAAGGCGAAATGGAAAGAATTGCCGGACAAAAACAAAATTTGCAGGCTGAGCTGGACGAGCTAAATAGACAGCGAGAAGAAAAAGAAAAAGTTATTGCGGAAAAAGAAAATGCTTTACAGCAGGCGGACAATGAAAAAACCGCGGTCAATGAACTGCTGACCGAGATCAAAATTAACAGCACCAATGCGCTGGCCTCTAAGCGGCAGGTGGAGCTGAAACTGGAATCTTACCGTGACAATATTCAGCAAACCGCGGCGCAGCTGGCCGAGAAAAATACGGAGAAAGAGACTTTGCGGCAGAGCATCGCCGAAGCGGAAAATATTTTGCAAAGCACGCAAGATGTCTTGCCGGAAATCGAGAGCAAGATCGAGCAGACGCAGACCGAGCTTAATACGGCCAATCAAGAGCGCGCGCGGTATTTTCACGATCTGGAAGTTTACGACCGTCTGGAAAAAGAACGCAATGATACCGACCGCGAAGTGCGCGCCAGGCTGTCCGAAGAAGAAATCAAAATGGCGCGCGTGGAAGCCGAGCATGATGAGATGCTGCGCCGCATGGCTAATGAGTACAATTTGACTATCGAAGACGCGCTAAAATCCGAGACTGTGGTGGAGGATTACGAAAAGACACAGGACGAGGTGGAAAAACTCAAGCGCCGCATTAAGCGCATGGAGCCGGTCAATTTGCTGGCGATCGAAGAATACGAAGCGCAAAAAGAACGCTTGGCTTTTATCGAAAATCAATGCGAGGATTTAGAAAAATCCAAAGCCGATCTATTGAGCATTATCAAAGAATTAGACCGCACCGCGCTGGAAGCTTTCCAAGAAACTTTTCAGGTGGTGAATGAACATTTCAAACAGATTTTCACCACGCTTTTCAACGGCGGTTATGCCGAACTGCAAATCCTGGATAATAATAATATTTTGGAATCCGGCATTGAGATTTTGGCGCGTGTGCCCGGCGCTAAAAAAACGCAGTCCATGTCCTTGCTTTCCGGCGGCCAAAATGCTTTGACGGCAGTGGCTTTGTTGTTCTCGCTACTTTCGGCGCGTCCGGGGCCGTTTTGCATACTCGACGAGATAGACGCCGCGCTCGATGACCCGAATATCGGCCGCGTGACCGAGTTGCTGAAAGAATATGCGGAAAAAACGCAAATTATTATCATCACGCACCGGCAGGCCATGATGTCTGTGGCGGAAGTTTTGTTCGGCCTGACTATGGAGCAAAAAGGTGTTTCCAAAGTTGTTTCACTGGAGCTGCCCGGCAAGGAAAAAGCGCTGGTAGAAGCATGACCGCTCAAATAATCGACGGAAAAAAAATAGCGCAAAATATCCGCGAGAAAATAAAAACCGAAGTTGCCAAGTTGGCCGTCAAGCCCGGATTGGCGGTGGTTTTAGTCGGGGCTGATCCGGCGTCACAAGTGTATGTGAATTCTAAAGAAAAAGCCTGTCAGGAGATCGGTTTTTATTCCGAAGTGCACCGCTTGCCGGAAACGACTGGCGAGGCGGAACTGCTGGCCTTGGTTGGCAGACTGAACCAAGATCCGAAAATCCACGGTGTTTTGGTGCAACTGCCTCTGCCGCAACAGATAAATGAAGACAAAATTATTCTGGCTGTCGACCCGGCTAAGGATGTGGATTGTTTTCATCCAATTAATACCGGTGCTTTATTTAGCGGCATGTCCAGCGCGGTCCTGCCCTGCACGCCAGCCGGCTGTATCGAATTAATTAAGTCCACCGGCATTTCACTAGCTGGCAAAAAAGCGGTCGTGGTTGGCCGCAGCAATATTGTCGGCAAGCCGGCCGCCATGTTGCTCCTGCAAAATAACTGCACAGTGACACTCTGTCATTCCCGTACGGCTGATCTGGCCGCGGAAGTCAGACAGGCGGATATTGTGATAGCGGCTGTCGGCAGAGCTGGTATTATTACTGGCGAGATGATCAAGTCTGGCGCGGTGGTGATCGATGTCGGCACCAACCGCGTGAACGGTAAATTGACCGGCGATGTGGATTTCGCGAGCGTCTCCGCAGCCGCCGGATTCCTCACTCCAGTCCCCGGCGGCGTTGGCCCCATGACCATTGCCATGCTCATGCAAAATACGCTCAATGCGTATTTGGCGCAGAATCCCTCTAACCCCTCAGTCTAAAATTTGTTTAACAAATTTTAGACAGCTCCCCTTGATTAAGGGGAGCAAAAAAATGAAATATTTTTTAATTACTTACGATTAAGTAATGTAGGTATAATTTAAAGAAAAGTGGGTAATAATATCCGTAGGAGAAAAAATGAATAATTATTACTTAACAGTTACCCCCCCCCCCCAGAAAAGTGTGTAAACACTAAAAATCTCAGAATATTTTTCATACAACACAACTTGCTTTCAGGCGGCAGATGTATTCTTTTGTCTGGTTGAAAAGTTTTTCTAAATATCATTTAAGAAAAAACTCAAATAAAAATAGGAAGGAGTATTTTATGTTTAGAAAACAAATTGCGAATGGAGACAATAATAAAAAAGATGTTGTTTTGCATCAGATGGATTATGATAAAGACAATATATCATATGAACTACTCCATAATTCACAGTATAATGAGACCAAAGTGGCTACAAGGCTTGCTGAGCAAAAAAGATACGAACTACTATTCCGTAATTCACAACCCTATGAAATGCTAGGTTTACAGGATCAGGGAGTGTTTAATATTCATAATCCACCAGCATTTCAAGGTGGAGCAAGAGTTGAAGGGACTATGTATTCTCCTGTAGAGGATGGTAATGTTTATCATAATACTGTAAAAGATTACAAACCTGAGTCACCAGAACATTCTAGGATGTTTGGGGTTAGTGATGAACTAGCTAAACAAGATGAGATAGAGAGACAAAACAATTCCGATAATTCGCCTATCGGTAATAAACCTGATTAACAAATCACTTTCCTAGTTTGGTTAGTCTGAAATGCTTTCTGGACTAGCCAAACTTAATCATCCAGCGCTGTTTTCACCCACTCGGGGTGCTGCGGTGGGGTGTTTCGCCGCAGGCGAAACGTTAGGAAAAGTTACAAATTACTCTGCGCGGTAAAGACGTTGAGATTCAAAAACCGCGTCGGGTTGACCGGCCGATTGTAATAATGCACTTCGTAATGGCAATGATTGCCGTTGGACAAACCTGTCGAGCCCACGCGCGCGATGAGCTGGCCTTTTTCCACTTTTTGTCCGGCCGCGACCAGATTAGCGGAATTGTGGCCGTAAAGCGTGGAAAATCCGCTGCTGTGCTCGATCTCCACGTAGTAGCCCAGACTACTTGACCAGCCGGAATTTTTGACAGCGCCGGCGGCTGTGGCGTAGATCGGCGCGCCGTGCCACGCCGGCAGATCAACCCCGCGGTGAAAACGTGTTATGTTGGCTATCGGGTGATGCCGCCAGCCGAAATCTGAATAAATGTAAGAGTTTTTGACCGGAAAAATTGACGGCGTGTGGTCAAAATGCTGCTGATAAGCCTGCACATTATCTTGTAGCTCCTGAAAAGATTTGCGATAAGCGGCGATTTCCTGCAAGGACATTTTGAGCAAATGCTCCACCTGCTTGAGGCGTTGATTGGTTTCCGGCGAATCCAGCGCGGCGCTGTAGGCCGGATAATTGATGCTCGGATACAACGTTTTGTATATTGTATTCTGGCGGCGCCGCTCCGGATGCCGGAACGGAATTTTTTCCAGCCAGGAAATTTTTTCCTGATGACCGGCCAGCGCGGTTTTGATATTGTGCAGCCAGTAGTCGGCCAATTTTTGCTGGGACAGCGGCTCTTGCAAGCGCGCGGTGTCCGCTTTGAGCACGACAAAAATCGGCTGATCGTTGATGTAGGCGTAAACCGAATTGCCGCTTTTTTTCACGCTGTGTCTGCGCAGCCCCGTCCGTCCGGCCAGCAGCTCTTTGAGTTTTTCTGCCGTGACCAGCGCGCGCTGAAAAGCCAGCGGTTTGACGCTGTCGTCAAAATATTCGACGACAATATTATTGTCGATCAGGACGCGGCCAAACTCACCGGTTTTGCTGACGATGCGGTGCGTCGTGATTAGCGGATAAGCCTGCAAGTCTTTTTCCGAAAGCTGTATTTCCGCAAAACTATTGTTTACCAATTCCTTGATTTCTTCCTCGCGGGTTTTAAGCTCGTGAATATGCGCTTTGACCTGCGCTTGTTTTTCCGCGGCGATGCGGATTTTGGTGTTCAGCAGCTGATTTTGCGAAATGATTTTTTGATAATCCGCGGTGGCCTGCAAAAAATGTCCGGCGTGGTGCGCGACGTAAAGCGTAAAAAAGCACAACAACGCGCTCAACGCCAGAGCGACGGTCAGCGCGGCCAGACTAAATCTGAAATAAAGCGGCGCGTATCTGTCGCTGGAACAAAAAGCGAAAGAGATATACCCCCTCTGCTCTATCTGCCTTTTGGCTTCCTTCATTACAGAGAGTATATAATTTTTTTCAAACGATTTCTAGATAGCTGGAAAGTCTCGGCGGCGATGTCCGCGCGCTGGCTGTCCGGCA
>JAIRZV010000019.1 GCA_031267055.1 Candidatus Margulisiibacteriota bacterium | reverse complement strand
CGCGAAGTCCTGGAATTCACTAAAAAAAATATCCCGATTATTTACATCGGCCACAAAAAACACGAGGAAGTCCGCGGCGTGTACGGCGAAGCTCCGCAAAATATCACCATTGTGGAAAGTCTAGCCGATATTCCGCGTATACCGCGCGAACAGCAGCGCTATGCCGTGCTCACTCAAACCACTTTAAGCGTTGAGGACACGCAAAAAATTATCGCCGCGCTGAAAAAAAGTTTTTCTCTAATTGAACCGGCACAAAAAGATATTTGCTACGCCACCTCCGCCCGCCAAGCGGCCGTGCGCCAAACCGCGCCGCAAGTCGAAGCCGTGATCGTCATCGGCTCGCACAACAGTTCTAATTCTGTGCGTTTAAAAGAAGCCGCCGAAGCGGCCGGCGCCAAAGCTTATTTAGTGGACAATTGCCGCGAACTGCCGCCGGAAATCAAGCAATATAAAACTGTCGGCCTTACTTCCGGAGCGTCCGCGCCGGAATATTTGGTGCAGGAGTGTTTGGCGTATTTGACTTAAATATCCCGCCTGATCGCCTGTGCGCGATTCAAACCAGTGGAAATCAGATAATAGAATTTTTTTAACAAGCGCTACGCCTTTTGTTTAGCTTGATACTGCATAGCTTTTTGGCTAAATTCTCTGATACTACTGTCGTCCTTTAAATCCTCATGCCACTTTGTATAATCAAATGGTTCACGTGCCAATAAAACAATAAAACGTTCCATATCCACAGGCCCCAGATACTCATTTAATACTTTTAACCCTTCGTGTTTTATAATTGTGTCTGACTTCATGTCGCGCTCTCCTTTCTGACAAAATCAATAGGATTAACAACTGCTATTTTAGATACATTTTTATTAAGCATGCCTGTATCAGTAGTTATAATATAGGCACATTGCAGATATATTGCGCAAGCAATATGCAAGGAATCAACTATTTTTAGGCCTAGTTTTTGCAACTTTTCAGCTTCTTGCAAAATGCTTTCTTCTTCGTTGCAAGTTTTCTTCGCAATATTCTTCCATTGCAGTATCCTGTTTTGCCGCTCGACGTACGGATTTAAATTGTTTTCATAGTCAAGCACATAAGACCAAGCTAGCTTATATTTCCCCTCTAGAATTAACTGCTGAATGTACAACTTGGCTTCAGTCTCTAGTCGGATTTTTACTTGCACTTGCTCATCAAAAGGCCTATTAAAACAACAAGTATCCAAATACAATAACATGGTTATATTATACTACATTAAAATTCAAATATCCCGCCTGATCGCCTGTGCGCGCTCCGGGCCGGTGGAAACCAGTGTGATTTTTACACCGACAAGCTCTTGTAATTTAGCGATATATTTCAGCGCCGCGGACGGCAGCTCGGAAAAAGACCGGCATTGCGTCGTGTCTTTTTGCCAGCCGGCTACTTCTATATAGACCGGACGAGCGCGGGAAAATAATTCCAGATCAGTCGGCAGGTCTTCGACAGTCTGGCCGTCGATTTCATAAGCCGTGCAGATTTTTATTTTCGGCAATTTATCCAGCACGTCCAGTTTGGTGAGCACCAGATCGGTCAGGCCGTTGACCCGCGCCGCGTGCTTGACCACCACCGCGTCAAACCAGCCACAGCGCCGCGCGCGCCCCGTGGTCGTGCCAAACTCCGCCCCGGCCGCGCGCAAATATTCTCCGTCCTTGTCAAACAGTTCCGTCGGAAACGGACCTTCGCCAACACGTGTGGAGTAAGCCTTGACCACGCCCCACACTTCGTCGATTTTAGTCGGCCCGATGCCAGAGCCGGTGCAGGCGCCGCCGGCGGTAGGATTGGACGAGGTGACAAAAGGATAAGTGCCGTGATCAACATCGAGCATCGTGCCCTGCGCGCCTTCCAGCAAAATATTTTTACCGGCGGCCAGAGCTTCGTTGAGATATTTCACGCTGTCGATAACATAAGGCGCCAATTGGTCTTTGAGTTTGGCTAACTGCTCATCTTGCGGCGCGGTCTGACGCAAAAAAATCTCCAGCCGCGCGCCCGCGCGGTCGATTTTGTCCACATACGTCGGGCCGATCCCGCGCCCTGTCGTGCCAATTTTCTGTCCGGCCGCGCGCCCTGTTTCCTGTTCCTGATCCTGCTTTTTGTGCTTCGCCAGGATCAAATGCGCCGCGGAAGAGATTGTAAGATTGTCCGGGCTGACCTTGACGCCGCGTCCGCGCAACATCTCGATTTCCTCGAGCAAAACTTCGGGGTCGACGACCACGCCGTTGCCGATCACGCACACTGTATTCGGAAATAAAACGCCGGAAGGTATTAAATGCAGTTTGAAAACTTCTTTGCCGACAATGACCGTATGACCGGCGTTGTTGCCGCCCTGATAGCGCACGACAATATCCGTGTTTTCAGCCAGCAAATCGGTGATCTTGCCTTTGCCTTCGTCGCCCCATTGCGTGCCGACCACTACTCTCACAACCATTATTTATCCCTCATCACAGGCCAGATGCCCTATTTTTATCAAAATGCATTTTATTTTACTTGTTTTCGGATAAATGGTAAATAATAATATTTCGCGACGTTTTTAACGCTTGATTTTCGGCGAACGCGTTTTAGGCAAGCAGCCTATCTCACCCGCATAATATAGATCACCGTATAATACGCCGGCATATTACTGGTGTTGGCGTCGGTCTGGTAGCCGGTAGTATCGTTGGTAGTACCAGTGTGTTCATGCGCAGCGTCGACTTTTATTCTGTGTCCATTACTACTCCCAGATGATTCTGCACTTCTATTGCCTTGTGAAGAAACTATACCTGATGGATTTGGAATATGCATTCCGGAGTCAAACTCCCCGGCCAAAGTCCTGTCAGCAGTTCTAGCTGTATTTTTCGTCGCATTGGTATAAATAGTATGCGTATGTTTAGGTAGCATGGCGGCAGTCAGAGCGTTGGAGCCGCCAGTTTGTCCATGAGTAGTCGATCCCAGGATAAAACGAGAGCTAAGATCGGGCACACCCTGGCCGACATTGGCCGCTATACATCTGTACCAGCCGACCATAGTTATATTGTCTTGCCAGCCAGCCGCGTTGAACATCAGGATCGTGCCTACCGGCAATAATCTTTGTAAACCGGACACAGTAGTTTCTAAAGTCGTTACTTTGGTATCCAAGGTGGTCAAGTCGCTGGCAACAAGTTTGTCACCCAAAGCGGTGGCTACTGCTTTTTCTGTGGGTATCTTGTCGTCGCTAGCCTTGGTTGTATCAGTCTCCATAATTGTTGCGGCTCTGGTCAGTGTGTCAAATGTTCCCGCCGTGCCGGAATAAGCCACGATATTTTTGGCCGTGCCGGCGCCGATCTTATCCTGCTTGCCATTCAAACTGGTATTTACCTCACTCAAACCAGTGCTTATCGTAGTATTCATAGTACTCAAAGCGGTATTCAAAGCATCAAGATTTTTCCCGACCAGTTTTGAGGACGGATAATAACTGTCGCTGGAACTAGCATTGGTCAAAGTGTCCGCTGTATCGCCTGTAGTCGCCGAACAAATCTGTTTATTGGCAACTTTTTCTTTGGTATGCAACGCCGCTCTCATACCTTCGGCCGAAAGGTTTTTGCCGGTGTCGATATTGTAACTTGTTCCTTTAAAATCCGTGTCCGTATAATTGCCTGCGTTTGCCATATACATACCCCCTCTTAAAATTTATTTGTTTGTCACTGTTCATTAATCAATAATTTATTGATGTTTTGATATTTAAGATAATTATAGTATAGGTATAGAGTTTGTCAATACGACAAAAAAGGATTGTTGGAATGTTAGAAGAGATCAACAATGCACGTTTGAAAAAAATATTTAGCCGGAAACTGGCCTTACTACGGGAAACCAGCGCGCAAACTATGGAGGCCGCGGCAGATAGTCTGGAGATGGATGTCAGCGCTTACTACATGTTGCTCAGCGGCAAACGCCTGCCGCATATCAAAACTCTGCTGCGGCTGAACCGGAAATACGGCGTCACTATGGACTGGTGGTTCAAAGAATTGCGCGAAACCCCCAAGAACAAAACCAATACCCGTGCCGAAGCCACCGCCTCTGAAGTGCTCAACAATCTGCGCAAGCTGGACACCAAAGGCCAAAAAACACTGCTAGGCATTTCCAAAGTTTTAGCGGCCAATAAATAAAATTTCCTTTTGCTACAAATTTTGATATTCTAATTGAATGGACTACATTCTCGGCCTCGAAACTTCCTGCGATGAAACTGCGGCGGCGGTGGTCGGTATCAACGGCGTGGTTTTGAGCAATGTCATCGCTACACAGATCGACACGCATCAAGCTTATGGCGGCGTGATACCGGAGATCGCCTCGCGTATGCACGTCGAGGCGATTAATATTGTTATCGAGCAGGCGCTGCAAAAAGCCGCCAAGACCATGCCGGAAATCGCCGCATTTGCCGTGACGCAGGGACCGGGGCTGCTCGGCGCGTTGCTGGTCGGACTGCAGGCCGCCAAAACGCTGGCTTACATTTACCAAAAACCGCTGATCGCCGTAAATCACCTGGCCGGACACATCATGGCTAATTTTATTTCCGAGCAGCCACAGGAAAAAATGGATATACCCTATCCTTTTTTGTGCCTGTTGGTCAGCGGCGGTCATACACAGCTCATCATCTGCCGCGCGGCCGGTCAGTACCAGACTATCGGCCGGACTATCGACGACGCGGTGGGAGAAGCCTACGATAAAGCGGCGCGTGTGCTGCGGCTCGGTTACCCGGGCGGACCACTCGTGGACAGACTGGCGCAGCGCGGCGATCCGGGCGTCATAAAATTCAGCAAAGCTAAGATCCGCGCACCGGAAAGCGAGTTTGATTTTAGTTTCAGCGGTTTAAAAACCAATGTGCTGAATTATTGCCGGCAAAATCCTGCGGCACGCGCCGAAAATGTCTGCGCGGCTTTTCAAAAAACCGTCGTGGAAACACTCGTGACTAATACGCTGGCTGCCGCGCGAAAATACAATATCGAGCATATTTATCTGGCTGGCGGTGTGGCGGCCAATCAAACCCTGCGCCGGACGCTGGCTGCAGAGGGCGAGCGGCAGAGGCGGCATGTGCATTTGCTGGACTTAAAGTTTTGCACGGACAATGCGGCGATGATCGCTGGCGCGGCTGTGCAACAATGGCAGAAAAAAGATTTCGCGCCGCTGAACATACAGGCACAGCCAAATTGGGAGTTGGGTTAAGCGCTATATATGGGTCAAGCTACTTTCATTATATAAACGACTGTATAATAACTCGGCACGGTACTTATTGAGATTGAATCAGGTGTTGCTTTTCCGCCGCCAGTGACAGTGATGCCCGTTCCGGAAGAACCAGTATAAGGGACGGCATCATCTGACCCACCAATAGATTTACTTCCATTAGCAGCGCTATCAGTATCTGAATGAGCGCCGCTAAGAGAATGCTTATGTCCCGGATCATTAACCGTATGCGTATGATTTGGCAGGTTTCCAGTTCCTATAGTAAAACTTCGGCTATCCGCGCCGCCGATCGCGGCGTCGCTACTTGTCCCGCCGCGTAGAAACCGGCCACGCAAGTCCGGCGCGCCACCTGTGCCGTCACAGACACGCCATTTACTTTGGAAAGCTGCGCCAGCGTTCGTCCAACTGCTTGCGGACATAGCCAGTATTATGCCTACCGGCAATAATGCCGCCGCCAGCTCCTGTGCGAGACTATAAACCTGTGCTTCGGAAGCGAATTTTGTGCCGCTATTGATAGCGGCGTCTGTTTTAGCCATGCCCAGTAGCGGCTCAGCAGCCTCGGCTGCCGTGCCAAAAGTCTTAACACCGGTTATCGTTTGCGTGCCAGACTGATGTACCGTAAAGTCATAAACCGCTTTGGCTGAGGGATACTCGGTGTCAGTAATTATGCCGGATAAGCTGGTTACTTTATTTGCCACCTTTTCCTTGGTATTCAGCGCCGCGGTCATCTTTGCCGCCGAGAGCGGTGCACCTGTTACGATCCCGTCATAACTGTCTGTGTAATCGTTTGCCATAAACATACCCCCTTTAGATTAGTGGCCGTAATTATAACATTGTTTATGATGAAATGCAATATGCATATTATCAATAACGCAAACTAGGCTAATTGTTACACTTATGACCAAAACACATAAGAAAGGATATGTCATATGGACAGTAAAGCCCTTGAGCAAAATCTGAAAACTTTGATCAGCAAAAAACTGGGACAGTTACGCTCCAAAAACCACAAGACTCTGGAAGAAAGCGCCGATTTTTTGGATCTGGATTACGCCCAGTATTACCGGCTGCTCAAAGGACAGCAATTGCCGCATCTGGCCACGTTGATCCGGATCAATCAAGCTTACGGCCTGGACATGAACTGGTGGTTTAAAGACTTTGTCAAAGCCAAACCTAAAGTCACCGCGCGCGCCGTGCCGCCAGCCAGCGAGCAGGAATTATTGGAACGCTTCAGTCGGCTGGATCACAAGTCCCGCAAAATCCTACTGAAAATGCTGCGCCGACTTACCGGCGGACAAGGTCAGGAGCTTTATAGTTTTCTGATTTCCAGCCAGCCAGTACGGTAATTTACTTTAACCCCGGTCAGCCCGATCACACCAATATAACGCTCCGCAAGATTTTCGATAATCACGTTTTGGCAGTCTATGGTTTCCGCGGTCAGTTTTTTTTCTAAGCCCGCGATAATTTCTTTGGCCTGCTGCGCCTGAGTCTGCGGACAGAGCAGAATGCCGTTTTCCGTATTCACGACCAGCAAATCGCGCAGGCCGGAAATCTCAATTTTTTCGCGCGCGTAATCTAAAACCAAATTGTTTTGCGCGTCCGGCGGATAATATTTACGCAGAGCGATCCAGCCGCCGACATCATTCCATTCCAGAGCGGTCGGCGCGGGCAACAACTCCATATTGGCCGCTTCTTTTTCCATGACCGCATAGTCGATAGAAATATTTTGTTTTTTATCCTTGATGATCTGATACTGACGCGCGATCTCCGTGGAAAGATTTTGCGTAAAATCGACGCCGAGCAGCGCGCGGTAAATTTCCGGCGCGTCGCGCTCCAGCGCTTGCAAAGCGGTGTCGATGCGCATCACGAACATGCCAGCATTCCAAAAATAATTTCCAGCGGCCAGATATTTTTGCGCGGTCGGTAGATCGGGTTTTTCCACAAAAGCCTGCACGGATAATTTATCGCCCTGATCGCCGGTCTGAATATAGCCATAACCGGTCTCCGGCCGGTCCGGCGTGATGCCGATCGTGATTATTTTACCATCGGCCGCGCGCGCGACCGCCTGCCGGAACAACTGTCCGAAAATATTTTGGTCCATGATGTGATCCGCCGGCAGGAAAAAAAGCACGGTCTTGTCGTCATTGGTTTTTTGCCGCGCGTACAGAGCGCAAAGTCCCACCGCGGCGGCGGTGTTGCAACCAAAAGGCTCGGCCAGTATCTCGGCCTTGCCCGGCGCGCCGGGCAAATCTTTACATTGTTTTTGAATATCCGGCACATAGCGCTCCTCCGGCACAATGACGATCTGTCCGTCAGGAATGCGCTCGAGGGTTTGCTGCAACATAGTTTTTTCGCCGACCAGCGGTAGGAATTGTTTGGGCAATTTACCCGGACCGGTCAGGGACAACGGCGCCAGACGTGTGCCAGAGCCGCCGGCGAGAACGAAAACGTAAGTTTGCATCTATTTATTATATCACTCCTTTTTTATTTCCGGCATTAAAGTTAGTTTTGCCAAGGTTTTATGTTAAAATCCTGACGCCATGCAAGCCCGCCAAATTTTATTTAGTCTGCTATTTTTATTTTCTTTAGCCTGCGCCAAACCGGAAAAAATCTGCGGCGTGTATGTCAGCATCTGGACGATGAATTATTCCGAACGCTGCCGGCCGTTGCTAAAAAATGTCCAGAGCAGCGGCTTGAATACTGTGGTCTGTGACTTTGACGGCGCGAACAAAACATATCTGCAAAATCTGGACTACGCCAAAGAACTCGGCCTGTATCTCATCGCGCGCATCGTTGTTTTTGAGGAAGGCTTAGGCGCGACCTATCAGACCGCCGAGGATCCGCAAAATTGGCAAAAAAAACTCGCGTTGTCCCAGGAAGCCGAGGCGCTGGGGTTTGACGAAATCCAGTACGACTATATTCGTTTTTCCGACCGCGGCTCGCCCGATCCGCGCAAAAAAGACATTGTCGAGAAATTTTTGCGGGACGCGCGTGTGTCGGTGAATATTCCGCTCGGCGTGGACGTCTTTGGCTCGGTGGCTTATCAGCCGCATCATATTATCGGGCAGGATTTGCGCCGCCTGTCGCCCTATATCGACGCGGCTAGTCCGATGCTTTACCCGTCGCATTTTTACGGTGATCGTCTGCGCATGGGCAATCCTTATCGCACTCTGCTCGAAGGCTCGACACTCGGCAAAAATAAACTCGCCGGACAACCGGCGCGCCTGATCCCCTACATACAAGGTTTTGCCATGAATCTCGGCTACGCCAACATGACCCTGTCCGCTTATATACGCGAGCAGATCCGCGCTTGCGAAGACGCCGGCACGGACGGATTTTTTATCTGGCACGCCGGCAATGAATACACGACGGCGCTGAACGTGGTCAAAAATTACGGCGCGCTTTATCAGCGGCCAGCCAAAACTCAGACGGAGATCTATCAATATCTGGGCATCTCGCCCAACATGTTGCTCTACTAATGAAAAGACCGGAATTATTATCCCCCGCCGGCGATCTGGAAAAACTCCAGACTGCGGTACGTTTCGGCGCGGACGCGGTCTATGCCGGTGCGGGTGATTATTCGCTGCGCACGGGCGGCAGCTCTTTCACGCTCAATGAACTGGGTGAGGGAATCCGTTTTGCGCATGAGCACGGCTGTAAATTTTATCTCGCGCTCAATATTTACGCCTTTGATCAGGAATTAAAAAAAATGCAGGCGTACTTTAAGGAAGCGGAAAAACTCGGCATTGACGCCGTGATCGTCGCCGACACCGGAGTACTACAAATGTTGCGCGAGTGCGGCACAAACGTCAAACTACATATCAGTACACAGGCCAACACGACAAATTCCGCGGCAGTCCGTTTTTGGCTAAACAACGGCGCAGCGCGGATAATCGCGGCGCGTGAACTCTCACTGATGCAGCTGCAAACACTCAAAGCCAGCGCGCCGGAAGCCGAGCTGGAAATTTTTGTGCACGGCGCGATGTGCGTTGCTTATTCCGGCCGCTGTCTGCTCTCGCGACATCTCACTGGCCGCTCGGCCAATCACGGCGAATGCGCGCAGCCTTGCCGCTGGGAATATGCTTTTCAGCCAGCGGACACGGCGGAAACTTTCACTGCTGAAGAAGACCGCCGTGGCTTGTATATTTTGAACTCCCGTGATCTCTGTCTGCTCGAACACATACCGGAGCTGATCGCGGCCGGCGTCGACAGTTTTAAGATCGAGGGACGCATGAAATCCGCTTTTTATGCGGCGATGGTGACAAAAGTTTACCGGCAGGCCATAGACACCTATCTAGCCGCGCCGGAAAAATACAGCGTCCGGCAGGAATGGCGCGACAATCTGGCCAAAATCTCGCACCGCCCCTACACCGACGGTTTTTTGTTCCCTGACGGTCAGCCCACAGAATATCCGAAAAATTCCGCTTATCTCAAAGGCTGTGATTTTGTCGGCGTGGTGGAAAATTACGACGCGGCCGGGCAGCAAATAACTATTTCCGGCCGCAACCAATTTGGCAGCGGCGACGAACTGGAAATACTCGACCCCAAAATTAACGCTATTCAAAAAATCAAAATCGGCCAAATGCGCAAAAGCAGTGGCGAAATAATCACGGCGGCACACAATTCTTATCTGGTCATCGCCGACCTGCGCGGCCAAAACATTGACCCCGTCAGCAAATATTCTATACTGATCAAAGCTAGAACATGAAAAAATATTATTTATTGATCGCCGGTTTACTGATTTTGCTGGGCGCCGTTTGGCTGCTGTCCAGCGCCGGTCGTCTGGAGGCTGAGAACACCGGTCCGGAGAAAAAAATCGAGCTGGCCGAAACTACCGTGCGCGGTTACAAAGACGGCCAGTTGCTGTGGTCTCTGCAGTCGCGCTACATCTGGTCGACGCTGAACATCGATCACGCTGTGATCGAAAACATTTACAACGGCAAATTTTACGACAACGGCCGTTTGCTGCTGGACGACTTTTCCGCCCGCAAAGTGCAGGCCAACGCGCCACAGGAAAGACTGTACGCAGACCAAGGTTTTCGCGCTACACTGCGCCGCGGCGGACAACAGCCGGTGAGTATTTGGGGCGAACAGCTCAATTACAGCGCGGTCGCGAAAAGATCGACGTTACAGAAAAAAATCCTAGTCGTCGACCGTGGTACGCGCATCAACGCCAGCAAAGCGGAGATCGATCACGCGGCACAGCAATTGTTTTTCGGCAAAGACACCGTCCTGACGCGGCCGGACACGACTCTGACCGCGGACGAGCTGATCGTCGATCTTAAAAACGATATTTTTACCGCGCTGGGCAAGGTGCAGCTGACACGCGAGCCGGAGCAGACCGCCAATGAACTGCGCCGTGCCAAAACACTAATCTCCGCGGACGCGCTGCAGGCCGATGTTTCCGGCGATTTCGCTCAAATGACTTTGAGCGGCAATGTGCTTATCAAGCAGGCCGGCAAACAGGCGAGCGGCCGGCAGGCTATTTATCATGAAAAAGAAAATTTGATTTACCTAAGCGACGGCGAATACAGCCAGGCAGAAAACGCCGCGCTGGTCAAAGCCCAGAAAATCATTGTGGATATCGCTACGGAAAAATTCACCGCCGCCGGAGCTGCCGAAGCTTCTATTCTCCTTCCTCGGCAGCAATAAAATTCGCTTTCAGAATATCCGCCGCGCTCTGGCTGGGATCAGGCGGCAGATTTTTGGGCGGCGTGGTCTTTTTGACCTGCGCGACTTTTTGCGGATCAAGATCAAGCTCATTAAATATTTTCGATAGCTGATCTTGATTGAAAAGCTGAATATTTTCGCTAAATTTATTGTTTTCTGGCATGTTTAAATTATAACACAGTGGTAAAAATGTTTGCTTTGCGCGCGGTAAACATCTTTACTCGCATAGCTACAACGGACTCGAGCGAATATCTTTGCCGCCGCGAGCCGTGGCCTCCATTGGCCTGCGGCGCACTTAACGTCGGCTACTTTGTAGCCTTGTTAAGTTCGAGCCAAAACTCGCTTACGGCAAAATATTCGCTCCGCAAAATATTCACCAAACACAAATCCAATGTTTTCTCCGCTAATTCAGTTCGGCAAATATTTTGCCCGCTGTTGTAGATGCGTTGCATGCAACGCATCTACTATGCCGTGTTCGCGCGGGTAAAGATATTTGCCGCGCTGAAACATAACGGCGGCGAGGTGCAGAAATTTATTTCATAAAAGTTCCTGAATTACTTTTCTAATACATTTCTGTGAAACAAAATGTTTCACAGACGAGTTTTTTTCGCGTAGTTAAGCCATAAATTAACAGTTGACATACCCCCCCCCCCCGCTGCAAAGTTGATTATCAGGTCACGTTTTTTGTGCCCTGTGCCCAATTTCTCTGCGGGGGAAAATAATTACTGGAGGTGCAGTATATAACAATAAAGATAGTTTATTGTTCTTAATTTGTTACGCGGTATCGAAATTTAAATTAAAAAAAAGGAGCACTACTAATGAATATAAATTGGCAAAAATTATTTGTATCCCTGACCATACTGGCGCTCGGTCTGTCCTTCGCCGGTTGCGGCAAGACTGCGAGCGGCGGCGGAAGCAGCGGAGGCGGCGGTAACAACTATCAAAGAACCTCGGACACAGTCGAAACTATTGACGAGTTGCTGAACGCGCTGGAAACAGTGGACGATGTTATCATTTCGGGAAATATTACTATCACCGACAATGTGACTATCCCCGCTGGGAAAACTTTAACTGTAGAGGAAAACGCAAGATTGAACGTTAGCGCTGACGCCACAATCGAGTTAGAAGGTATCATTAGGGTAAAAGAGGGAGGCCAAATAATAGACGAGGCTTATGGTACCCCCGGAGCACAACAATGGCAGCAAAACAACAACGCTGAATTGATTTTCGAGGCCGGTTCCAGAGGACTCAGATACAGTGGCACTACTCCATATACTTTCATAGGCACTGACAACTCAGCGATAGTTCATTTGAAAGAAGGTACGCTGGCGCTTAAGAATGATGCTTATATATTGGACGGCGAAGCCGATGTGGGGACAGGTTACCAACTTCTCGCAAGCCAGGTACTGACCATAACCGAAGGTTCTGTAGCGACCATAAATGGTACTGTGAATCTGAACGCAGGAGCCGCTGCAAATATTTACGGCAAGCTTGCAGTAGAGTCCGGCAAAGAACTACATGTGAACGGTAAGCTTAATGTGTACGGCACATACACTACTGCCGCAGATGACAATTGGAACACCGGCAATGATAGCGGAACGATAGTGTATCACTATGGCGCGACCGGCATAGTCAATGGAGTTACGCGTCTGGCATCCGATGATAGCGCGACAGCATTACAATTAGGAAATGGCGCTATATTCGAAATGACCAAAGATTCCTATACAGTGGCTGCCGGAACTGTCATATCCAAACAAGTAACGCATATCGGAGGATCTGCTCCTGTCAACTCCATAACGGTAAACACCGGTGCGACTTTGACGCTTCAAGACAACTTGAATGTATGGACCAGCGGAACACTTACTGTAGAGAGCGGTGGCAATGTCAGTCCTGTAACTAACGTCGTTAAAAACGGCGGAACAGTAAATGGAATAACTGGCTATACAGGAGAATAATAGTTTAGATTATTAGTTTCCTGCCAGGAATGTTTTGTGAAAAAAGAGGGCGGCCACTGGCCGCCCTCTGCGTTAATACATATTCAACGGATCGACGTCGATCTCGATTTTGACGCTGGCTTCCGCCGGAAAATCGGCGTAATTTATTTCTGTGTCTTTCAGCAAAATTTGCCAGCGGTAATAGCCTTTTAATTTGCGGATAATACACGGCGCCGGGCCCAGCGCCTGCGGCGCGTATTTTTGGGCATAATGCTCCGCCATTTTTTTAGCCTGCGCTTCGTCGGCCGCCGCAAAAACGATCGCGGTCAGACGGGAAAACGGCGGATAATTCAGCTCGCGGCGGACAGTTAATTCCTGCGCGTAAAACCCCGGCGCGTCGTGCCGGGCCGCGGCCTGCACCGCGTAATGCTCCGGTTGATAAGTCTGCACGATCACCCGTCCGGCCTGATCGCCACGTCCGGCGCGTCCGGCCGCCTGTGTCAATAATTGAAAAGTCTGCTCGGCCGAGCGGAAATCCGGCAGATTGAGCAATGCGTCCGCCGCGATAATGCCCACCAGAGTCACCGCGGAAAAATCATGTCCTTTGGCGATCATCTGCGTGCCGAGCAGTACCGCGCGGTCTGCCGCCAGAAATTCTTTTAAAATTTTTTCATGCGCGCCACGTTTCGCGGTCGTGTCGCTGTCCATGCGCAGAATATGCGCATCGCCGAAATATTTGCGCAGCTCCGCCTCGGCTTTTTGTGTGCCAGCGCCGAAATACTTGAGATACGGCTGTCCGCAGCTGGGACAGCGTTGTTCTTCAGGGATTTTTTCCGCGCGGCCGCAATAATGACATTTGGCCTGACCGTCGGAGTGATAGACCAACGCCACGCTGCAACGCGGACATTCCAGCGTGTAGCCACAGGCACGGCAGCTGACAAACGTGGCAAAACCGCGGCGGTTCATCAACAGCATGGCCTTGCCGCCGCTGTCCAGACAAGCGCGCAGTTCTTTCTGTAAACGCGCGGACAAAACCGAAAAATTGCCGTTTTGCAGTTCCGCGCGCATGTCCACGATCTCGACCGGCGGCAGTGGCCGGTCATTGACGCGCCGCGGCAGATAAATATAGCCGTACTTGTCGTCCGGCGGATTTTGGAATAAATGATAGGTTTCCAGAGATGGAGTGGCCGTGCCGAAAATCACTTTGGCGCCGCAAAATTCCGCTCTTTGCAGTGCTGTCGCCACAGCGTGATATCGCGGATTATTATCCTGTTTGTACGAGCTGTCCTGCTCCTCATCGATGATGATCAAGCCGAGATTTTGAAAAGGCGCGAACAAAGCCGAGCGCGCGCCGACCGCCAGCTGTACTTCGCCGTTGAGAATTTTTTGCCAGTTTTCCCGCCGCTGTTTGGGAGTCAGCGCGCTGTGCAGCTCGGCGATCTTAAAACGTTCGGCAAATCTTTGCACGGTCTGCGGCGTCAGGGAAATTTCCGGCACGAGCACGATCACCTGCCGGCCGGCCGCACAAACCTCTTGAGCGGCGCGCAAATAAATTTCCGTCTTGCCACTGCCGGTCACGCCGTGAATTAAAACAAATTGCTTTTGCCGGATTAAAGCCAGCGCTTTTTCCTGTTCGGGGGTAAGCTGCATGTCAGATTATATACCGCGAGAACGTCCTTCGTCATATTTACGTGCGGTAAACATCTTTACCCGCATGGCTACAATAAATTCGAGCGAATATCTTTGCCGCCGCGAGCCGTGGCCTCTCACTTAACTTCGTGGCCGCGCCACTCGTTAAGTTCGAGCCAAAACTCGCTTACGGCAAAATATCCGCTCTCAAGTTTGTCCTATTTGGCGCGGCAAATATTTTGCCCGGAGCGAACGTAACCTTCAGTGCTATGCCGTGTTCGCGAGGGTAAAGATATTTGCCGCACTTGAAGCATAACGGTGACAGGGTGCAGAAATTTATTTCATAAAAGTTCCTGAATTACTTTTCTAATACATTTCCGTGAAACAAAATGTTTCACGGACGTGTTTTTTTCGCGTAACTAAGCCATAAATTAACTGTTGCAATACCCCCCCCCCCCCCCCCCGCTATAATTTTCATAATCAGTTCACGTTTTTTGTACCCTGTGCCCAATTTCTCTGCGGAGGAAAATAATTACTGGAGGTGCAGTAAATAACAACAAAGATAGTTTATTGTTCCTATTTGTTTTGTTATGCGGTATCGAAATTTAATTTAAAAAAAGGAGTATTACTAATGAACATCAATTGGCAAAAATTATTTGTATCCCTGACCATACTGGCGCTTGGTCTGACTCTCGCCGGCTGCGGCAAGACTGCGAGCGGAGGTGGGAGCGGCGGAGGCGGCGGCAACAACAATCAAAGAACCTCGGACACAGTTGAAAACCTTGAGGGTTTGCTGAACGCGCTGGAAACAGTGGACGATGTTATCATTTCGGGAAATATTACTATCACCGACAATGTGACTATTCCTGCTGGGAAAACTTTGACCATAGGTGAAGGCGCCACGCTGAACGTCGATGAAGGCGCTACATTAACAAAAAGCTCTTCAGGACAAATAAAGGGCAAGGGAGTAACATTTACCAAAAACGCCTATACGTTGAGATGGCTTGATATGTCAATATTTTCATCAGGAGCAGACATAATAGCATTTTGCAATTCATTTCCAAATCCGGCACCAGGCGGAGGTAACCCAGAGGATAGCTCGTTTGTGAGTAACACAGAAGCGGCAAAGCCAAGCCTGGTCGGTTTGTTTAATATGTCAGGCGGAGGAGCGATTCTGGAATACTACACAAGCACTTCTATAAACTGGGGCAAGAATTATGATGCCGCCAACAAGTGGTGGTTGCTTTGGTCGGGTGATGTAGAAGGAACAGATGCCAATTCTATATTTGAGGATGACACTTATACCTTAAGATTTGGTAGTTTGGACAATAGCGGGACGACTTATTTTGTAAACTGCGAATTTACCGTAACAAGTGGACAAATTTCGTCATATACACTTAGTTATGTAAACTAGAAGCCTAAACGCTTTTCTGAAAAAAGAGGGCGGCCAGTGGCCGCCCTCGCGTTTAATTATAGGAATATCACGCGGTCAATTCGCCGGATTGTTTCAAAATGCGCCGCAGGATCAGCGGATAAAAAAGATTTTCCGCCAGCGCGGTCAGCACGGCGGCAGACAAAATCAACTGATCTATATTAAAAGCCCAGAGCAGCAGGATCAACGCGCCGTCGCTGATACGCAGGCCATAGGCTATTCTCCGGCAAAAATCCGTGCCAAAAAGATAACGCCGCGCCAAAAAATTGTAGAGATAAAAAACCGCCAGCCGCAAAATCAGCAACACGGCCGTCGCGCTCAGCACAGTCCAGTCGATTCGCAGCCAGACAAAAATCAGCAAAAAAGTCAGCGCGTTGAGCAAACGCCAGAGTTCCAGATTGTAGCGCAGACTCCAAATTCTGGTTTTGGTCAGAGCGTTCAGCCAGCCCAAAAACAGCGCGGCCACCACGGCGTGATAAGACCAAAATTGATAGGCCAGGAGCAAAAAAGTTAATTGCAGCAGACGCGCCAGCAAAGAATCCGCC
>JAIRZV010000114.1 GCA_031267055.1 Candidatus Margulisiibacteriota bacterium | reverse complement strand
CCGGCGGCCTGTCAGCAAAGCCCAAAAACTCCACTACTTTCGCCCAATTATTGCGCATGAAATCCCCCCAGAATTAAGTGCTAAAAAAGATTATACAACAAGCGAGAGAGGGAAACAAGCCAGTTAAAATTCGCTTTACAAATGTTGCAAAATTTTAGACAGCGCGGCGTAAATCCGGCAATGCTATAATCCCGTCATGCAAAAATTTAAGGTCAAACGCACCGGTCTGCTCAAAGATTTTTTGGCGCAAAGTTTGGGCATTTCCGCGACGCAGGCCAAAAAATTGCTTGACGCCAGAAAAGTTTTTGTCAATCAACAGCGTGTCTGGATCGCGGGATATAAATTGAAAACCGGTGACGCGGTGGAAATAGCAGCGGACATTTCGACAGCGTATCCGCAGGATACTCCGCTCCCTGACGGGCTTTCAGTCAATGTCCGCATCGCTAAACATCAATCAAACGGAAACCGCAACGCTCGTTACACTATCGTTGCGGAAGACAGCGAATATATAATAGTAAACAAACCGGCCGGACTGCTGGTCAACGCGCAGGCAAACTCTCTGGAAAATCTCCTGCAAAAAGATTTGAAAAATCCGCAAATCCGCGCGGCGCACCGTCTGGACAGAGACACCAGCGGCGTGGTCATTTTGGCCAAAAATCAAAATGCTTTTGCGGCAATCGTCAAAGTTTTTCAAAAATTCGGCGTGGAGAAATATTATCGCGGGATCGCGCAGGGTGATTTATTAAAAAAATTTCCCGTTAGATTTACGCTCGACCGGCCGATCGACGGCCAGTCCGCCGAAACCAGAATACGCGTGCTCAAAACCAATGCGCTGGCCAGTTATTTTGAAGCGCAAATCATCACCGGCCGCAAACACCAGATCCGCGCGCATCTGGCGCAGGCCGGTTTTCCACTGCTCGGCGAGAATATTTATCAGACCGCCGCGTTAAAAAACGCCGTTTACCGCCAAATACCGCACCAAATGCTCCATGCCGCAACGGTCTGTTTTACCAATCCTTGCAGCGGCAAAATTTTGCGGGCCGCCGCTCCGGAACCGCCGGATTTTCAAAGCGTTTTGCGAGGCTTGAAACTATGAATAAAGCAGAAATTTTAGAATATTTAAAAACTGCTGACCGGCAAAAGATACAGGAGCTTTTCGCGCGCGCGGATGCGGCGCGGCAAAAATACTGCGGCGACGGCGTGCTGCTGCGCGGCATTGTGGAGTTCAGCAGTTATTGTCAGGGCAGCTGTGCTTACTGTGGCCTCAACCAACATAATCAAAACACGCCGCGCTACCGCCTGACCCAAGAGGAGATCATTGCCGCCGCCGGTTTGATCCATACTTCAGGCATTAAGACCATAGTCCTGCAATCCGGTGAAGACCCGGAGCTTGATCCGGAATGGCTGGCGGAAATAATCCGCGCACTCAAAACAAAATACGCTCTGTCGATCACACTCTCCGTCGGCGAAAAAATACGGGACGCATACAAACTCTGGCGTGAAGCCGGCACGGATAGATATTTGCTGAAAATCGAAACCACTGACGCGGCGCTCTACAAACGTCTGCACCCGAATATGAGTCTGGCCAATCGTCTGCGCTGTCTCGATGATCTGCAAGAACTCGGTTATCAAACCGGCTCCGGCATTATTGTCGGTCTACCCAAGCAAACACCGGAAATACTGGCCGGAGATATTTTGTTTTTTGCCGCCAGAGATTTTGACATGATCGGCATCGGGCCGCTCATACCGCATCAGGCCACGGAATTAAAAGACCTGCCGCGCGGCAGTGTGGACTTGACTTTGCGTTGTGTCGCTCTGACGCGGATACTGACCAAAAACGCGCATTTACCGGCCACGACTGCGCTGGGCAGTCTGGACAAAGATTACCGGCTGGACGGACTGCAAGCCGGAGCCAATGTGCTCATGCCCAATTTCACGCCACAGCCATACAAAAAAAATTACGAAATTTATCCGGGCAAACGCTGTATCAGCGAGCCGACCGGCCAATGCGCGCTGTGCATGGAATCATTGGTGGGAAGCATAAACCGTTACGTGGATTTTAGCCGGGGAGACAGTTTAAAAAAATAAGTTGTATCGCCAGAAAGCAAATTTTCGCTTAAAATATTCTCTACTTGGAGAGGTGTCAGAGTGGTCGATCGTATCTGACTCGAAATCAGATGTCCCGTAAGGGACCGAGGGTTCGAATCCCTCCCTCTCCGCTCCGCGCATGATTCATTATTCGCTGGTTAAGAAATTTTGTTCTTGTTCCGCCAAAAGCTGACACGGAATATAAGTTCCAGCATTGTTATAAACAACATTAACTATTTTTTGCTTCTCACTTCCCATATTAAATACGTCGTATGTTTTGGAAAAATGTCCCGAATTTTTAACCTACCTATTCGTCCCAGATCAGATAAAGAAAAACACGCCGACAATTTAATTTAGAAATACCAGCGCCCAATCACTCCGCTTCGCGCGAAATACGCAAGAGCACGCCCAGCATCGCCAGCGAAATGATCAGTGAACTGCCGCCGTAAGAAATGAACGGCAAAGTAATGCCTTTGGCCGGCGCCCAGCCCAGCACCACCAACATGTGCACGGCGGTTTGAATGCCCAGACAAAGTGAAAAACCCAGCGCCAGATACGCGCCGAAAGGATTGCGCACGCGGCCGGCCAGCCTGATCCCGCGTAGCACCAGCAGCGCAAACAAAAAAACTATCACCGCCGCTAAAAGAAAACCGCGTTCTTCACAAATCATGGCAAAAATATAGTCGTTGTAATGCTGTGGCAAATAAGCAAATTTTTGGCGGCTGCCGCCCAGCCCCACACCAAACCAGCTGCCCGAGCCAACGGCGATAAGCGATTGCACCGTATTCCAGCCGGCGCCCTGCCTGTCCTGCAAAGGGTTGAGAAACGCAGTCCAACGTCTGAGTTGATACGGCGTGCGCGAGACTTGAAAAATCAACACACGGACAGCCAGCAGGCTAAGCACAAATAAATCCATAAGATTGCTGCCGCCGACGATCAGCATCAGCAGCGCCGTCGCGCCGATCACCAAACCTGTGCCCAGATCCGGCTGTTTGAGAATGCCGAATACTAGAGCGCCGCAAACCAGCAGTATCGGTAAAGCGCCGCGCCAAAAATCCGCCAGAGTTTCTTTTTTATGTACCAGCGCATTGGCAATATAAACGATTAAAAAAAATTTTACGAGTTCAGACGGTTGAAAACTCAACAATCCTAAACGCAGCCAGCGCGAGGCGCCGCCAGCCGTAACACCAAATCCCGGCCAATAGGTCAGCAGCAACAAAAAAAATGTTGCGGCTAAAGCAAACGGTGTGTATTTTTGCAGTTTGGTGTAATCCCAAAAAGAAAGCACAGCACACAAAACCAAACCGGCGGCCAGATAAAACAATTGGCGCAAAATAAAATAAAATTCATCATTGTAATTGTGCAAACCGGCGACCGGCGTCACCGAAAGTATCATCAAAAAACCGGTGACTATCAAAATGACAGCCGGCCAGAGTATATACGCGTCAACCTTGCGGCGCATATTTATACACCAACTCCTTGAAATAACGGCCGCGCTCTTCAAAACTTTGGAACATGTCCCATGAAGCGCAGGCCGGCGACAGCAAAATTAAATCTCCGCTTTGCGCCGCGCGGAAACTTTCACGCACGGCCTCGTCATAATCTTTGACCAGCAACGGCTGAAATTCTTTTAACTCGCGCGCAAATCTCTCTCTCGCTTCGCCCAGGAGGATAAGTTTCTTGAGGCGGCCGCGCGAAGCCTCGGCCAAGGGCTGCAAAGAGGTCATCTTGTCGCGACCGCCAGCAATCAGGATAATATGCTGCTGGCATGGCTCGGATTTCAGAGCGACAACTGTGGAGTCTACGTTCGTGCCTTTGGAATCATTGATCACGCGAATGCCTCTGTACTCGCCGACTTTTTCCATACGATGCTCCACTCCCGTAAATTCCGCAAAGATCTTGTCGATGTGCGCATCACTCCGGCCACAGAGCCGGGCCGCCAGACGCGCCGCCGCATAATCTTCCTGCAATTTATTCGGCGCGGTAAAAGGTATCTTTTGCGCCTTGGCGTCGATTACCATTTGGCAGACCCACGGATCGCTGGCATTATAAATCACAAAATCGTCAGCAGTTTGATTGAGCAAAATTCTTTTCTTGGCGGCAGCGTAACCGGCCATGTCGCTGTGGCGCGCCAGATGATCTTCGGTCAAATTCAAAATCACCGCGATATGCGGCCGAAAAGTCACGATATTTTCCAGCATATAGCTGGACACTTCCACAGCCAGATAAGGATATTCTTTTTCCACGGAAATATATGGCACGCCGATATTGCCGACAGCCGGCACGTCAAGCAGCCGTGCAATCAGCGTCGTGGTCGTAGTCTTGCCGTTCGTGCCGGTTACGGCGATTACCGGCGAGGGATTTAATCTGTAGGCCAATTCTATTTCGCTGATGATCGGGATTTTGACCGCCGGATAATCTCGAGGTGGAATGCCCGGCGAGACCACAAGTAAATCGGCGTCGTCCAAATTTTCTGCATACTGATAGTCCGACAATTTGGCCAGACGCGCCAGCACTGCCTGCCCTGTCTTGCCGTCTTTGCCCAACACCGCGATTTTTAGCATTTATCTGATCCGAAAAATTACCGCCAGCAAAACCGCACCAGCTGTCAGCAGCCACGCCGTGCGCACAATTTTTTTCTCCGGCCAGCCGCATAATTCCAAATGATGATGAAACGGCGACATTTTAAAAAGTCTCCGGCCTTTGGTGAGTTTAAAATAGCCGACCTGCAAAATTACCGAAACTGTTTCCCAGATCAACCAAATGCCGGCCAGCGCCAAATACAGCTCAGCGTGCAGCAGCAGCGCAAAACCGGCCAGCAGCGTGCCCAGCGCCAGCGAACCGACATCGCCCATGAACATTTTGGCCGGATGAATATTAAAAACCAGAAAACCCAGACAGGCGATCGCGGCAAACAGCGCCAAATACATGAGCTGCGGATTATTAAATTGCCAGGCGATAAAAGCAAAAGCGAGAAAAACAATCATAGACACGCCGGACGCCAGACCGTCCAGACCGTCGGCGAGATTCACAGCGTTGGACACGCCAATCACTATAAAAGAAGACAACAGCACATACAAAAACGGCTGGTTCATACCGAGAATATACAACAGCGGCGAAACCATTAAATTGAAATTGTTTTTCAATAAATAAATACCAAACAGAGCGGCGATAATTAATTGTCCGGCCAATTTATGCCGCGCTTTTAAGCCGTTGTTTTTGCCGTTTTTGACGATCAAAAAATCATCGATAAAACCGATCACACCCGTCAGCGTAAAAAGCGTCAATAAAATAATCACCTCATTAGTCAGGCGCGGCAAGCCGCTCAAATACGGCA
>JAIRZV010000061.1 GCA_031267055.1 Candidatus Margulisiibacteriota bacterium | reverse complement strand
AATAACGTTCCAGTCTCCTCAAAATGGTGAAGAACGTTTTAAGACCATAGGTCTTTTGAATGGTGATCTTGTAGCGGTCATTCATATGCCACGAGGGCGTAATTGCCGCATAATTTCTTTGCGGCGTGCTCATCAAAATGAAGAGGAGGTTTATTATGGCAGTTGTTAAATACACTATTGCTGAGCTAAAAAAACACAAACCTAAAGTAGACTGGGCTGTAGTCAGACAAATTAAAAAAAGCGGCAAAGGCCTAAAAGATGAGACGGAAGATTTTGATATATCCGCCGCCAAAATTGTGCATCGCGGCGTCGGTCGGCCGCCCAAAGATATTACACGTGATACGGTGACTCTCCGCTTGCCCACCACGCTTATTTTTCAGCTCAAAGCCACCGGCAAAGGCTGGAATACACGGGCCAGCGCCTATCTTGAACGGGGAATTTTGACCGGCAATCTATAATCAATCAAACTACCGTCTGCCGCTCATCGCCAAACTCTCCGCGCGGACTATTGACCGCGAGTTCCGCTATCCACGGGATTGGGGGGTGTGAACGCTACCGCCACGGCAAATCATTGAGCTTGCACCATTCTTTGTATGTTGGTACATCCTTTATCCTATCAAAACGTTCCTGCTGGCTGGCAGTAAGGGTTGTACATCCTGCCTTGAAGCTATGAAATATTTCCACTAAATGTCTTTCCTCCTCACTCGCCCATACAGACTTGCTCGGTTTATGTCCATGACCCAAAATGAAACTTTCCAGTTTACGCAGATTTTTTTCAGTCATATACTTTAGATATTCTGGTACTCCTTTTAACATATTTTCATATCTTTGCCGCTGCATAATAGTAGTTAATGCTATATGGCCCCCATTTACATATGTTATAAACCAACCGCTGGTATTTTCTAGTTTCTCTGCCTCAGTTTTTGGATTTTTAATCTGTCTCGGTTGATATCCCAATTGTTTTATCTGCGCCTCCAATGCGTCAAGTTTTCTATCAGTCACATATTCATAATATGTCGGCACATCTTTTATCACATTTTCATATCTCTGCCGCTGGGCGGTGGTTAGTTTTCTACCATCTTTATTTACTATACTCATAAAACAACCACTGGTATTCTCTAGTTTCTCCGCTTCAGTTTTTGGATATTTAATCTCTCTTGGCAGGTAGCCCAGCAGCCGTATCTGTTTCTCTAAAGCATCAAGATTCTTCTCTGCCGTATATTCATAATATGTAGGTACACCATTTAGTATATTTTCATATCTTTGCCGCTGCACAGTAGCTAATGTGACATCGCCTGTACCTATATCTCTCATAAAAATATTGCTGGCATTTTCTAGTTTCTCTGCTTCAGTTTTTGGATTTTCAATTACCCTTGGCAGGTATCCCAACAGCTTTATTTGTTCTTCCAGAATGTCCAGTTGTTTGTCTTTTTTAGCAGTTCTATAATCAACCGTTGGTGTCTGGCCACTGTTTATTACTTTTAAGTACATTTATTTCTCCTAAATTATTTATTAATATATCGTAGATTTAAGCGAAATGTTGCAAAAATTTACAGAATTACCAAACATTTCTGTAACTTTTTCTTAAAAAAAGATACATTTTTGTCTTGCTGACAGCCTGTTTCTGGTCATTTTTGGCTTAATTTAGCTGTTTTTATACTTGGCATAAATCTTGTTACATATGTAACAAGATTTGGTATTTAAAAAATTTGAGGAGGCAATTATGGGCTGCTGTACGCAAAAACCGGATATCACGGAGTTATTCGGCTCCAATGTGTTCAATGACAAGGTGATGAAAGAGCGTTTGCCCAAAGACACTTATAAGGCGCTGAAAAAAGTGCTGGCCGGACAATCCGAGCTGACAGCCGATGTCGCCGATGTCGTCGCCAATGCCATCAAGGACTGGGCGATCGAAAAAGGCGCGTCACATTACACGCATTGGTTTCAGCCGCTGACCAATATCACCGCGGAGAAACACGATTCATTTATCAATCCGACCGAAGACGGCGGCATTATTATGGAATTTTCCGGCAAACAGCTCATCAAAGGCGAGCCGGACGCTTCGTCTTTTCCCAGCGGCGGCCTGCGCGCGACATTTGAGGCGCGCGGCTACACGGCCTGGGACGTCACTTCGCCGGTTTTCCTGAAAACCGACGCGGCTGGCGATGTCACGCTGTGCATACCGACGGCGTTTTGTTCTTACACCGGCCACGCGCTGGATAAAAAAACTCCACTCCTGCGCTCGATGAACGCCGTGTCCAAACAAGCTCTGCGCGTGCTGAAAACTTTTGGCAATAAGACCGCGTCCGCCGTGTTTCCGACTGTCGGGCCGGAGCAGGAATATTTTCTCGTCGACAAAAAATATTATTTGGAGCGTCTCGATCTCGTCATGGCCGGCCGCACTTTATTCGGCGCGCCATCGCCCAAAGGCCAGGAGCTGGAAGATCAGTATTTCGGCTCGATCAAAGACCGCGTGTCCGCGTTTATGAAAGACCTCGACATTGAACTCTGGAAAATGGGTATTCTTGCCAAGACCAAACACAATGAAGTGGCGCCCAGTCAGTTCGAGATCGCGCCGGTATTTTCCACAACCAATATCGCTGCCGATCACAATCAGCTCCTGATGGAAACTATTCAAAAGATCGCCCTGCGCCACGACATGGTCTGCCTGCTCCACGAAAAGCCTTATGCCGGCATTAACGGCAACGGCAAACACAACAACTGGTCGCTGTCCACAGACGACGGCCAGAATCTGCTGGAGCCGGGCAAGACGCCGGAAGAAAACGAACAGTTTTTGGCTTTTTGCGCCGCGGTCATCAAAGCCGTCGACACACACGCCGATATACTGCGCGCCACCTGCGCCACCAGCGGCAACGATCATCGTCTGGGCGCCAATGAAGCGCCTCCCGGTATTATCTCGATTTTTCTGGGTGATCTGCTGACGGAAGTTTTGTTCGGTATCGCTTCCGGCAAAAAAGTCAAAACCGGCGGTAAAGAATTTTTAAAAATCGGCGTGGATACTTTGCCGGCTCTGCCGCTGGATAATTCGGACCGCAACCGCACCTCGCCTTTTGCTTTCACCGGTAATAAATTTGAATTCCGCATGGTCGGTTCTTCAGCGTCGATTTCCGGTCCAAATGTGGCTCTGAACACCATTGCGGCTGAAGCATTGGACGAGTTGGCCAATCGGCTGGAAAAAGCCAAAGACGTAAACACGGAAGTCGCCGCTTACGTCAAAGAAGTCATCGAAAAACACGGTCGCGTGATTTTCAACGGCAACGGCTACACCGCAGAATGGCCCAAAGAAGCCGAAAAGCGCGGCCTGCCCAATGTGAAAAATTCGGTCGACGCTTTGAAAGCTTATCTGACGCCCAAAGCGCAAAAATTGTTTGAAAAATACGGCGTGCTGACCAAAGAGGAATTACATTCCCGTTACGAAATTTATGTCGAGCAGTATTACAAACACATCAATATCGAAGCGCTGTGCGCGCTCAAGATGAGCAAAACTTTGTACCTGCCGACCGCGCTGAAATTCGCCGCCAAATTAGCCAGGCAAATCAAGGCTATCAAAGAAGCCGGCGTTTCGACCAAAGTACCGGAAGCTCTGCTGGGCAAAGTCAGCAAATTGCTGGAAGCTATCGATCAAAAGACCGTGGCTCTGGAGACTGTCGCCGCCAAAGCCAAAGCCGCCGGAGACGCTACAGATCAGGCCACTACTGCCCGCGACGAAGTGTTCGCGGCTCTGGCCGCTTTGCGCGAAGACGTGGACGCGTTGGAAGTTATCACACCCGCCGCGCTCTGGCCGGTGCCGACTTACGGCGACATGCTTTTTAAACTGTAGGAGTTTTATTTGCTCCGCCCTCTGGCATAAAGCAACAAATAAAAATACAAAAAGAAAAAAACCAGCGCCAGATAAATGATCAGCTCGCCGAAATAAGTGTAAACCGTTTTTTCGGTCAGCAAAACTGTCTCCGCGGTCAAAAATTCTTTGGCGTCAAGGCCGGACATTTGCAGAATGCGGCCGCGATTGTCGATGATGGCCGAGCGGCCGGTATTCGCGGATTGCGCGACATAGCGGTTGTTTTCCACCGCGCGCAACGCGGCAAAACTCAGATGCATATCCAGCAAAGCTGTACGGCCAAACCAGGCGTCATTGGTCAAAATCAAAATTAATTTCCCGCCGCCGCGGATCTGTTCACGCAACTGATAAGGGAAAGTCGATTCAAAACAGATCGCCGCCGCATAGTCGCTGTTTTGATTATTGGCAAGCTTGCCAGCGCTGTACTCGCTGTCAAAAAAACCGGTGTCCGCCAGCAGCCAGTACAGCAGCGGCTTGAACGGCAAATATTCGCCGAACGGCACCAAATATTTTTTATCATGCAGGACGGTCAGGCCACCGTAACGGTTGAGCAAAACCACGGAATTGTAATAGCGCCCCTCCTCAGTTTCATCCTGCCGCGGGATGCCGAAAATCAGCGAAAAATCCAGAGCGTCGCGCAGCGCGAACATAAATTCTTTGTTGTGCAGCAAAAATTCGCCCAAAATCGTCTCCGGCAAAACCAGCAAATCGGTTTTGGCGTTCAAGGAAAAATCCCGTATGTCTTCCAAATAACTTTTTTTCAAAGCCGGCCGAAAAGCTTCGTCGAGTTTGATTTTTTGCGGGATACCCGGCTGAAAAACCGTCACCACTTTGCGATTATCATTCATTTGCAGATAGATGTCGTGCAAAGTCAAAAACAAACTGCTCAAGCCCAAGCCAAAACTCAAGAAAATAAGCAGTGCGGCGGAAACACTCAGCCAAATTCTTTTCTCTATCTTGTCCGCCGGCCAGAGGCGCGCAGCCAATATTCCGCCAAAAATATTTAAGAAAATCAAAACAAAAGTCAGGCCGTACGGTCCGGTGTAACGCGCCATTTGCAAAAACTCGGGAAATAAATACTGTGCGTAAGCCAGACCGCCGAGCGTGAAGCCAAAAGCGCCCAGCGAGCGCAACCAGTCGAGAAAGACCCAGGCAAAAGCATAAGCCAGCAAAGTCCAGATCACACCGCTAAAATTTTGCGCAAGCGCGTGGCGCTGGACAAATTTACCGAGCAGGACAGCCGCGGCAATAAAAAGCGCTTGAAAAAAGGCCAGCAGCAACAAACCTAAAACCATCAAGAAACCAGAAGAATACTCTGCCAGCACGACTATATGGTGCAGCAAAAACAGATAAAAAAGCAGGCCGAATAACAGCGCGTAACCCAGCACGCTGCGGTAAGAACGCGCGCGGTAAATCACCCAAAAGAAAGGCATCAAACTGACGAAAGCCAAATAAAAAAGCTTGGCCGGCGGAAAAGCCAGCGCGGTCAGAACGGCCGAGAGGATTACCAAAAAAATATTTAAAACAGCCGGCATCAGTATTCCCTTATTTGCACATTGTAACTGACTATATTTAATCCGGGCGAAATTCCCGAGCGATCCGGAACTATATCATCCTTGGGCATTCTATTTGTAGAATTTAGGCCGACATATTCCAAGCCAATGCCGTCCATTAAACGCCGCGAACCGGCTGTGTCATGAACTGTCAGCAGGCCAAAATAAAAATCATTGCCGAGCGCAGACAAAGGAATATTCCAGCGCAGCTGATTGCTGTCGGGGCGGGAAACTGTCTGCGCCTGCTGCGGCGTGAGTCGTCCTTGATCGGCCGGGGAAAAACCGCCACCATTGCCATAACGCATTAAAAATTGACCGGCGCGGTCATACACAAAATATTGCGCCCATTTTGCAAAAAACTGCGCATATACTTCGTTTATAACCTCGTTATAACCTGCGCTGTCAGGATTGAAATTATAATATTGCGTCAAGACACCGAAATTTTGCGAAGAAATATTCGTGTCGTCCGGTGAAGCAAAATAATTAAGATTACCATCAGCCTGTAACAAACGCAGACCATTGTCAATGATATTTTGAGTGGTGATTATCAAATAATATTTATAATCGCTGTTGGTCGCCGGCGT
>JAIRZV010000161.1 GCA_031267055.1 Candidatus Margulisiibacteriota bacterium | reverse complement strand
CGACGCGGCCAGCTGTGCGGTCATTTGATTAAATTTATCCGCCAGCGGCTGAAACTCATCGCGGTCGTCCAGATAAACCCGCGCGGTCAGATCGCCATCAGCCGCGCGCACAGCGGCCTGCTCCAGACTATCCAGCGAAGTGGCGAAACGGCGCGCCAGACGGAAAGCCAGCAAAAGCAGCAACGCGAAAAAAACCAGCGCGCCGAATAAAGCGGTTCTGATCAGTGGCCAGAATAAAAGTACAACATGGCGCAGAGACAGACCGAGGCGCGCCGCGCCGATAATTTCTCCGCCGGCGTAAACAGGCGCGGCGGCGTATAAAAAATCTCGCCCCAGTGTTTGGCTGTAACGCACAGCGTAAGCACTCTCGCCGCGCAACGCGGCCAAAAATTCCAGCCGCGTAAAATGATTTTCCATTGTCAGAGGTTCGACGGAAGTATCGGCCAGCACCTGACCGTCCGCAGAAATTACGGTTATCCGCCATTGAGTGCGCTGGCTTAAAGCCGAGACCTGTCGGCGCAGGCCGGACACATCTTGAGCGGTGAACAGCGGCGCGAGATTGGCCGCCAGCGCCTCGGAATATTTTTTATATTCTTCGCCCAGTAGCTGCGTGGAATTATTTTTAAGCGCCAAAAACAAGACGGCAAAAAAAATCCCGACCAAAAACAAAGCCAGGAGAAAAAAACCGCCGAACAAACGGCGCAAAATACCGCGCTTCACTGCCATTCTAGTTTATAACCCACGCCGCGGATATTTTTAAGATAGGCGGCGTACTTGCCCATTTTTTCCCGTAAATGTTTGACATGCACATCCACGGTACGGTCAAAGACGGCTTTTTCATTGCCCCATAGTCTGTCCAAAATTTTGTCGCGCGAAAAAACCACGCCTTTTTTCTCGGCCAGCATTTGCAGTATTTTAAATTCCGTGCCGGTCAATTCCACAGAATTACCTTCTATTAAGACCTCGTGTTTTTCAGGATCCAGCACAATATTTTTGCCGATGCGCAAAATTTTTTGCTCCGCCGGATTTTCTTGCCGGCGCAACAGAGCTTTTACTCTGGCGAGCAATTCTTTGGGCGAAAAAGGCTTGGTCACATAATCGTCCGCGCCAAGCTCCAGACCGACGATTTTATCTGTTTCCTCCGTGCGAGCAGTCAGCATAATGACCGGCAGACGCGCCGTGCGAGTCTGACTGCGCAGCCGTTTACAAATCTCCAGACCGTCCATGTCCGGCAGCATCAAGTCCAGAATCAGCGCGTCTGGCAAGTCTGTATTGAGATAACGCCAAAAAGTTTTCGGATCGGCAAATTCCTTTACATTGAATCCAGCTTTTTTGAGATTGAGCGCGAGCAATTCCCGAATATCCGGCTCGTCATCCAGCACCGCGATCAAAGGCATATTTATTTTTCTCCTTGATGGTGTTTGAGCACCCGGCCTTCCGTAATAAAAACCACTTCTTCGCCGATATTGGTCGCCAGATCGGCAATCCGCTCCATATTTCCAGACATTCTGATTATATGCAGGGCACGTTCAATAGTCGAGGTGTCGGCTGACATATAGGCGATCAGCTCGCGCAAAATTTGATCACGCAGCGCGTCGACCTCATCATCACGTTCGCAAACCAGTTTAGCGAGCGCGGAATTTTCCTGCATAAAAGCGTTGATGCTGTCGCGCAACATACCGCTGACAATAGCGCTCAAACGCGGCAGTTCAAACAACGGCTGCACCGGCGGATGTTCGATCAGATACAACGCGCTCTGCGCGATGTTCACGGCATGATCGCCCATGCGCTCCAGATCGCGGTTCATGCCCAGCATCATTAAAATCGCCCGCAAATCTTTCGCCTGAGGCTGATATTGCGCCAGCAAACTGGTCGATTTTCGGTCTATCTCAATTTCTTTGCAATTAGCCTGCGGTTCGGCTTGAGTCAGAATATTTTGCAGCCGGTCCGCATCTTTTTGCAGTAATCCCTGCAGGCAGTCCGCCACCATTGTTTCCACCAACGCGGCGTATTCCAGCAAGTCTTTTTTCAAATCCAATAATTTTTCCGTTAACATTTTTTCTCCTTTCGTCTAACCAAATTTGCCGGTCAAATATTCTTCCGTCCTTTTATCCTGCGGCGTGGTGAACATTTTTTCCGAAGCGCCGAATTCCACCAATTCGCCCAAATACATAAAAGCCGTAAAATCCGAAACGCGCGAAGCCTGCGCGATATTGTGCGTGACCAGCATGATCGTCACCGTTTTTTTCAACTGCACGATCAATTCCTCAATACTCGCCGCGGCTTTAGGATCCAGCGCGGAAGTCGGCTCGTCCAGCAGTAAAATCTCCGGATGCATAGCCAGCGCCCGGGCAATACAAAGCCGCTGCTGTTGGCCGCCGGAAAGAAAAGTACCGCGTTTGCGCAGACTGTCTTTGACTTCGTCCCAGAGCGCGGCGGCGCGCAAGGACTCCTCTACCAAATTATCCATCTCCGACTTGCTAAGTTTCAAGCCGTTGAGCAGATAACCAGCGATCACATTGTCATAAATACCCATAGTCGGAAAAGGATTGGGGCGCTGAAAGACCATGCCGATCTTGCGGCGCACCAGTATCGCGTCCAGCGCGTAAAGGTCTTCTCCGCCCAGAATGACTTTGCCTGTGACGCGCGCGTGCGCAGACAGCTCGTGCAGGCGATTGACCGCGCGCAGGACAGTCGTCTTGCCACAGCCCGACGGTCCCATTACCGCCGTGACTTTTTTTTCCTCAATATTCATCGAAACATTTTTAACCACAGTGTTTTCCAAAAAACTCACGCAGAGATTTTGGATCGTCAAAATATCCACCTGTTTTTCTCCTTTCAAAACTGCACGCGCCAGCGGCGTGTCAAAAATTTAGCAGTCAGATTTAGAAACAAAACGCCCAGCACCAGCACAAAAGAAGCGCCCCAGGCCAGTCGGTGCCATTCAGCATAAGGACTGGTCGCGTAATAAAAAATCAAATGCGGCACGGACTCAATCGGCCGGTCTAAACGCCAGCTCAAAAAAGGATTGCCAAAAGCCGTGAATAAAAGCGGCGCGGTCTCGCCAGCCACGCGCGCCAAACTGAGCAGTACGCCAGTGATAATGCCGCTCAATCCCGACGGCACAATCACGCGCAGAATTGTCCGGTAATACGGCACGCCCAGCGCCAGCGCGGCTTCTTTGATCTCCGGCGGTATGCGCCGCAAAGTTTCCTCCGCGGAACGCACGCTGACCGGCAACATCATTAGCGCCAGCGCCGCGCCGCCAGCCAGAGTCGAAAAAGTCCTGAATGGCAAAACCAGCCAGGTGTAAAGCACCAAACCGATAACAATAGACGGCACGCCCTGTAATATTTCCACAGCCAGACGGGCGCAGTCCGCCAGCCGACTTTTTTTATTTTCCGCCAGATAAATGCCCAGGCACAGTCCCAGCGGCGCGGCCAGCACAAAAGCCACAACCAGCAACAGCAGCGAACCAAGCAACGCATTGGCGATGCCGCCGCCGGCCTCGCCCAGCGGCTGGGGCACGCGGCAGAAAAATTGCCAGTTAAGCGCGGACGCACCCTTGACCAACAAATAACCTAAAATTAAAAGCAGAGGCAGCGCGGACAAGAAAGAAAAAAAACAAATTATTCCTAAAAATATTTTGTCCAAGAACCGCCGCCAATGTATCGTATTAAACATCGTATTTTCAACTCTCCACGCTAAATTTTTTCACAACATACCGGCCTGTCAAATTTATCAGTGCGGAAATTAAAAAAAGCAACAAACCGACCTGCACGAGGCTGGAAACATACAGCGGATCGGTCGCTTCGGCCAGTTCATTGGCGATAAGGCTGGCCATAGTGTTGCCGACATCAAACAACGAGGCCGGTATTTTATTGGCGTTGCCGATCACCATAGTCACGGCCATTGTCTCGCCCAGAGCACGCCCCAAAGCCAGCAGAATGCCGGCGCAAATACCCGAACGCGCCTGTGGCAGGATCACGCGACGGATAACTTCATAACGCGTCGCGCCCAGCGAGTACGCGGCTTCGCGAATATCTTGCGGCACCAGTTTGATGACCTCGGCGGACAAAGATGCGGCGTAAGGAATTATCATAATTGTCAGCACCAGCGCCGCAGCCAAAACGCCGACGCCAAACGGCACAATGCCGAGAGTTATTTCTATCCGGCGGATCAGCGGCACCAAAACGAGCAAAGCCCAAAAGCCGTAAACCACGGATGGAATGCCGGCCAATAATTCCACAGAGGAGCGCAGTGCAGAAGCAGCCAGACCTTTGCGGAAAAACTCGCCGAGGAAAAGCGCGCTGGACAGCGCAAAGGGTAAAGTCAAAAACAAGGCCAAGAGGCTGGTCAAAAGCGTGCCGAATAGCAGCGGAAACGCGCCGTATGTGCCGGTCAGCGGATCCCAAATCGTGCCGGCGAAAAAATTAAAGCCGTTTGCCCAAATCGCCGAGAGGGATTTCAGCAAAAGCGTCAAGAAAAATAAAAATAGAACCGCCACCACAAAAAACGCGGAGCCGGCCAGTATTTGCTGGAAAATATTTTCTTTGGTTTGCAAACTCAAACTGCGCAACATTTGCGGAAAATTTAACAATTAAGAGTTTGTTAATTATTAAGGAATTGTTAAGATTGAGTTAAAGGCCTGTCGAGCCAAAGTTTTAGTGTTAAATTAAAACACTAAAACCAGGACGCCAATTGTGATTACAATGCCGCCGATTACGGTTTTAATAGTCACCGCTTCTTTTAATACTACAAAGGCCAAAACTATGCTGATAACCAGACTAAATTTATCTACGGGAATAACTTTCGATGCTTCGCCGATCTGTAAAGCTCGAAAATAACAAAGCCACGATAAGCCGGTGGCAAAACCAGATAGCAGCAAAAACCATAAACTTTTAGAACTAATATCAGCCAGACCTTGCTGTTTTCCGGTCGCAAAAACTACCATCCAGGACATGATCAAAACCACCACAGTACGTATTGCTGTCGCCAGATTGGAATTCACATTTTCAATGCCGATTTTCGCTAAGATCGATGTCAAGGCCGCAAAAAACGCCGCCAGCAAAGCGTAAACTACCCACATAATGTAATTATATTTCAATCGGACAAATTATTAAACAGACGCCGGCGGCTTCGAGAACATTAGCCACCGGCGAAAACTTCAGAGAGCACAAGGTCTAGTTCACCTTTATCGAATTAATATTCGCCAGCGCTTTGGCCGCGACAGATTTGGGAAGACTGCCGTAGTCCAGCTCTCTGGTAAAAGCTTGCCCGTCCGCGATTATCCACTTCAGCAGTTCAGTGGTCTCCTTGGCCTTGGCCGGATTTTTGGACATATCCTGATAAGCCACTATCCAGGTGAAGCCACAGATCGGATAACCGTCGCGCGCTTTGGTATTCACGATCGAAGCGCGGGTGTCCGCCGCTATTTCCACGTCAGCCGCGGCGCTGGTGGACGCCAGACTCGGCGTGATGAAAACACCGGAGCTGTTCTGCACCGCGGCGTATTTCATTTGGTTCTGATTGGCGTAAGCGATCTCCGTATAGCCGATCGAGCCGGGCATTTGCTTGATCAGGCCAGCCACGCCGGAATTGCCTTTGCCGCCGACGGCCAGCTTGGATTTGGTAGAAAAAGTTTTGCTCATTTTCCAATTGGCCGGATCGATCTGGCTCAAATAATCCGTAAATATAGAAGTCGTGCCGGAGCTGTCCGAGCGGTGGACCACAAAAATATCTCCATTGAGTTTCAATCCCGGATTCACCGCCGCGATTTGCGGATCGTTCCATTTATTAATCTCGCCATTGAATATTTTGGAAACCAAAGCCGGTGTTAATTTCAGATCGGGATTGTCGGGGATATTGTAAGCGATGACCACCGCGCCGATGCAGGTCGGAATATGCACGATCTTCGCGCCGGTGGCCGAGATTTCTTGGTCGGTCATGTAAGCGTCCGTGCCGCCGAAATCAATGACCTTTTCCGTAAGCTGCTTAATGCCGCCGCCGGAGCCGATACCTTGATAATTTACTTTCACGCCTTTTTGCTGCTCATACACCGCGAACATTTTGGAATACAACGGCTGGGGAAAAGTCGCGCCCGCGCCCAGCAGATCCGCAAAACCCAGCGCACCCAGCAATATTGTCAGTAGGCCTAATTTTATTTTGTTGTTCATATTTTCCTCCTGTTTTTTTTATTCTCTCACGTCGCCTGCCGCTAACGCGACAGGCTTGTGGGTCTCACTTCACTTCGCTTTCGCTTGTGAAGTTCGACTAAAACTTAACATTTATTTCAAAGCGCGTGTCTTTCCATGACGCATTACTGTCATTGATCTGGTCAATATATTTAAGACTATACTGATCGATCGTGAAACTAACATTGTCCACAATGCCCACTGTCAACGCGATTTGCGAGCCTTCCGTATTTTGATCCTTATGCGCGTCTTCCATATATGTCCAACCAACACCATTCTCTATCTTGCGTTGCAGATAACGGAGAGAATAATCCTGCAGATACGGCAGGCCAATTTTAGCGCCAAATTCCACACCGTAGGCCGAAGCATGTCTATTGCTGACTTCGTCGGATTCACCGCTGGTTGTGCCATCTTTAGATTTAGTGATGCCGATCTCATTGTGATTGACAATGTCCTCGTACAGCAAAGCAACTTTTTCAAAATACGGAACCTTGAAATTTGCACCGAGTTTCACCGCGATATGGTCTAGTGATTTATCGTCCGGAGTTTTTATGCCGCTTGGCGACGTGCCTTCGGAAATATTCCAAGCCGGCACCGCATATTGAGCGTAAGCCGTTTCCACACTATAGTCGGCTATTTTCCATTTGACGCCTAGCTGTTTAGCCTCCAGCACTATAGGCGAGCCACCGCCGGAAATCGACGTGCCGTCACCTTGTCTTTCCGAGCCACTATTCACATCGCCAGCCAAAACATAACTACCGATATTGGCAAACAGGTCCAGACCTTTTACACTTACATCTTTGTAAGTGTAATTCAGATTTTTGCCTTCCAGCGAAATATTGCTGTCCCAGACGCCGTTCGTCACTGTATAGACGCCTTCTTTGACATCAAATTTACCAACAGTCGCTTTGAATTTACCGACCACGCTCGGCACCCAAGCCGGAGCATAACTCAAATAAGCCTGATCAAGATTGAAATTCTTT
>JAIRZV010000149.1 GCA_031267055.1 Candidatus Margulisiibacteriota bacterium | reverse complement strand
CTGTATCTATAGAAATCAAATTATTCGTTGCCATTTTATTTATCCTCCTTATATTTAATCTTCTAAAATTCCATCCCTGCGAAACTAAACAACGGCCGGAAAAAACTCCAGGCCACCAGTGCAATAATGCTGCCGGTAAATAAAAGCAAAGCCGGCTCAAAATAAAAAATAATTTTATTGATCTTGTTTTGATAATTTTGCTTAAAATTTTTCAGCAAATAAGCCAGGCCGCGCGAATAATTGGCGCCGCCACCGATAGTCAGGAGCTTTAATTCTTGCGGTCGGAACAATTCGGCATGAGAAAGGGCCTCGCCTACCGGCAAACCTTTGGCCAGATAAAAATAAACGCGGTTCAAGGCCGAAGGCGGCACACAGCGCAAATACTCGCTCAAAAAATTGGCCAGCGGAATCCCGGCCCGGTCGGTGATCGCCAGTAAATTGAGCGTTTGTATAGACTCCAAAGTCTGACGCAGGCCGGTTTTTTCCAGCAGCTGCGTATAAATAAATTTGCCGTTCAGCAAAAGTAAAATCAATCCGCCGAAAAACGCCCATTGCCAAAGCGCGGAACTGGCCTGACCACCCATCTCCACCAGTAGGCCGTTGAACATCGGCAGTAAAAAAAAGACAAAAGCCAGCAGCATCAGCAGTGTGAAACCAAGCGTCAATAACGGATATGCGGCTTTTTGGCGCAATGTGTTTTGAAAAGCTGTTTTGTCGCGGTAATGTTCGAGCGCCAGTGCGACAAAATCACGCAGCCGGCCGTTCAGCTCCGCCGCGCGCAAAACCAAAAGCAGTTCCGGCTCCAACTCCCAGACGGCGCTCCACGGTTGGCCGCGCTGCAAACGTTGGCGGTATTTGCGTCCCAGCTCGCTGGTCAGCAAATCCAAAATTTCACTCTGACTGTAACCGCAGTCCAGCAGCGCGTCGAGTTCTTCCAGCAACTCCAGATTTTTTTGCAGATTGTTCACAGCCGCGTCCAATCGTGCATTTTGTACTGCAAAGCTTCCGCCGCATGTTCTTCCAAAATTTCCGGCGAGCCGCTCAAGTCGGCTATAGTCCGCGCGACTTTCAGCAGGCGGTCATAAGCGCGCGCGGAAAAACCGAGCTTTTCGGCGGCTGTAAATAATAATTGCCGCGCGCCGGTCGTCAACGCGGCAAATTCCTTGAGTTCGGCCGCGCCCATACCGGCGTTGACATACAGACCGACTTTGCCGGCAAAACGCCGCGCCTGTTTATCTCGCGCTGCGTTTACTCTTTGCCGGATCACGGCTGAGGTTTCGCCGCCGGACTTGGCGCCCAATTCTTCCGCGCTCAAAGACGGCACTTCGACAAAAATATCTATTCTATCCAAAATCGGCCCGGACAGTTTTTTCCAGTATTTGGTGATTTGCGGCGGCGTGCAAACACATTTTTTCCGCCGGTCCATAGCATAACCGCAGGGACAGGGATTCATTGCCGCCGCGAGAATGAAACGCGCCGGATAAGTCAGTGCGGCCAGCGCACGCGAAATAGTAATCTCGCCGTCCTCCAGCGGCTGACGCAGTGCTTCCAAAACACCGCGGTCAAATTCCGGAAATTCGTCCATGAACAAAACGCCCAGATGCGCCAGCGAAATTTCCCCAGGTCTGGGGATCCGTCCTCCGCCGACAATGCCAACACCGCTGGTCGTATGATGCGGCACTCGAAACTGGCGGCGGCGGATCAGACCGCGGCGCAGTAAACCAGCCACGCTGTAAATCTTGGAAACTTCTATGGACTCCTCATAAGTCAAATCCGGCAAAATAGTCGGCAGGCGTCTGGCCAGCATAGTTTTACCGCAACCCGGTGAACCGATCAAAAGCACATTATGACCGCCGGCCGCCGCGATCTCCAGAGCGCGTTTGGCCAAATACTGGCCTTTGACTTCCGCAAAATCGCCGGCAAATTTTTGCTCCGCATCGGAATAAACCGGCGGCTGATACGGCGCGGCTTTTTTGTCTCCGTGCAAATAAGCCAGCGTTTCCGCCAAATCGCGCGCCGGCAACACGTTTAAACCTTTGACCAGCGTCGCTTCCTCCGCATTGTCCGGCGCCACGACAATTTCCCGCAGGCCGTTTTTCACCGCCTCGAGAGCCATAGTCAGCACGCCGCGTACCGGCCGGATCGCGCCGTTCAGAGAAAGTTCACCCAGAAAAATTTTATCCGTCAGCGTGGCCGCGTCAAACAGACCGGCATTGGCCATCATGCCGACGGCTATTGGCAGGTCAAAAGCCGGTCCTTCTTTGCGCAACGCCGCCGGCGCCAGATTGATCGTATATTTGCAGAAAAAATCAACCGGTATGCCGGAATTGCGCAACGCGGACTCAATGCGTTCTTTGCTCTCTTTAACAGCTGTATCCGGCAGGCCTACTATGATGTGTTGCGCCAGACCGCCGCGCGTGTCCACTTCCACACGGATCAAATTCGCTTCCAGCCCCAGCGCCGCCGCCGAATTTACTGTAGTCAGCATATCTGAATAAATGCAACTTTTATGCCAGTTGGCAAAAATCTTGGGATTTTTCACAAAAACTACAAATATGTAATTATTACAAAATGGTGACATTTTTAGAACATTATTGAAATAAGTTGAATTCTCGCAGTTTTTGCCGGAAAATAGTGGCATGGCTTTGTTGCAAGCGCTCGCCGCAAGTTTTTTAGTCAGTCTGGTGTCCTTTGCCGGCGCGCTGGCTTTGCTGTTCAGAGAAAAAGCCTTGCAGAAAACTTTGCTGATCTTGGTGGCTTTCAGCGCCGGTTCGCTCATCGGCAATGCTTTTTTGCATCTGATCCCCGAAGCGCTGTTGGCCTTAGACGAACATTCGCCGGTTTTTTTCTCCGTGCTCGCCGGTTTTACTTTTTTCTTCCTGCTGGAAAGATGTTTGTACTGGCGGCATTGCCACCATGAGCATTGCGCGGTACACAGTTTTTCGTATCTCAATCTTTTCGGCGACGCGGCGCATAATTTTATCGACGGGCTGATCATCGGCGGCAGTTTTTTGGTCAGTCCGGCTGT
>JAIRZV010000055.1 GCA_031267055.1 Candidatus Margulisiibacteriota bacterium | reverse complement strand
ACGTTCCAAATAAAGCGGATTTTCCAGCCTCTGTTTTATTTCATATTCCGCGTAATTTCGCTGAATCTTTCGCTTTTGAGACTGGTCACCAAAACATTGTGCCAGCCGAATCACAACTTCTTTCAGCAACTTTTTCATAAATAATAAGCCCTAAATCGGGGGGGGGGGGGTACAAAAATTATCTTTATATATCATGTGAATCATTATAATTATTTTAGTTCTTTATGTAAACATAAGTAATATCTCAGTCGTTTGCGTCGATATGACTTTTCCGCCCCCGCGCTTAATAACAATATTGCTATTAAGCGCGAAAGGCTTTTTTGTAATTATTTCGGCGCGACCGCGAACACGCGGCTGGTAAAACCCACGCCGTCCTTGATATTCGGGTACGTGATGAAAATGATAGCGCCGGTCGGCGGCAATTTGTCGAGATTTTTAAGCAGCTCAACATTCAGCCGTCCTTGATTGAGAATATAATTCTCGCCGATCATACCGGTGTCGCTGTTGCCCACCGCGGCCGGATCGGTGTCCGGTGTCTCATGGCCGATACCCGCGATATTTCTTTCTTTGACCAAAAACTGCAAAGCCTCAATGCTCCAGCCCGGATAATGCGCGTTGTTATCCGCGTCGACGGCTTCAAAATTGTTCAAAGGCCGCTTCGACCAGTCACTGCGAAATACCACAAAAGTGCCGGCCGGTATTTTGCCGTGCTTGGCTTCAAAATCCAGAATGTCCTGCCGCGTCAGGGCATAGTCAAAGTTTTTCTTGATCGCGGCGGATTTGTCGATGACGACCAGCGGATAAACCAAATCTTTCACGTCATAACTGTTGGTTTTGCGTCCCTTGCGGTCGAAATGTCCGGGAAAATCCGTATGCGTACCGTACTGTCCGGGCAAAGTATAGAGGAATGCCGAGAACGAATTATTTTCATTTTCGCCGAAATCTTTAAATGTGCCGTCGAATGTATATTTTGGCGTCACGACCAGCGGGTCAAAACCCCACCAGTGCGGAGTTTGCGGACTGACTTCCCAGCTCAAATCCACCCATTTGTAATCTTTTTTCCATTTGTCCAGCTCGCCCCACAAACCGTCTTTGGGCGCGGCGGCAAAAACGCTGCCGATAACCAATAATAAAACCACTAATAATTTTTTCATTCTTAAAAATCCTCCTTGAATTTTTTTAAAATATCTGTTGGTTTTTTTCACAGCCTCCTTTCGCAATATATAATATATTATTCCTATATATTTAGTATGATAATATGGGATGGAAAACTTGTCAAGAGAAAACAACTGTAAAATTTTTGGTATTTAAAACACCGCCACCACGCCGCCGTTATAAGTTTCTTCGATATGCTTCTTGATTTTGGGCGAGAGCAGGGCTTTGCGGAGTGCCAAAATGCGCGGATCATTTTCCTGGCCTTTGCGCACCGCGACAATATTCACATAAGGCGAATCAGCGCCCTCGATAATAAGCGAATCTTTGACCGGATTTAAGCCGGCGTCCAGTGCGTAATTGCCGTTAATCGCCGCCGCGTCGATATTGTCGAGGGCGCGCGGCAGTTGAGCGGCTTCCAGCGCGCGAAATTGCAATTTGCGCGGATTGATGGCAATGTCTTTTTCCGTAGCCTGCAAACCCGCGCCTTTTCTTAACGCGATCAACTTATGGGCTTCCAGCAGGAGCAGCGCGCGCCCGCCGTTGGTGGGATCATTGGGTATGGCGATCAGCGCGCCGTCAGGAATATCGGCAATGCTCTTGTGCCGCCGCGAATACAGACCAAAAGGCTCGATGTGCACGCCAAAAGCCGGACACAATTTTTCCGCCCATTCGCTATTGGAGTTGAGGTAAGGCAGATGCTGGGTGAAATTGGCGTCGATGTCGCCGTAAAGCAGCGCGGTGTTGGGCACCACATAGTCGGTAAATTCCACGATTTTTAAATTAACGCCGTCCCTGGCAAGATCGCCTTTGATCAGCTTGAGCAGTTCCGCGTGCGGCACGGGCGACGCGCCGATAGTCAGTGTGGTTTGTGGCGTCTTTGGCGAACAGCCGGCCAGCAGCAATATAGCAATTAAAATCGGAATTATTCTCCTGCCTAAATTTTTCATATATTGTTATCCTTTCAAAATAAGTCTGCGTTTGAATGCCGTCTATCTTTTAGCCAGCAAACCGCGACTGAGCAAAACGCCGGCAAGCTGGACTAATTCTACCAAAATCAAAATGGCTATGACAGCCGCCAGTGTAATATCCTGCCGAAAACGGTAATAACCGAAGCGAATAGCCAGATCTCCCAGACCACCGCCACCAATCGCTCCGGCCATAGCCGTGTAGCCGATGATCGTGATAGTGGTCAGCGCCAGACCGGAGACCAGCGCGGGCAGAGCTTCGGGGAGCAACGCCTTGCGAATGATTTGCCAGTCGGTCGACCCCATAGCTTGAGCGGCGAGCAGACAGCCTTTGTCCACTTCCGCGAGCGCCGCCTCGACGACCCGCGCGACAAAAGGCGCGGCGCCGATAGACAGCGGTATGATAACCGCCGCCGGACCGATGCTGGTGTGAATGAGCAGGCGCGACAGAGGCATCAAAAGTATCATCAGGATGATGAAAGGAAAAGAGCGGAACAAATTGACGAGACGGGAAATAATATTGTAGACCACGCGCCGCGGGCGCAGGCCGGCCGGCGAAGTTACGAAAAGATACACGCCCAGCGGCAGGCCGAGGAGACAGGCCAGAGCTGTCGAAACGAAAGTCATGTAAATGGTTTCCAGTGTCGCCTGCGGCAGCAGGCTTAATATTTCGTGGAGATCAAGCGGCATGCAGCAGCTCCAGCGCGGCGGAGGATTTTGGTTTGGCAAACACGCTGGCGACCGCGCCGCTTTCCACTAGACGTCCGTCTTCCAGCACGGCCACCCGCGAACAGATCGCGCGGATGACTTCCATTTGATGCGTAACCACAATGACCGTGATCTGCAAAAATTTTTGCAGATTTTTGATGAGGGTCAAGATCGAACGTGTGGTCTGCGGATCAAGCGCGCTGGTCGCTTCGTCGCAGAATAAAACCTGGGGTTTGGCCGCCAGCGCTCTGGCGATCGCCACACGCTGTTTTTGGCCGCCGGAGAGTTCACGCAGACGCGCCCGGCGTTTGTCCGAGATCTGCACCAGCTCAAGCAGTTCACTGACACGCAGGTCGATTTGTTTGCGGGACAGACCGGCGATCTCCAGCGGATAGGCGATATTATCCGCCGCATTGCGCGAACTAAAAAGATTGAAATTCTGAAAAATCATGCCCATTTTGCGTCGCTCCAGCAACAGCTCGCGTCCGGACAGAGTGTCTACACGCCGCTCGCCGAGGTACACCGCGCCGGAGTCGGGTTTTTCCAGCAGATTCAGGAGGCGCAGCAGAGTGGATTTGCCGGCGCCGCTCCGTCCGATAATGCCGAAAATACTGGCTGGCGGAATGTCGAGGCTGACCTTGTCGACAACTTGGAGTCCGGCGTACTGTTTCGATACTTTTTCGAGACGCAACATGACTAATCCTACCACTTATATAGGCTATGTAAAAGTAGTTCTGGCCGTAGCTCTATTTTGTATATCAACAAATAATTTTATTTTTATATGCAATTATTGTTATCAATCTATTTACAATTTGAGCATCTTGAACAATCATTCCATTCCGTTCTATTATTTCGATTATTTCATTTGATTTTACACGTACTTTTTTGTAAGAACTAATTTTTTGTTTCCAGCCATCCTTGTTTCTTTCATGAAGCAAATCAGTTACATTTACAAAATCAGGTTCATAATCAAGAATACATGTTAGTATTTTATTTTCGTCACTTTTTACCGGAATAAACCGGTCGTTTCCGGTCAATGTTGTAGAATAATCACGAAATGTCAATAAAAGTTTTCCGTCTTTAACCAATATACTCGCAATTCCATAAATCAATTGCTCAATATCCTGTTTGCTATCAAGATGAAGTAATGTGTCGCCGCAGCAAACAATTAATTCTGGATTGAAACCGGAAAACTGATCAATTTCTCTAATGTCCCCATGAATGATTTTAACATCCATTCCCCTTGTATTGGCTGTCAATTCGCTTAGGAGTTTGATATTGAAATCAAGAGATTTGACTGAATAACCAACCTTAGCAAGTGGTATGGTCTGAATACCATGTCCAGCACCAAGGTCAATAGCTTTTTTCGTAATATGTGGCAATAATTCATGTTTTATCAAAAAATCATGAAATTCAGCCTGCCTGCTTACAAAATTTCCCGTCATCCAAGAATAAAAATTTCCTAAGTGGTTATCGTAATGTTCTTTTACTGTAGCCATAATATTCTCGTTAAACAAGTTTATGGTTATAATGTCAAGTCTTTTTTAAAAAAATGTATTTTCCTATATTCCAAAATATATCATATATAACGCCGGACGGCTTTTTTGTATTTTAAATATTTTTCGCCAAATCTTTTAGTCAAAGAGGCTTCTTCCCGTAAGATTTGTAAATGTATGCCGATTACCGCGCCCAAAGCGATTAGGCTGAATATTATGTTCGGATAGATCAGCATTATGCCGAGAAAATATAAATCCAAAAAGACAAATATCGGGTTTCGGGTGTGTTTAAATATGCCGGTGGTTACTAATTCATTTGTGTTTGTTTCATCAAGCCCTATCCGCCAGGATTTTCCCATGGCGAGCAGCGCCAGCAAGAATATTATTAGTCCCGCATAACAAATCGTGAGGCCGAGATATTTTAGCCACAGAATATTGACCAAATTATGAGAGATTATGCCGGGCAATTCTAGATGGCAGGCCGTTATTATTACGAAAATGCTCCAGAGCGCTAAAACGGGCAGCAAGATTTTCTCCAGAATTTTCTCCGCAAATTTTTTGGCGCTGACGCCAATCACCACAACTTTAATTCCCCATTTATATAATAATACCGTCCTGCCGATAAATAATCCGTAAAACAGCAGGAGACTTATTATTACCAAAATGTCAATCATTTTTCATTCTTGCCAATTCCATCATTAATTTAGATAATTTTTCCGTAGTATTCCAATTCCTGATGGTTAAGTTTGGATATATTTTTGTCCCGGCTATTTTTGAAAAACCGCTTTGGCTCAACCGGCTGATTAGCCGTGAAATATAGATAACATTTTTTCCGGCGGATATTTTATCTATGCCATCTCTGGGGCTGAATTCTTTTAGGGCGTCCCGGACTTTTAACGGCTCCAGTAAAAACACCGCGTCATATTTGTAAGCTTCTTTATTTTTGCCAAATCCGGCCGGTTTATCAGCGATAACTTTTTTCATTTCGGTTAATGTTAATATAGCCAGAGTTATTTTATATCCTAATTTTTTCCGCAACATTTTTTCTATTTTGGTTTTTAATTTCGTTTTATTTTTCTCACGGCATTTGAATATAACGTTTCCGCTTTGAATATAAGTCAGGACGTCGGTAAATCCCATTTCGGAAAATAAATTTTTCAACTCGCGCATTTGGATAATATTATTTCCGCCGACATTGATTCCGCGCAGCAAAGCGAGGTATTTCATGATTTTCCGATCAACGCTGTGGCGATCCGCAAAGCCTTGAGTCGCCTGATCAGTAGCGTCCACTGCGGAGTGCCCCGCGCAATTTTCTTCCGTACCTTTTCACATTTATGGATTAGCGACGTGAGCGCTCGCAACGCTTCTGCCAATTCCTCTTTGGTATATTTTTTCATAAAACAATTATTGTATGTCCTGAAAATTTTAGCAACAGGCGGGCATTTTCTAAACACTTTTCAACAATTTAATTTGAATTTCCCTTTCCTTTTTTACTTCAGCCAAATTATTTGGATACATTGTATTTATTAGTTTCACCGCATAATCAGAAGCCCATAAAGCATGATTTTTTACATGAGGAATATTTACTATTTGCGCCATAACTCTGTAAACTTTTTCTTTTATAGGGTCTTTTTCGTCACGAGCCAGATCAAGAAGTTTGCCCGCGGCATTCCGCGCAACTTGAAATTTTGCAAAACCCTTACCGGTTTCGCCGTTTTGCCATTTTTTATTTATGGCAAAACCTTCCAGTATTTCACGGCAAGGTTTTGTATTAGTTATTTTTAAAATGTGTTGGCCTAATAATAAACTGTATTTTGCCATTTCCTGATGGTTTTTACGGTCAAAGATATTTTCTAGTTCAATTCTTAAATCGGGTATGTCGTCAATTTTTTTAAATATTCCGGCATAGTTAATTTTTTTCATTCCTGCCAATTCCACCATTTTAATTTCTCAGGATCAGTTATTGTGCCATTGGCATACGCTACCGCCAAACGGTATTGATACAACGCGCAACGATCCACTTGCGTATTTTGAAATTGACAATCCTTGAGATAAATCCCTTCCGGGTCTTGCCCTTTTAGAGATTCGATAGTGGGATATCCGGCATTTATTAAATGCTGCGCCATATTTTTGCCAATGCCCGGAATTTGTTCAAGTTCTGATTTAATAAAAATACTCCTTTATGTTTTTAGGATATTTTCTTTATTTCGTCGCTAAAAATTCCCATAATAATACTATCGTGGTATTTGCCTTCGACGAAAAAATGCTGGCGCAAAACGCCTTCCTGAATGAAGCCAAGTTTTTTGTAAATATGCAAGGCCTTATGGTTTTCCGCGTCAACATAGAGATAGAGTTTGTGCATGTTTAAAATATTAAAAGCGTAATTCATTCCTTTGGACATGGCGATTTTAGCCAGCCCGAGACCTTGAAAATCAGCCTTGATGATGATTTGAATTTCCGCGCTGCGGTGAATAAAATTAATATTTACCAGTTCAATAATCCCGGAAAATTGCTTATCAACATCCACCACAAAACGCCGCTCATTGTCATCATGTATATGCTTGTCGTACAAATCGGTTAATTCATCCAGAGATTTATACGGTTCTCTAAACCAGAAAGACATGGTCTGGCGTTCATTGTCGAGTTCATGAACAAAAGGTAAATCTTTGCGTTCCAACGCGCGTAAATTTAATTTCACATCAGGAAGCATATACCCTATAGACTTGATGTCAAGTTTACCCTCCGGTAATCCTGTCCTTCCATATGGAGGACATTTGTATCCATAAGCTTGTACGTCATTCGCACTTTATGGGTTTTCTCATCAACAAGCATAAGCATTTCTATCTTGTTCTCGGTGGCGGTGTAAGTGCCGCTTACGCTGGTA
>JAIRZV010000067.1 GCA_031267055.1 Candidatus Margulisiibacteriota bacterium | reverse complement strand
GCCAGAGAAGTCGGATTACAGGAAAGATAAATTACTTTTTGCGGCTTGACCTCTAAAATTTTGCTTACCATTTCCGCAGCCAGTCCTTTGCGCGGTGGATCGACGATGATGATTTCCGGCGCGCCGAGAGTCTCAACAGTTTGTTTCTCCGCCTGACCTTGAATAAAACGAACATTGCGCGCACCGTTATTTTCCGCGTTGCGTTTGGCGTCCTTGACAGACTGCGGGACTTCCTCAATACCCAGCACTTGCGCGGCCTGCTCCGCCACGGACAGCGCGATAGTTCCAATGCCGCAGTAGGCGTCAAGGATATTCGCGTTTCCCAAGCCGCACCATTCTTTAATCTGCGCATACGCTTTCTCCGCCTGTGGTGTATTGACCTGCAAAAAAGTGTTTAAGGAAATCTTGTACAAAAATCCGCCGATCTTTTCCGTAATAAAACCACTGCCCAGAATATTATCAACTCTTTCAGCCAGAATTTTATTCGTCTTTTTCTGGTTGATATTGGCAACGACAGAAACGATTTTATAAGTTTGCAGTTTTTGATTTATTTCCTCGACCAGTTGTTTTAACTCGGGACGCAGACCAAACTCGCGGCAATTCACAACCAAACCGACGAGCAGTTCTTTTAGATAATCGCTCTTGCGAATGACCAAATGACGCAGAATGCCCTTGTGTGTCTTTTCATCGTAAATCGGTATTTTTTTTTCTCGCGCAAAACGGCGGAAACTTTCCACTACGACCAGAAAATCCGCGTGATGTATCGGGCATTCCTGCAAATCCACCACGTCATGACTGTTCATTTTAAAAAAACCGACCACGCTGTTTTTGCCGAAAGGCAGCTGCGCTTTATTGCGGTAGGCCAAAATATTTTCCGACGGCACAATTTTGGCTAACGGCAAATCCAGTCCGGCCAGCCGCCGCAGAGACTGCGCGGCAAAATTTTCTTTCCATTGCAATTGCGCGGCATAAGCATAATGCTGCAAAGAACAGCCGCCGCACACGCCGAAATGCCGGCAAACCGGCTGCATCCGGTCCGGCGACGGCTCGATTATTTTTCTTATTTTGCCCAGCAGGTAATTTTTTTTGTCAGCGATTATTTCAATCTCGGCCAAGTCCTTCGGCACCAGACCGGGCACGAAAATCACGCGTCCGTCGCAACGAACAACGCCGTCGCCGTCTACTGTAAAATCCTCGCACCGGGCAGTAAATAACATGCCGGCAATTGTAGCATCGTTTTTACTTACGCGCCGGTCACCCAAATCTCCAATGTTCTAATTCACGCGGTACACATCGTAAACATCTTTGACTTTTTTCAGGACGCCCATCAAATGCAGCAACTGTTCAAGACCGGCGATGTCCACGAGCAAACGAATTTTACATTCGCCCTGTCCGCTCTTGCGCGCCGTGGCCTCCTGCACATTCAGTCCGCTGTCGGACACCACATTGAGAATATCTTTGAAAATGCCGACGCGGTCAAAGCCGGCGACTTCCAGCGCGGCAGGATAAGTATTTTGCGGCATGTTTTGCCAGAACACCTCGATTTTTCTTTCCTTGAGTTTGCTAATATTTTTGCAGTCCGCGCGGTGCACGGTGATGCCGTAGCCCATCGTTACAAAACCGACAATCGCGTCGCCGGGCAGCGGGTGACAGCAATTGGCCAGACGGATCAGCACAGAGTCCACGCCGTCCACCACCACGCCGGCGCTGCTGGCCTTGCGCGGTTTTTCAAAAATCTGCTTTGGCTCCGCAGGCGGTTTATTTTTTTCTTTGTAATTTTCCTGAAAAGTCCGCGCGACCGCGCGGGAAGCCACATCGCCGTGGCCGATGCCGATATAAAGATCGTCGAGATTGTGAAAGTTGTAGCGTTTCAAAATTGGTGCACTGAGTTTTTCATTATTCAAAATCAACGCCGGATCGAGTAGTAATTCTTTGAGCGCAGCGTGTAGCATTTCGCGGCCGGTTTCCAAATGTTGCTGCTTGTTCTGTTTGGTAATCCAGCTCTTGATCTTGGTTTTGGTACGCGGGCTTTGCACAAAAGACAGCCAGTCGCTGTTCGGCTTGCCGGTCTTACTGGTCAAAATCTCCACCACATCGCCATTGTGCAGTGCGGAGTCCAGCGGCACAATTTTGTTATTGACCTTCGCGCCGACACAGCGATTGCCGACCTCGGTATGTACCTGATAGGCAAAATCCACCGGCGTCGCGCCGTGGCAAAGCGAGTAAATGTCGCCTTTGGGCGTGGAGACATACACTTCGTCAAAAAGAATTTCCGTTTTCAGATCGGCCATGAATTCCGCGCTGTCCTTTTTTTCCTCGGCCAGCTGGCGCAGCCAGGTCATTTTACCGATGTAGTCTATGTCTTTTTGTTTGAGCCGCTGCCTGCCGGCTTTGCTTTTGTCCGTCTGTTTGTAAAGCCAATGCGAAGCGATGCCGTACTCCGCTTGGCTGTGCATGGTAAAAGTACGGATTTGTATTTCCACCTGCTTGCCTTCCGGACCGATAACCGTCGTGTGCAACGACTGATAATTATTTTCCTTGGGCATGGCGATATAGTCCTTGATCTTGCCGGGGATAGGCTTCCATTTGGCGTGGATCAGCCCCAGCAAACCGTAACAATCACGCTCGGTGTTCACCAGCACGCGTACCGCCGAGAGATCGTAAATCTGCTCAAATTCCAAATGCTGTGTCTGCATTTTGCGGTAAATGGAATAAAAATGTTTGGCGCGGCCGGACACTTCACCGTGAATATTATTTTCGTGCAGGATTTCCCGCACTTTTTCGCAAAAATCTCGAATGTAGTCTTCGCGCTCACGGCGTTTTTCCGCCACCTTGTCGCGGATCTGCCAAAATTTATCCGGCTCAAGATAACGAAAAGACAAGTCCTCCAGTTCCCATTTGACCAAACCCAGTCCCAGACGATGCGCCAGCGGCGCAAAAATATCCATGGTCTCCTGCGCATTTTCAATTTGTTTGGCGCGCGGCAAATATTCCAGCGTGCGCATATTGTGCAAACGATCGGCCAGCTTGATAAATACAATACGAATATCCTGCGCCATAGCCAACAGCATATTGCGCGTGTTTTCGGCGTGCATTTCTTCTTTTAGAGCGGCGCTGGACTTGGCAATTTTGAGCTCCGTCAGTTTGGTCACGCCTTTGACCAAAAACAAAACTTCCGCGCCGAAAAATTCTCGGATTTTTTCTTCCGGCGTATCGGTGTCCTCTACCACATCGTGCAGGAGAGCCGCGCAAAGCGTGTCCGCGTCCTGCTTCAGCCCCGCCAAAATCAGCGCGGCTTCCACGGGATGCGCCAGATACGGCTCGCCGGATAGACGCTTTTGCTCGCCATGTGCTTTTTCGGCAAACTGATAAGCCTGCCGGATTTTATTTTGGTCTTTGGCGGAAAGATACGCGGCTTGTTCTAAAAGTTTATCGAGCATTTGGCCGTTATTTTACAGCGAAAAGAGTAGTTATATCAAATTCAGCGTCCCAAAACAGCCCCAGCCTTGTTTCTTATGTTTTTAACTTTTTTGTACTAGTAGTATAAAATAGTCAAATTTGACTTTTTTATACTAGTGGTATAAAATAGTCAAATATGCCAAACATCAAAAGAAATATTCTGCCGGAACTGATTAAAGAGTTTGAGCTACCGCAGGTTTCTATATTGTTAGGGCCGCGGCAGGTCGGCAAAACTTTTTTATTAAAAGAACTGGCCAAAACAGCGGAAAAACGCCGACTTCGTTACAGTTACTATAATTTAGAACTGCCCAATGACAATTTAAAGTTTAATCAAGACGAAGCCAGCATCTACAAAATGCTGACTGCCAATGTTGACGCGCTTTTTATCGACGAGTTTCATTATTACCCGAACATTTCTAAATTATTCAAAGCAATATATGACGGCAATAAGAAAATAAAAATTTTTGCCTCCGGCTCATCGTCCATAGAAATACACAAACACTTAAAAGAAAGTCTGGCCGGACGGCGGTTGGTCACCAGGATCAATCCTCTAACTGTCAGAGAATATGCCCAAAAGAACAAAACTAAAAATCCGGTTCGTGCGCTCAATGATTATCTTATTTTCGGCGGCCTACCCGGACTGGTGCATGCCGACAGCAAAGAAAACAAAATAAGACTGCTGAATGAACTGCTGGAAACTTATATTCAAAAAGACATTAAGTCTCTGCTCAAAGAAGAAAATATCCGCGCTTTTAACAACCTGCTGTATTTGCTGGCCGAGCGGCAAGGCTCGTTGATCTCCGTCCACAGTCTAGCCAACGAAATCGGCCTGACCAGCCGTACTGTTGAAAAATACCTGACGCTGTTGGAAAACACTTACACCTGTTTTTCGCTCGGCTCCTATTCCCAGAATATCGGCAACGAATTGAAAAAATCTCGCAAATTTTTTTTGTATGACTTTGGCATCAGGAATACTATACTGAAAGACTTTTCCGCCGGACGCAACAGAAAAGATTTTGGCGCTGTCAATGAATCTTTTGTGTTCTTAAACTTATTCTGGCAATTGCGGCCAAATATGGAGTTGCGTTTTTGGCGGGATAAATCCGGCAACGAAGTTGATTTTGTTCTGCTGGTCAACCGCCGGTCTACACCTATAGAAGTAAAATCCACCTGGCCGGACGCCAATATACCGCAAGGCCTCAAGGCTTTTCTTAAACGTTACCCGGACACGGCCAGAGCGTTTGTCTTATCCACAAACTTTACAGGAACAACAACATACAGGGACACGGAAATTATCTTTGCGAAAATCACGGATTGCCTGGATTTACAAAATTTCAGCAAAGAGGAAATTTGACTTTTTTGTACCAGTAGTACAAAAAAGTCAAAATTTCCAGCACCAAACATCATTCTTTTTTCGCTTGCTTTTTATTCTGGTACAGAGTCTGCGTTTCCGTAAATAAATTCAATTCATTGACATACAGGCTGGTCAAAGAGGGGAAATCAGCCAGTATCTCTTGTATTTGTCCCAAATATTTTTTTGCTGATTCTAGGCGAAGAAGCACGGCATAGGCGTAAGGTGCCCATTGCTCTAAAGACACAGTGTTCATATTAGCAGTATTTTCAACGATCAGCACATGAACAATAGAAGCTATATCTTTAGGAAATTGAACATCTGCCAATTCAGGATACTTTTCAATTACATATTTTTCCAAATTAACCGGAGCAGGCAGAGGTTTTTGCTTGCCAATTATACGTGTGTCATTTGGATTATATTTTGATCTCATTATGTGATGTGTGGCATAAAATTCCGCAATTTGTTTTTGCAGTTCTAACTCTCCACCTATCTGTTCCGCATAAGCATCGCGCCTATCAGTAAACGCCTGCTTTTCACGCAGATAAAAACTCTCTAATTCAGGAAAGTCGACCA
>JAIRZV010000008.1 GCA_031267055.1 Candidatus Margulisiibacteriota bacterium | reverse complement strand
GAACGCAAATTTGGATTGGGCGCTTTCGGCGAACTGACGCCGGACGCCACTTACAGCAGTTCAGCTTATTATGAAAAAAATCAATTGACCGGTTTTTGGAAACGTCTCATCTACAGCCTTAACTATAAGAAAAACTGGCAGCGTTTGAGTCTCAATGCCGGTTACAAATATACGCCGGATGAGCTGGGTATTTCGCCATTTAATTCAGAAATATTGGACGCCGGCACTTCTGAGGAAAATCATTTTGGCGTAGGCTGGCAGGCGCTGGACAATCTAAAATTAAATTACACCCGTTATTATTCAATCACCGAGCATCAAATCCGTGATCAAATTTACGGCCTGGAATTCAAATTGTGCCACTGGAATATTTCGATCAAACGTTCGGAATATTACAAACAATATACATTCGGAGTAAGCCTGCAATGATAACTGTAGAAAGCGTCGTCGTCGGACCGATTCACACCAACTGCTATCTCGTCACTTTCGACGGGCAGACGCTGATCATCGACCCGGGCGCCGAAGCCGCCAAGATCAGCGCGAAAATAAAAGAACTCCAGCTTCAGCCTATGGCGGTCATCAACACGCACGGTCACTGGGATCACATCATGGCCGACACTGCCATCAAACAAGAATACCGAATTCCGCTGCTGGCACCGGCCGCCGATCAATGGCTGATCGAAAAAGAAAAAGATTATTATCACATCGGGGATCTGCCCGTCGATCAGTGGTATACGGATAAATTAAATCTCGACCTGCCGGCGCGGATCATTGCCACGCCGGGGCACACGCCCGGTTCGAGCTGTATCCTGCTGGAAAATCATTTGTTCAGCGGCGACACCATGTTCGCCGGCGGCTGTCTGGGGCGCACGGATTTTCCGGGCGGCAGTGCGGCGGACATGCAAAAGTCCCTGCAAAAACTGCTGGCTTTAGACGACAGCATCATCGTCTGGCCCGGACACGAAGAATCCACCACGATCGGGCAGGAACGCGGTTTTTATGGCGGACGCTAATCTATATCTTATCGGCGGCGAAGAGCAGTTTTTGGTCGAGCAGACTGCCCGCGCGCTCCAGAAAAAACACATTGATCCGGCTCTGGTGGCTTTTGCGCTGGACATCATCTCGCCGGAAGAAAAAGACCTCAATAGGATCATCAACTCGCTGCAAACTATACCGACTTTTTCGCCGACGCGGCTGGTGCTAGTGCGCGATCCGTTTTTCCTCAAAAGCGGCAAGAAAAAAAAGAACGCGGAAACGGACGACGCGGAGGCAGGAGCTGCGGAAACTGAAAAAACCGCTCCGGACGAGCGCGCGGAAACGCGTCTCTTTGCCGCGCTGGAAAATCTGCCGGACGGCGTGAGCGCGGCTTTCATCATCAACGGTCCGGTCGATCAACGGCGAAAATTTTTCAAGTTTTTTCAAAAAAATGGCGAGACTAAAATTTTTGAGCCGTTCAAGCCCTGGGAGCAGGACAAAGCGGCAGACTGGCTCAGCAATTATCTGCGTGAAAAAAACTGCGCGATAGACCGGACAGCCGCGGAGTTTTTGGTGGCCACCACCGGCTTGTCGCTCGGCGCGCTGGCCAACGAAGCCGATAAATTGCTGGTCTACGCGTCCGGCAAAAACAAGCTGAATATTCAGGACGTGCAGGCGCTGGCCAGCGCGGGCGGTTTGCAGGCCTATGCTCTGGGTGAAGCTCTGCGCCGCAAAGACTTGCCGGAAATTTTGCGGCTGACCAGCACGCTGCTCAAAGACGGCGAGGCGCCGCAAAAACTGCTCGGCTATATAGCCGGACAGCTCCGTGTCCTGCTGCAGATCAAAGAATTGCAGGCGCAGCGTCTGAATACCAACGAAATAGCCGGTCTGCTAAAAATAAACACCTGGAATTTAGAAAAAAATATTTTGCCGCCGCTCCAGAAACACGATTATCAAAAACTGAAAAACACTTATTGCGCCCTGCAAAACGCTGATTATCAGATCAAAACCGGCCAATTAGCGGCGGACAAGGCGCTCCTCTGCGCGTTGGCTGAGCTGGCTTAATTTAATTAAAAATAATTTCTTTCCCGAATAATTGTAAATATAAAAAATTATTGTCGGCATAATGTTGGTATAAATAGGGCATTTTACTAACCGCAATCAGCAGACGCATTATGCTGTCCGGCACTGTATAATTAGGCAAAGCATCCAAAATGTTCACAATCAATAACGGCAGGTCTTTAGGCTTACTGGGCAGTATGTCTTGCTCAATCCGCCCCAGCAAAATTGTTTCATTGGCTGCTAAAATATCCGCCGGCAGGATTTTGGCGAATAATTTCAAGGAATCACCCGGCGTGTGCTTAGCGCGAATTGCCAGTAAGATCAGGTCTTTAAAAAACCTTGCTTCCGCAGAATCTTTTTGTAATTCGCCGCATAGTCCGACGTCAATAAAAGTTACATTGTACTCATTATTATTTTTCTCGACAAAAATATTGCCGTCATGCAGGTCAGCGTGATAAAAGCCGGATTTAAAGATCTGCTCCAGCACAGTTCTTTGCAAGATTTGATTAAGCCGCGTGTTTTCTGTTGCGGAAAAACTGGCCCGACATTCAGTCAGCGTCAAGCCGGCTACACGTGTTTCGATTAAAATATTTTCATCGGACAAATTTTCATCGATTTGCGGGACTATAAAATGCGCGCTCTTAAAATCCTGCAAAACCGCACGCAGGCGTTCGGAATTGGCTGCTTCCACCGCAAAATCCACCTCTTCACGGATCGCGGAAAATATTCTCTGGCTGTAATCCGGCAAATCGCGCAAGCCAAAAGTATCCTGCAGCACCGGGGTCAAGGAGGCCAGCAGTTCGCGAAATTCGCTTTCTTCTTGAGCAATATCTTTATTGGCGGAAGCGCGACGCACTTTGAGGATCACCATTTGCCCGTCGATTTCGGCCTCAAACACGCCCTTGATCGACGCCGAGCCGACCCTGCGGATAATCTTGATCTCTTTGCCATACAACTGGGGATTGCGGTTAATGGCATTCATAACTTCCGTAATCGACATGGGATTGGCCTGATCCTTCAAATCCTTGAACGTGTTGTATAGGGCTGGATAGTCTCTTTCTATTTCTTTCTGCGAAGCCAAAATCTGCGCCAATTTGATGCCGACCACACCATAGGACGCGAGAGCGATGGTGGCAAACTCTTCCAAACTGAGCGTTTGCTCGGCATTGGCATACAGGCCGTCAAAAAGCGCGGTCAGGATGCGAAGTTTTTTGCCGTTATTCTCCAGCCGGAATATTTCATGCAAAGTGGTTTTAACAAAACTTTTAAGTTTTTTTATGTCCGCGGTGTCGCCCGGGCTTTCATTTAGATAATCGCCGAATAATTTATCTAGCAAATCATGCAATTCTTCTGCATTGGTCTTTGAGAATAATCCATTGTTTCCGGCAAAAATATCTCGGAGCGTCTCATGGCGAAAACTTTTAACCTTAACAAACATATCTTTAAGCTCATCAAGATTACATCCCATGAGCTGCTCTTTCTCCATAATATTTTTCGGCCTATTTTCTTGTTCGATTTCTTTTCTCCAACTTTTCCATTTGAATTCAAATAATTGTTGCTTATTTGTTAACCACAAAACCGTCTCCACTTTTTCCTTTGTGGATCCGGCCTGCATGTAACTTCCCGCAGTCCCCTTGGCGACGCTCTCATCCTGCTGATATTTTCGTGAATTAAACGAAAATAACTCGGCATACTGATTGTATTCTTTGAGGTAAAATTCTTGAGGTTTATCGGCCGTGCCAAAAAATACCCGTTCCAATAGCAGGTCTTTTTCAGGAGACGCATCCGGGTATAAAGCATTTAAAAAATCTATTCTAGCGGCGAGTTCCTCCAACGTGTCCAGATGCTGATCACAGCAAGAATAGAGCAATTCTGTTATACGTTCCCGTCGTTTGTATAGATTGATTATGGCTAATTGCATCTCACGATCCGGAATTTCTAGAAAACATTCTTTAAAAACCTTGTTGAGCACAATATCCCGGTAGGGGCTTGGCTCTGGCATATATTTATTTAGCCACGTTAAAACATCTTTTGGAGCTAATTCTTGCAAAAACTCAAATCCCCGTTCATTAAAATACAGCAAATAAACAAAATCTTCTGCTGAAATATTTCTTGGCAGCGCCTCACTGAGTGGCGTAGATTGCCTCTCTGTATTTTCTAGCGATATTCTATAAAATTCTCTACCTTGTGTTATAGATTTCAGGCGCAATAATACCTCGTCAGACAAAGCGTTAGCATTTTTTAGCTTATGAAATAATAGAAAAATAAAATAAATGCCATACTCCCCCAAACATTGTTTTTCCAAAAAATCAATCGGCATTTTATCTAATAAGGGGGTTTTATCATTAAAAATGATATACTTATCATGCTCCTTGCTAATTTGAAAGATCCGTCCTTGATAGTCTACTCTAGCAAAAGAGTTAAATAACCCCCTATCTCTCAGCCGATTATTAATTCTAGTAAACAGATTTAGATAAATATATTCAACAGCCCTTATGATATCACCGCTTCTATCCAAGAAAGCGCAACTATTTAATAAATCAATAATTTGCGCAACGCTAAGAGCTTGCAGCATTTTCCCAATGGCTTCATCCGATAATTTACCAAACGAAGGATATATCGTAAATATCGCTTTGTAATCTTCAAAAGATAATTTTCCTTTTACACAGATTAACGCACTAGCATATATACGCGCTAAATAATCCAATTGAACCATCTCATTTTCTTTCCATTTTGCCACCGCTGTTTGTAATTCATTTATCCGTTTTATGATCAATCCGCTTTCTTCCAGAGATAAATCATCGCTCCTTTTATATAAGGCCTTTATAAAGTCTCCTATGTCTACTTCTTCTGTGGCGCAAGTTTCGATTAATTCAAGGATGTTCATTCCTTCCGGTGATGTTCCAATGGACTTTTCCAGATTTCTCTTGGCAAGATATTTCTTTATTCTTTCTGTTTCCTTAATCTCCCATTTAAAATCATTCTCTGAAAAATATTGTTCACACAAAGGATCTTGTAAAACAGCATTATACGGCCATGTCAAACTCTCTTCATTGTAATTACCAAACGTAAAATAGCCCTGTAATGTTTGGAGAAAATTCTCAATCCTGAAACGATCTCCGATCTTTATTAACTCCTGCATGTACCCGATAACATATTGATTTTGCATCCGTGGAGCATGTTTACTAATAGTATCAACTATTGAATCACCATTGGTCGGTAAAGAACTAAACATCTCATTGTTAACCAATAGTTCAAATATCTCAAAATATTGATAATGTGTCGTCCGCGTAGTTAAATCTTGTCCATTTATAATTGCCAAAATTGTTAAAATTAAGGTTTCTTTGAAAGAATTAAGCGGATTACTGAATTTTGTCTTGCTATCACCATAAGGAGTATAGCGATAATTATAGGGGGTATCTAAACCTAAAACACTATAATTAAAAAGAAGCATAGACGGCATTTCTACCAGCAATTGTCGGACATCTTCTAGACTAATATTTTGACTTGAAAACTCATTTGGCATATCGAGCATACGCTGGAAAGTCATAGTCATTATCTTTTTACTTTGCTCGCTCAATTCTGCTTTCTTAATGACATCGTTTATTTTTGCTAAAGCTTCTTTTTTCGCGTTGATTGTTATATTCTTGTGTGCCGTCTGTCGATATTCATCGATAATTCCATCGCGTGTATAGTAACAAAAATATCTTGCTATGTGCCAGTAAAATGTATTGGTCTGAAATTCCAGATAGTCCATCGCTGACCAACCCGTTCCATATTCGTTCTTTAGCTCATTTACATCTTTCAAGTAATACTCATAGTTTTTAAGCATCCGTTTTTCTTCCCTGCGGCAAAAAAGCTCAAAACTAGAGCGCAGTGTTTCCGGGATAGGCATTGCATGAAGCTTTTGTAATCGCCATATGTTCCTGTCCAGCCATGATTTTTCACCTGCCGTATCGGCAACACAGTTGATAAAACTGTCCAAACAATTTAATAACATGGTGGAAAAATCATTTTTATTAGCTCTGTTCTCCGGGTGAATTATGTTTTCCATATGTATCAGTTTGTTAATTTCCGCAATTTCCGCTGCAGAAAAAGGATTTTGCGAAGGACTATTTATATCTTTTATTTTCCAGTAAGAATCTCGCACCATATCTCTAATGACCTGATGCCGCTCGTACATATTCGGATGAGTTGACAGCAGTCCATAATTGGTTGTGTCTATAGAATTCTCTTGGCCAAAAATCTGAAATCCCGCATAATTAACATTGTAACCAGCCGTATCCATCAAGCGCAGCGCGGCCCTGTCGCATTGGTTTTCCATATCGTGCCTGTTTTTTCGAGCATATTTATCAATTAGCTCCGTCTCGTTGTACAATATATGGCTGAGTTCATGTGCCAAAACGAAAGCCACGGCGTCCCAATTGTGCAAGGCTTGCTCTTCGCTAAGAATGCTCCGCAATAAACCCAACGAAATATAAATAACTCTATTTTCTGGATAACAGCAAGCCTCTTTTAGCAAAACGTCAGTGAGACAGACTGATGCTGGCTTAGAACTCAAAATTTTGATATTATTTTCCACAATCTTGCGGGAGTGTTCGTCCAGAGCGGTTAAGTCTTGATTGCAATAAGACTCGATCAATTTACTCATAATTTCTTGCAATTTATTCTGGAGCAAAGACCGATCCTGACTGCGCAGAGCGTCATAGTGGATAGCATTAGCGCTTTGCGCTACTCTTGCTATTGGGGTATGCGTTGTGGCAATATGCTTAGAAAACATAACCTTCTTTCCTTTTTTGCTAATTAATGTAGATATACCCTTATCATAGAAATTTATACATACAGAAAAAAGCTTGCGTTTATAGCAAAAATGATATCCGGCCTAATCTGCGGCCGTTTCCGCCTCGCTCAAATCGCCCAGTAGTTTTTGCGCCGCTGTTTCCGGCAGTTCCTGCACATCGCGCAGTTTACGCTCTATCGCGCGGGAACGCGCGCCGGCTTTTTCGATCTCGCTGCTGGCCGCGTCCAGTTTGTCTTTGGTCTTTTGCAACACATCGCCAAATTTGCCGAACTCCGTGCGCACCGCGCCGAGCAAATCCCAAATCTCGCTGGTTCGTTTTTCCACCGCCAGACTGCGAAAGCCGATTTGCAGGCTATTCAGAAACGCCGAGATTGTCGTCGGGCCGGTGATCACGATTTTGTAATCGCGCTGCAAACTTTCAAATAAATTCGGAATTCTCAGCACTTCGGCGTACAGTCCCTCAAAAGGCAAAAACAACAGAGCAAAATCCGTGGTCTGCGGCGGGTCAATATATTTTCCCGCGATGTCTCTGGCAAAAGTTTTGAGCTTTTTTTCCAGCTCTTTTTTGTGCAGCTCGATTTCTCCCGGGTCGCCGTTGTCATAAGCGGAGAGCAGGCGGTCATAATCTTCCGTGGGAAATTTGGCGTCAATCGGCAGCCAGACAATTTTTGCGGAATCCGCCTTGCTCGGAATTTTTACGGCAAACTCCACCAGCTCGCGGCTGCCTGATTTGATTTTCACATTTTGCGCGTACTGGCTTGGTGAAAGTATTTGTTCCAAAATGCTGCCGAGCTGATATTCGCCCAGCACGCCTTTTGTTTTGACATTGGACAAAACTTTTTTCAGATCACCAACTCCCGCGGCTAAATTTTGCATCTCGCCCAGGCCTTTTTGCACCAGCTCCAATCTCTCGCTCACCAGTTTGAAAGATTCGCCTAGTCTGGTTTCCAGCGTCTGATGCAGTTTCTCGTCGACAGTCGCGCGCATTTGTTCCAGTTTGTTATTGTTGTCGGTCTGAATGTCCCGCAATTTGTTTTCCACAGCCGCACGGATCTTTTCCAAACTAGCGGCGAATAACTGTAAAGATTTGGCCAGCTCTTCGCGCGTGTCTTTAGCCGCGGCGTTCATTTCCTGGCGGTTGCGGCTAAATTCGTCACGGATCAATCTGTCTATATCGGCCAATTTTGGCGCCAGAAAATCCGCCGTGTTTTCTTTTTTGCTGAATATTTTCGACCAGAGCAGCGCGGCCGCCAAAAGAAAAACCGAGCAAATTAAAATCAGCGTCATTATTTCCATAGCGGCATTTTAGCATGCCGCCAAATAATAGTGGCAGATTGAAGTTTTTAGAGTAAAATACTTCGAGAAAGGACAGCCTATGTTTGATAATCCGCTGGCGCTCGGCATTTTACTCGGCGTCGGCTGTTTTATAGCGTACGACTTGCTCTTCACTCTGATCGCCAATAATCAAACTGACGCGCTGCTGGCCAAAGCCAATCTGGCTTATGACAATGACCGTTTCCGGGAATGCGCCAAAGTTTTGCGCAAAATTGTGCGCCGCGAGCCGGACAACGCGCTTTTTAATTTTCGTCTGGGCTGGGCGTATCACATGCTGGATCAGCCGGAACTGGCCTTACAGTACATGCAGGCCGCCGCTGAGCTGGACAGTAAGTACATCGACGCGCGGACGGTTTTGTCCGAGTGGCATTATGAAAAAGAAGATTACTGGCGTGCCATGCTGTACGCACGGCAGGCTATCGAGTTGGATAAATATCAGTACGACGCGCGGCTGACTCTGGGCAAATGCTGTGTGGCGCTGGGTGACACGGAAACCGCCGAGGAAGAGGTAGAGTTCTTCGAAAAATACGGTCAGGACGGCTACGCCAGCGAATTAATCGAATGCATAGACGCGGCGGAGTAAACTACCGCTCTACTTGTATGAAACGTCGCGCTTCGCGCTTGCCTCACGTCGCATACTTCGTATGCTTGTGGGTCTCACTTAACGTCGCTAGCGCTTGTTAAGTTCAGGTAGAAGTCGCAAGTATCAAGATCCACGAAAACATTCTTGTTTTTTGGCAATTGCGGATACCTGGCGAATATCTCATTCCACCATTGCCTCTGTAAATTCATAGCCTCAGCTTTGGCATTGAGAGCCGCGTTCACGAATACCTGTACCTGCTCCGGTGTAACTCCCTGCTGAAAAGCCGTCGGTCTCGCCGCCTCTGCCGCTACACTCACGCGGTTGTTTATCAATATCAAACTCTCCACCTCATCTCTCGTCGCTTTGATGTTCAGATCCTCTCTTTTTGGGTGTACTTTCCCGCAGATCGGGCACACCTCTTGTTTCGTTCTTTTCGCTTCTGCGGTCTTTGTTTCTTTTATCATAATTCTTTCCTCCTTTATTTTTTCGTTGTTCTTCAGTATAGAGGCGTTGCATGCAACGCCTCTACCTTACAAAATAACTTTCCCACTTTCATCAAAAGATTTTGTCCCTTCTAACTTGTCATACTCCTCCCAGTATTTCCGGCTCCATTTAGATTGCAGCTTGTGCACTTCACAAATATTGACCGTGCGGTAAAACTCACCTTTCTCCGCGAATGCTCCACCTATACACCAGGCACACGCAGACTCTACTTCGCAGTTTAGGCATTTTTCTGGTGATATTTTCTTTCTCGTCTGCTGCCTCACTATCTCAAATCGTTCCTTATGATTCAGCCCATTCCAAACATCGCCGACATAAAAATCCAGCTTGCGGTTATGCATCGTGTTCGGACTGAAGCGGAAACACGGGTATATCTTGCCGTTTATGGATAAGCACGGCATTGACCCTGAACCGCACCACCCTTTGTCAGGATCCTTTAACGGCTCTCCTATCCCGAATCCCTTATCGAACATACTTACATGCAGGTTATGGCGGTGGTCTAGGATATATGTTATGGACTTCTCCATTTCTGTATCGAGTAGGTTTAGATCGTCTTGTGTGAGATGCATGTCCTCAAAAATAAAGTTTATATTTATATGCTTTAGTCTCATTTCTTCATGCAAAAACTTTATGGACTTATAGAGATACGGTATCGTGTCTTTATTACATGTCGCCTTGGTATTCGTCGTATCCGCCCCGTGCCACTCCATATACCAATCCCACCATTTCTGTATATCTTTCATCGTCCCTCGGCCATCTTTGTGAATACGGTTCTTGTCGTGTATCTCCGGGCAACCGTCCACCGACACACCTATGCTGAGATTATCTTTATACTTCATCATAAAATCCCTTACTTTGGGGTCTTCAAACAATGTGCCATTACTGGAAATACTGGCGCGCCAGCGATAGGCCCATTTGTGACCCAAAGATACTGCGCGGTACTGATAGTACTGGAGGATTTTGTCCACCAGCTCCGGCACCATGAGCGCGTCGCCGCCGATGAAATCCAGGATCAAGCCCTGTTTTATTATCCACTCGCTATCCGTCCCTTTGACATTTATCGGATCTTCATCCTCTAATATTATGTCCACGAATTTCTGTGCGTACTCAAATGGCAGATCCCCCGGCTTTTTATCTACCTCATAGCAGTATTTACAACGCAGGTTACAATCCTCCGTTACCTGAAAGGTTATGTTTAAGCCTTCATAATTCTTTATAGCTGGTATCATCTCTTAATTTTCTCCTAGTTTCAGTCCGGCAAATATTTTGCCTGCATCTACGATTCACTTATAAACAACTCATTCGTATTAAAATCAACTTGCAAACCCGTCTGTTCCACTCCGTACCGCTGTGCCAAGTCCCGCCAGAAATAATCTTGTAAATACTCCGCGTCTGCATAGGCAAATATAGCCTCGCGGAAATATCTATCTGCCGCGGATACAGGCGTATATGGTGGTATCGCAGTAGGGCACATGGCTTGTTTGGCACAGGCTGCTTTATTGACGGCTATTTCAAAACTGCATATGTCGTCGCGGGTCAGCTTGGTGAGAGTTTTCATGTCTATGTCCCCGCCGCGCGATTGGCTTTAGTATTTTTGGTATTCCCCGCCGGATTCGGCTCATAGCGGCTCGTCTCTGCGCAGCCGTTGTGGCAACTGCTGATACAGCCGTCATAACAATTGTTTCGGCAATCCGCATTGCAGTTTAGATTACAGACCGCATTACAGGTCTGCGAACAACCCACCGCGCAGCTGACCCCGCAACCCATAGCGCAGGCCTTGCCGCATTGACCAGTACAGTTATCGCCGCAGGTGGACGCGCATTTCTGTCCGCAGCCAGTCGCGCAAGTTGATCCGCAGGCAGTCTCACAGGCTATACCGCAAACTTTCGCGCACCCCTCGCCGCAAGTAGTTGCGCATTTAGCGCCGCACTTCCCCGTGCAATCCGTGCCGCAACCTACCGCGCAATCCCCGCCACATTTACTGTCACAACTACTACCGCAGGTTTCCTTGCAGGCTGCGCCACAGCCAATCACGCAAGCCTCGTCACAAGCAGACGCACAAGTATTGCCGCAGGCACCTTTACACCCATCGGTACAGCCCACCGCACAATTACCCCCACAGCCACCACTGCACTTATCTACACAAAGAGAGTCACAATTACCAAGGCAACCGGTATTACAATTTGTGCCGCATGGATCACCGCCACAACCACCATCACACCGTCCAGAACATGCGCTGCCTCCACAACTATCCGCGCAACCAGAACAACCATCGCACGTATTGCCACACTTTTGATTACACAATTTTATGCAACTCTCTGAACAAGAGTCAGTACAGGCTCTATTTTGGCATTCCGCGCCGCAAGCATCTTTACAGGCAATACCGCATGTGGATGCGCACATTGCTCCACAAGCGCCTTTACAGGCCGAGCCACAATTAGCGGCACACATATAGCCGCATTTTTTATCACAGCCGGTTCCACAGTCCTGTTTGCAAGCGGCGCCGCAAGTACTGGATGCGCAGACAGAATGGCAGGTCTGATTACAATCAGAGCCGCAACTACTCTCACAGTTATCACCACAAGTTGACGCACATCTAGCGCCGCACCCAGTGCTGCAAGCAGCTCCACAAGCAGTCTCGCAGGCCTTGCCGCAAACACTATCGCATGTATCACCGCAAGTTTTCGCGCACTTCACACCGCAATTACTGGCACATGTAGCCGCGCCACAGCCATCCTTGCAGTCATCCACACAATTGTTGCCACAAACCCTCCCGCAAGTAGACGTGCACCCACCCACACACCGCGCATTATTTAGACTATCATCCACTACCTGCCGCACTTCCTCTAAATGCCGTGCTTTGAGCTTCGTCGCCATACCGGTAATTTCTTCCTGCCATGGAAAAACATCCTGCCCGCCGTAATTAACCAAACCCTTAGTCGTCGCGCGCAAATTGTTAAGCTGCTTCGCCTCTACCTTGGATTGTCCGGCTGTAACATTAGCTATGGCCAAATTTTCATTGGACAGGCTGCGGTGCGTCCGCTCTGTTTTGAGATTTTCTACTGTTTGATTGTAGTCCGCCGCGTAAGCTTCATGGCCGGATAGATAATTTTGTGTTTTCTTTTCTGCCGTATCAGCCAGCTTCACATTTGTTGTTGATGTCCCGCCGGTAATCGCTACTTCAGCGTCCGGTAACTTGTATTTGTAACGCGCCATATATCCCCCTTGTCCTTAATGTTTACTAAATACTATGTATAAATAAACATTATATATATGAGTATACTTATACTATCACATTGTTATGTATAAGTCAACATGCTATACTTATGTACTTCTGTAGTATAGAAATATTTATTAACAGCTATAATTAGCCACAAGGACGGTCTAATGGCTGAAAGCAAGGATATCCGTAAAATCATCGGTGACAAACTTAAAACTGTCCGTCACAAACTCAACTACTCGCTGCAACAAATGGCCACTGAATGTGGCTTGGATTACGCGCATTATTGTTTGATCGAAAAAGGCAAACGTTATGTGCGGCTCGATATTTTGCAAAGAATTTCCGACAATTTAAGCGTGTCCATGGATTTCTGGTTTAGAAATGACGATGTGACTTTAGTGCCACATTCCACCAAGAAAATTTATGAAGCCATAAACTCTCTGGGCAAAGACAAACTCGAATTCTTATACGGCCTGCTAACAGCTTATCAAAAAATCGGCTAACGGCCGCGGCCGTTTTTTAGTTTAATAATTTTCCGCGTATAGCTGGCCGCAAGCCGCGTCGACTGCCTGACCTCTTTTGTAGCGGATCGCTGTTTCAAACCCGCGGTCGGTGGTCAGCCACCAAAATTCTTTTATGGTTTTCTTAGTACTGGGCTGGAATTCCGCGCGCGCGTGGGGATTGTATTCGATAAGATTGATATGCGCGCTGATTCCGCACAGTAATTTTAAAAGGCTTCTGGCCTGCTCGCGCGCGTCATTGACGCCGTGCAGCATGATGTACTCGAAAGTCAGACGCCGGCCGGTTTTCTTTTGATAGTTTTTTAAGGCCCGCATTAAATCCGGCAGCGGATATTTTTTATTGATCGGCATTAGCTTGGTGCGCAGGGAGTCCGTCGCCGCGTGCAGAGAAATTGCCAGGCGGATCTGCAAACCCTCGTCCGCCAGTCTCTCAATACCCGGCACAAGACCGCAGGTCGAGATCGTGATATGCCGCGCGCCGATATTTTTGCCGGCCTTGTCATTAAGAATGCGGATAGATTTTAAAACATTGTCGTAATTGTCCAGCGGCTCGCCCATGCCCATATAGACGAGATTTTGAATTGTGCTTTTTTCGATTTTCTCCGCTTGAATAACTTGATCGACTATTTCCCCGGCCGACAGATTGCGTTTAAATTTCATGCGGCCGGTCGCGCAAAAGGCGCAGGCCATTTTGCAACCGACCTGCGTGGA
>JAIRZV010000174.1 GCA_031267055.1 Candidatus Margulisiibacteriota bacterium | reverse complement strand
ATTTATTTGTTCGGCTCTTATGCTTATGGCACGCCGCACAAAGATTCCGACCTTGATTTCTATGTAGTGCTGGACGATAAAGTCGAGCTGCGCGACATTGACGCGGCGATAAAGATCCGTAAAGCGATTGACCGAAAAAAAGAAATGCCAGCGGATATTTTGACCGGTAAATACAGCGCGTTTTTACAACGCCAATCTGAGCCAACTATGGAGCAGCTCATTGCCGAAAAAGGAATACTTTTGTATGGATAGTTTAGACCCTCACCGCTGGCGTGAATTTGCTGAAATGGATTTAAACGCCGCGGAACATCTTTTAAACACCATGCGGCCGGCGCCTTATGAAATAATTTGCTATCACTGCCAGCAATCCGCAGAAAAATATTTAAAAGGTTACTTGATCCTGTGCACAAAAGCCGAACAGCCGCACATTCATGATTTAGCTGTCTTGTGCAAACTTTGCGAAAAAATAAATCCGCTATTTTCTCAAATTATGGATATTTGTTCTGAACTGACAGAGTACGGTATTCAGCCTAAATATCCTCTAGAAATGTACGTAGAAAAAGCTGATGCTTTGAATGCCATACAAGATGCTAAAAATTTGAGAAATTTTTTGCAAAATCACGCGGCGGAGTTGTTTTCAGCCGTTTAATTAAGCCAGATGATTTTCTTTCCGCGCCAGGTCAGCTCATATTTTTTCAAACCGGAAAACTCGCTCACGCTGTCTGCCTGATTTAATGCAATACGGTTGAGCAGTGTTTCTCTTTCCTGATAATATTCCACAGCTTCGCGCATACCCCGTGTGTAGCCGCGCTGCCAGAGCAGAAAAAAACCGAAGATAAGCGCCAGAATCCCCAGCACAATGATCAATTCTAAATACGAATAGGCGTGCTTCATTGGGCGCTCCAGGTGATCAAGCCACTGCCTACGGCCACGGTCATTTTGGCAACGGTCTGGCCGCGGCGGTAAAGATACAGCGTGCCGGCAAAACGCGGATTGCCGTCGGCGTTGAAACCCAGACGCAGACTGGAAACCGTAAAAGGCCTGGCCAAAGTAAGCTCTTTTAAAGTGCCGCGGCTGCTTTGCACTGTAAAACCATTTTCAAAAAACAAGACATCAATATCGCGTTGCATAGTCACCGCCTGCTGTTTGGCAAAGAGCAAATATTCCTCAATAACATCCTGCTGAAAACGCAGTTCGGCTTTTTGGCGATAATGATTAAGCCCGGTCAAAGCCGCCACGCCAATCAGCGCGATGATAAAGATCGCCAGACTCAACTCGACCAGAGTAAAACCTTTACGCATAAAAATTTCCGTAAAGCCGCAGCAGCGGCACACCCCAGTATTCAACCAGGACAAACGCCGCCATGATAAACGGCGCGAAAGGAATAAGGGCGTCTTTATTGACTTTGCGGCAGGCCAGCAGGATTAACGAAACAATCAGACCTAAAAAGAAAGATAAAAATAAAAACAAAACATACTGCGGCAAATCAAAATACAAAGCCGTGCCGAAAAAAAACAAAAAATCCGCGCCGCCGAAAGCCGGTCTGTGATAATGAAATTTTTCTAAACCCTTGATCAGCACAAACAAAGCCAGCCAGACTATTAAATTGCCGAAAAATAAGCCGCGATAATTTTCCTGAAAATACAGCAAGACCAGAAAGCCCAAAGAAAAAAAATACGGCACTTCCCGGCGTTTAATATCTGAATAAATTATCGCTCCGATAAATCCGAATAGAATCAGTTTTGGCCAGAGCGGCGCCAGCATAATTTAAAATTTCACAATGCGCGCTTTGTCCAGCAACCCGTCGATCCTGGAAATTTTATCCAGCGTCGCGGCATCAATTTCATTGTCAATATTGATCAGCATGATCGCTTTACCGCCGGTCTTTTCACGGCCGACCTGCAAACCGGCGATATTAACTTTGGCCTCGCCGAGTATGCCGCCGAGCTGGCCAACCACGCCGGGTTTATCCTGATGCGAGAGCACCAGCAAAATTCCCGCCGGTATGGCCGACAGAGTAAAGCCATCGACATTGATAATGCGCTCGCCGACTGACGCAAATAAAGAGCCGCAAATTGACGCTTTACCTTTTTTGGTGTTCACGATAATTTCAATTTCATTGGCATAATCACGGACTTTTTCCGTGCGCGCGCTTTTCACCGTGATATTTTTTTCCTTGGCGATCAACGGCGCGTTGACGAAATTGACATTGCCTTCGGGATTGATGGACTCCAAAATGCCTTTCAATATAATAGTAGACAGCGGCGATGGATCGACGGCCGCGATCTCGCCTTTGTAATTGATCTCCACTTCGGAAAAAGTGTCCTTGACCACCTGGCCGACAAAACGCCCCATCTTTTCCGCCAGATTGAGATAAGGCCTGACCGGCTCCAGCAACGCCGGCTTCATCGTCGGAATATTGACCGGCGCGGAAGCGCTGCCGCCCTGCAAAACCGTGACAATTTGCTGCGCCACATCGACCGCCACATTGATCTGCGCTTCGGCTGTCGACGCGCCCAGATGCGGCACGGCCACCAAAGTCGGCAATTCCTGGGTCAGCAACGGCGACTCGGTCGCTTTTTTCTCGTCTTCAAAAACATCGATAGCCGCACCGGCCACCTGTCCGCTGGCTAGAGCCTCGGCCAGATCAGCCTCGACAATAATTCCACCGCGCGCGCAATTCACGATACGCACGCCTTTTTTCATCGTGGCAAATTTTTCCTTATTAATGAGACCTTTGGTCTCGTTCGTCTTGGGAATATGCAAAGTAAGAAAATCCGCTTCTTGCAAAACCTCGTCGAGTTTTTTTATCTCGAGGCCGCGGCTTTCGGCGTATTCTTTGGTCACAAACGGATCATAAGCGATAACTTTCATGCCCAGAGCCAGACAGCATTTGGCGACATGCGAGCCGATCTTGCCCAGACCCACCACGCCGAGCGTCTTGCCATACAGCTCTACACCCTGAAACAGCGAGCGGTCCCATTTGTGATTTTTGACCAGCGTGTCGTAAGCCTGCGGTATTTTGCGCGCCATGGATAGCATCATCGCCAGCGTGTGTTCGGCGGCGGCGATCGTGTTGCCTTCGGGAGAATTCACCACAATAATGCCCTGCTCGGTCGCGGACGGCAAGTCGATATTGTCCACGCCTACTCCGGCGCGGCCGATAATTTTGAGTTTTTTGCCAGCCTTGATAATTTTCGGCGTGACTTTGGTTTCGCTGCGCACGATCAGCGCGTCATACTCGGGAATGATTTTGACCAGTTCGTCTTCCGGCAAGCCGGGTTTGAGGTCGATTTGCAAGCCGGCTTTTTCAAAAACCGCAATGCCGTCTTTGGATAATTTGTCGCTTGCCAAAACTTTCATGTCACACACCTTTGGCTAAAACATTTTGCGCGGCCTGCACGCCTTTGCCCCACTGAATACCCGGCATACCCAGCTGGGACAGCACGATCTCCAGACAAGCGATTACCGCCAGCACATCTTTGGGGTCAATAAAACCCAGGTGGCCGATGCGGAAAATTTTGCCTTTTAATTCATCCTGGCCATTGGCCAGCGTGATGCCCCAATCGTCTTTCATTTTTTTGCGAATCTCATCGGCGTTCAAATTGCCCGGCGGATACACCGCGGTCACCGCGCGCGAAGCCGTGCTGTCGTTTTCATTGAGCAATTTCAAACCCAGCGAACGCAGTGCGGAACGCAGCGCTTTCATCAAACGCTCGTGTCTGGCGAGAATCGAATCCAGCCCTTCCGCCGTCAGCAGATTGACCGACTCGGCCAGCTGATAAATCAAACTGACCGCCGGAGTATACGGCGTCTGGCCTTCTGCGGCCTGCTTGAGCGCGGCTTTGAGGCTCAAATAAAAACACGGCAAATCCGAAGTCTCTATAGCTTTTTTGGCTTTTTCCGAAACGGCCACGACAGCCAGTCCTGGCGGCAGCATGAAAGCTTTTTGCGAACCGGCGACGACAACATCCAGTCCCCATTCGTCGATTTTGAGATCAGAAGCCAGAAAACCGGAAATCGCGTCCACGATAATCAGCGCGCCGTGAACCTTGACAACTTTGGCGATCTCTTCGACATCGTTGAGCACGGCCGTCGAAGTTTCATTCATCTGGAAAAACACGCCTTTGATTTTTTTCTCGGTGTCTTTGGCCAGCAGGGCCTTGATCGCTGACGGATCGACAGCCTGGCCGTAAGCGTACTCCAAGACTTCCGCGTCGAGGCCGTAAACTTTCGCCAGCTTGATCCAGCGTTTGCCGAAATTACCGACAGCCGCAATCAGCACTTTGTCGCCCCGGCAAAAACAGCTCGACACCGCAGCTTCCATGCCGCCCGTGCCGGAAGATGACAAAATCACCACGTCATTTTTGGTCTGCAGAAGAGCCTGCAATTTGGCGGTCAAATCCAGCATTAATTTTTTGAAAACGCCGCCGCGGTGGCTCATCATGTCTTTGGCGGCTGCCAGCGCGATTTGATTCGGCACAGGCGTCGGCCCCGGTATCATTAACAATTCGGAAACATATTTTTTCATGCTCGGCCTCCTGTATTTAGGTTAAGGAAATTGGTATTTATCCTAACATTAAAGAACGGCGCAGGCAATCGGTCGGCCTAAAAAATCGCAATGATCCAATCCCGTCAATGAATCGGCTGTAAAACCCTTTTAGGGACTTTAGAACACTTCTTTTGTGTGGTGAAAGTAAGATTGTAGCCCAATGAGTTCATGACCTTGCTAATGGTGGAAAAATAAGGATTTTTTTTTCTGGATAGGGAGCGGTACAAACTTTCGCGGTTTAAGCCTGTTTTTTTAGCGACTTTACCCATTCCACGCGCTCTGGCAACATTGCCCAAAGCATGGGCGATAAAACCGGTATCGCTGCTTTCAAAAGCAGTTTCTAAATACATTCTAACGTCTTCTTCGCTATTTAAATAATCCGCAAAATCATACTTGGAAAATTTGACCATTTTTATTTTATCTCCTTTGCTATTCTTTGCGCCAACTTAATATCCTTGCTCTGGGTTGATTTATCTCCGCCACACAATAAAAAAATCATCACATTATTTTTGTTTATAAAATACAGTCTATATCCCGCGCCGTAATAAATTTTCTTTTCTAAAATTCTTCCACCGACATTTCTGACCTTTCCCATATCGTCATTGGTTATTCTATAAATATGCTCGTCAATAATTGCTTTGGCTTTTTTATCTCTGAGTCCTAAAAACCATTTATTAAAAATATCTGATTTAACGACTTCAATAGCCATAACTTATTGTAGCCTACTGGCCACATATTGTCAAATAAAAAATTCGGTCAGTATCAAAACAACCATTCCGCGCTCAATTTGCCAGACAGCTCCGTAGCAACATTTAGACAAGTTATTTTGCCAAGGATATTCTGCCATTTATATGTCAATTCTGCCGTCTGGTAATCGTTTTTATACTTGCGCGCATATTCCAATATCAAATAGCAATTTTGCCCTAGATTTTGCTTCACGCCGATCTTTCCGCCAGAAGTTAAATACAAATGTTCCAAATCTTTTTCCCGGCTGTCATCATAATTGGCATAATTACCGCCGAGCAAAATGTAAAACAAACCATTATTCAGCAGATTAAAAGCATAGCCCAAATACAGCTCTTGATTGGCCGCGAGATTCTGCTGAAAAGAAAACTGGCTTTTGGCCGACCAAGAAACAGCGGGCAAGACAGCATTGCTTTGCACAAAATTGTCGATCGCCAGCAAATCAAAACCGTAACGCAACATTTCGCCGGCATAACTTTTTAGGCCAAAATCAAACAACTTAACATCTTTAATTTCCAGATCAGCGCTTGCCACATTGCCGGAAAAATGAATGGGGCTAAAAGACAATCCCACAAATTCTTGCGGAAAAATTGTCAGTTTAAAAGAATTATGCGCAATGTTTTGCGCATTTTTCCGTGCGTTCATAATCGGACGCGCTTGATATACGTTGTCCGCATTGAGTTTGCGATACGCCAGCAGCCTGTTACGCCTGATAATATCGGCAGATTCACTTTGATTGCTGATCATAAATTCTGAAATAGCCAAAAAAGTTCTTAGCGTTTCTGTATCAGCGTCCGTATCCTCAACTCCCGCAGTCAACAGTACACGGACTTGCGCTTTTTGTTTGTTATCTAAATTATTGTAAAGACAATTGAATGTTTTGGTTGCAGCCGGCCGCGTCCGCTCGTTGCGCAGCAAGCCAACCGCACGGAGATTGTTAATCAACTCCGCCGGCAACACATACAGAGCCCGACCGACAGTGTCTTGGGTTAAAACGACATTTAAAAACTTACCGATATAGTACGCGCAGTTGGCGTCCAAAAAATAATAGTAAAAAAATGTGTTACGCAGTTCGATATAGTGCAACCGCAAATCTTCGATCTGTTCGGGAGAAAGTTCTAAGTCATAGTACAAAACTTCTCTGTCCTCCAGGTAATTGTATTCTTTGATTTTCTGGTAATACATTTCCTCGTGAAACGCGCCTTTGTAACCGCCGGTCAGCCCTTTGAACGCATACGCCAAACCCTGCGTGTCGCCGCGCGTATCCGCAACATAATGCCAAATCTTGCTGTCCAGAAATCCGCGCTCTGTTTCCAGCGCCAAAAAAAGATGCCCGAACATCGATACCGGATTTTGCATATAGCGGTTCGGGTAAGCCAAAACTATATTTGTGATATTTTCGGTCAGCGTAACCGCTGGAATATATTCTAAATTATTTTGCCTGGCAATATATTTGTAGCGCAAAGGAAACTTTGTTTTAAATTGCGTGTCATCCGCTTTGGCCAAACGCAGCGCGGCCGCATACTCGGCTTGAGGATCGTCACGTCCGCGCGCGGAAACAAAAAAATCCGCCGACACCGCGGCGCTTTGATAGCCTGTCCAGGTTTTTTCGTAATACAGCAAATTCAACCATTCGCGGCTGTAACAATAATCCTCCGCTCCGAGCAACGCTATGCCCAATAATAGGCCTAGAAAAAATTTTCTAATCATCAGTATCGACAAAATAAAAACCGCTGCTCGCTCTGATTTTGCGGTTTAGTTTCAACATATAGGCAACCGGAAGCGGCTCGGCGCGCAAGTCTGGACTTTGCAGAATATTTAAACATTCTGCTTCGGTAATTTTTGCCGCTTTACTCAATAGATATGCCAGCTGCTTCAGGTAAGACTTATCATTTTCATAACTGTCGGCGATCAGATTGTCATAATTGAATAAAGTAAACGCAACTATTTCATTGCCCATAGCTGGCGGCAGTTTGGTGTCAGCGGCTAAAAAAATGGGCAACAAGAAAAACAGAAATATCGTCCACTTGATGCCCATTTATCAAAAAATTATCTATGACTCTTTTTTTGTCATTTGTATGTAATATTGTTGCGGAGAGTATTCCATATAATTATCAGTAAATATACTGTCCGTACTAGAACCCCATACCCCGCCAATAAGAATGTTTCCGAAAAAGAATGGCGACATTGACCTACCCAGAATAATAGACTGGTCATGATAACCATCTTTTCTAAAAACAAACACCGTATCGCCTTTTTCTCTCTTAATTTTAATGGAATGCATTGTTCCTGCAATGCTGACTATTGGCACGCCGTTACGCAAGACCTCTACGCCTGAAACATTAGTGGTAAAAGCAATTGTATCACCGCCACCGGAAAGTAACGTTGCAAAACCAAACACCTGGCCAAACAGGCACATTGCCATAATCCCCGCCAATAAAACAATTTTTCTCATACTTACTTCTCCTTTTAAGATTTTTTGACCATTTGGACATAATAACTGTTGGGGGAATACTCCATTGAGTTGCCCGTAAACGCGCTGTCCAGCAAAGAAGACGCTGTTCCTGTAGTGCCCAAATCAGAGCTTGCGCCCCAAATAGCCCCCACAATAAAATTTAACCAAAAAGCTCCGGCAATAGATCTTTCTAGGGCAACATAATTATCCTCATACCCATCTTTCCTAAATGTAAGGACCACCTCTCCTTTTTCACGTTGAATTTTAATTGCTTTGTTTGTTTCGTTAATTACGGTAAATGGCCGTCCGTTTTTATACACAGTTACTCCTGAAACATTTGTTGTAAATTCAATATTATCTCCCCCATTTGCAAAAAGTGTCGCAAACCCAAACAACTGACTGAACATACACAGCAACACAATACCTGACCACAAAACTATTTTTCCTTTTCTCATACTTAACTCCTTTCGTTTTTTTGTTCCCGATAGTGTCCACACTGAGCAATACGGAAGCTTTGTTCTCGTTAGTGTCCCAATCGGGTACATACGGAAGTATAACACAAACAATATTATTTGTCCCAATTGGAGACAATTATGACGCGAGGCAAAAAAGGCAAAATCAGCAGCAAAGTCTTTTACGCTAAAAATGATTTATTGCGCAAAATCGGGCGCAATGTTCAACATTATCGGGAAAAGAACAAAGAAACCCGTGATCAATTTGCCACCAACGCCGGGCTGGGCAAATATTTCTTATACCGCATCGAATTTGGCAACGCCAATCCATCGGCAATGACGCTCAAAAAAATCGCTGATTATTTTGGCATACGTATTGAAAGATTGTTTAAGTAATTAGCGCTCTTTCTCCGTCGATCTAAGCAGATAAATAATCAGCAGCGCCGCGCCGATGTCGATAAAAATATCCGCCAGATTGAAAGTCGGCCAGCGTGGCAGATTGATGAAATCGACCACATAGCCGTAAAAAATCCGGTCGATGAGATTGCCCAGCGCGCCGGCGAAAATAAAAATCAAACCATTGTACTGCCAGCGGCTGCGGCAGCGCTCTTTTTGCACGTACCAGAGAACAACCAGCAGGACGATCACGGCCAACAGGATCAAAAACCAACGCGCCGCCGGCAAGATGCCGAAAGCCGCGCCGGTATTTTCGCCGTAAATCAATTTGAGCATGGACGGGATCAGCGTGATTTCCAGACCGCCTTTCAGATAAATCAAGGCCAGCCTCTTGGCGGCAAAATCCAGCGCGGTCAGCAGAAATGAGATAATTAGAAAAAACAACATTATTTGCCCAGCGCTATTAAAATGCCGATCAGTTTGCCAAAAAGATTTGTCACAGCGCGTACTTCATTATAATTGGATAAAACCCACGCCATAACAATCGCCATGATCAGCAGGCCAAAGCCAAAAAACAAACCGCCAAAGAAATTCCAAAGCAGATAGCCCAGACCAAAAGTGCGCGGCTCTATATTTTCATCCAGTGTGAGTTTCGGCGTTTTTTTCGTGCCGTTAAAAGAAGTGATGACATCCTCGTGGCCGGACACGGCCTCCAAAATGCTTTTGCGCACTTCATTGCGGTTTTGTGGTGTGTTGTTATCGTTCATAATTTAACTCAGCTTTCTTTTATTTATTTTGCAGCGCGGCAATACCGGGCAACTCTTTGCCTTCCAAAAACTCCAAACTGGCGCCGCCGCCGGTGGAAATATGCGACATCTTGGCAGCCAGACCGGATTTATTGACCGCCGACACGGAATCGCCGCCGCCGATAATCGTCAGCGCGCCGCTCTCCGCCACAGCTTTGGCCACCGCAAAAGTGCCTTTGGCAAAATTCGGAAATTCAAAAACGCCCAGCGGGCCGTTCCAGACCACAGTTTTCGCGCCCTGCAGAGCGGCGGTAATTTGCGCGACAGTCTGCGGTCCGATATCCATGCCTTCCAGATCCGCCGGTATCGCCGCGCAGTCCACCACGCGGCTCAGCGCGTCATTGGCAAAATCCGCGGCAACTACAGTGTCCGCTGGCAAAATCAATTTTACGTTTTTGGCTTTGGCGTCGGCCATGATCTTTTTGGCGGTGTCGATCTGCTCGTCCTCGCACAAAGATTTGCCGACCTCGTACCCCAATGCTTTAAAAAAAGTATAGGCCATGCCGCCACCGATAATCAGCGTGTCCACTTTGGTCAGGAGGTTTTGCAGGACGGCGATTTTCGAGCCGACTTTAGCGCCGCCGATGATGGCCACGTAAGGCCGCGCTGGATTGTCCACAGCTTTGGCCAGATAGGTGATCTCTTTTTCCATGAGCAGACCGGCCACCGCCGGCAAATAATGCGCGACAGTTTCTGTCGAAGCGTGCGCGCGATGCGCCGTGCCAAAAGCGTCGTTGACGTACAAGTCGCCGTATTTGGCCAGCGCTTTAGCCATGACCTCGCGCTCGGCCGCTTCTTTGCTAGTCTCTTCTTTGTGAAAACGGGTATTCTCCAGCATCAAAATGCCACCGTCCGGCAAAGCGTTGACTAGAGCGTCTGTTTCCGCACCAAAAGCCGCAGGCGCCAGCTGTACCGGCCGCCCCAGCAATTCAGCCAAATGCTCGGCCACAGGCTTCATTTTATGTTTGCCCGCACTGAAAGTTTTTTCGTCAAACGGCTTGCCCTCTTTTGCGGCTTTTTCTTGAGCTTTCTTAATATCTTTTTTGGGATCGCCGAGATGCGACATCAACGTCAGAGACTTGACACCGCTGTCCAGTAAATATTGAAGAGTCGGCAGCGCCGCCCGAATGCGCGTGTC
>JAIRZV010000042.1 GCA_031267055.1 Candidatus Margulisiibacteriota bacterium | reverse complement strand
GTACACAGTTTTTCGTATCTCAATCTTTTCGGCGACGCGGCGCATAATTTTATCGACGGGCTGATCATCGGCGGCAGTTTTTTGGTCAGTCCGGCTGTCGGCTGGATCACCACGCTGACAGTTATGACGCACGAAATACCGCAAGAGCTGGGGGATTTCGGCGTGTTGCTTTACGGTGGCTTGAGCAAATCTCAGGCGCTCACTTACAATTTTTGCTCCGCTTTGACCGCGGTCGTCGGCACGGTTTGCGGATTTTTCTTCGCCAGACAGTCCGGGATTTTTACCGGCGCGCTTTTGGCCTTCACCGCCGGCGGGTTTATTTATATAGCCGCCCGTGATCTGCTTCCCGAGCTGCATGAAGTCCGGGACCAAAAACAGGCGCTGTTGAATTTCTTGGTTTTTATTTTAGGTTTGGCGTTTATGTACGCTTTGACGTTTTTGCCGGAGGGTTAGAGATCTTCATGTCGCGCTTTCGCGCGACACCCCACCAGTCTGCCGCTTACGCGCCAGCCAGCCTCAGTCAGTCGCCAATGCACCTGACACGGCTTCGCGCGCAGAGAAAGTTCGCGCTCGCCAGCCTTAATTAAGGGGAGGCCGGCGCTTAACCTTTAGCCAGCGCCTTGAGCACAGCCACCGCGGTTTTTTGCGTCTTGCAATTCAGCTTTTTAAAAGTATTCAGCAGCTGAAATTCCAGTGGGTTTTTATTTGTCTTGGTCAAACGTTCCGGTATTTTGTTTACATCCTCAAACCACCAGTTCATGGTGACGCCGTATATTTTATTGATGCGCAACAAAGTCGGCAACAAGGGCATTCTCTGCCCTTTCAAAAGCCTGTAGTACTGACTGAAATCCATGCCCAACTCGTAAGCGGTGGCCTCAATAGTTTTGCCGCTACTTTTCAACAACAGGGTTAATTTTTTGCTTATCAATTTTTTCAATTCATTTATGTCCATGTGACAAACCTCTTTTTTAGGCTCTCTTGACAAGAGATTAACCGCTTATTATAATTGTTTGTATGGTTAGCGGGTCATGTTAAATTACTTGTACTCGCAAGACATATAAACAAGCCAAAGAAAGGGGACAAAATATGACTATACGCACAGGAGAAAAAATGCTGGCCAGTGATATACTCGATCTGACCTTTTTCCCGACAGGCTCAATACTGATGATGGACGGCAGTTGGACAGACGGCCGCGGCGGCTGGTATGTCTGCGACGGGCGCGACACACCTCACGGCAAAACGCCGAATTTGGTGAATCTGTTTATCCTTGGCGCGGTATCCTCAGGAACGACCGGCGGGAGCAGCGCTACCCAGAGTGTGACTCTGACCGCCGAAAATCTGCCGAGCCATAAACATGGCATTGTGGATAAGACCCACACGCATACTCAAGATGCCCACACTCACACACAGGACTCACACAACCATACACAGGATTCGCATAGCCATACGCAGAATGAGCACAATCATATACAGGATTCCCATACGCATACAGATAGCGGACACAGTCACTCTCATTCGCATAGTGACCATACTGGGTTTACAGCTCAATTTACACAAGTCGGCTTTGATGGTACTGTCGGAGTGACGGCTGTAGGAAATGGGAATGTAGCAAGCAATAGCGGGGAACCAGATCAGAAAATCCAAATAACATACACTCCTGATGCTCATTCCACAGATGCCACAAGCGGAACAGCAAGTCTTGCAGGCGCTACCGCAACCAATAATACCGCAACCGCCACTAATCAGGTGACAACTGCCACCAACCAAGCCGCAACTGCCACAAATCAAAATGCCACAGCCACAAATCAAGCCGCCGGCACGGGTCTTACCGAAACTGAAACCGTCGGAAAGGGTTCTCCGATTACAATTAACGCCGTGCTGCCGCCGTATTACACGGTGATTTATATTAAGAAAATGGCCTAGCAAGTGCCAATGTCAAACAAACTGACAATGCGGCAGTTATGGCCGCGTGGATTATTTATCAAGAATCGGTAAACCTTAATTTTTCTCCACTAAATATTTCCAGTAGCGTTTTGGCATAAACTGCCTTTGCAGTTTGGGATTTTTTCTTTCCTGAATCGCCACCGCGCGCCAAAAAGTTTTCCACAATTCCTGATAGCGGCTTTCCAGCGCGGCGTATTTGTCCCGCACGTTTTGAATGTGCACCGCGGAAAACAGCTTGAGCTTTTTATCCTGATAGACCAGAGCCAAACTGCGCCGCGCGTCGTGGATCAGCCAGTTTTGGGCGCTGAAACGCGCGCGGCAATGTCCGGCGAGCAGAGGCAGGACGCAATGCTCCGGCTCGCAGGCCGCGTAAAAACTCCCGTCGCTCAATTCCTGAAAACGCAGCAGGCCTTTGAGCCGCTCCGCTTCGCGCGCGACCCGGCGCAGACATTCCAGCGCGGACGCTATGTCCGGATCGGCGTAATTGCCGTCCACGTTGTGCCCTGCGGACAGTGTTTTACGCACATAATTAAAAATAATTTTTTCTTTGGCCGGAACGCTGGAGAGATAGCAGTATTGCACATTGTGGAAAATTCCCAGCGCCTGCAATTTGGCCGACACTCTGGCCGCTTTAGCCGGATCGCTCGCTATAGAGCGGGCTTCATCGAACAAACCTTTTTGATAATTTTCCGCCGCCGCAATTTCCGGCGTGATTTTCAGGCGGTAAGCCTCAAAAATCGCGGTGAGCAAACCCTCTAAACTATTATCATAAATAAACAACATTTAAACCTCTTTTTGCTGCGTGAATATTTTTGCCGCCGCACAAAATAATTGCTATTGTCAGGCGGCAAACAAAGCCAGCTGTTCCTGACCGGGCAGTAATTTTTGTTTTTGTTCGGATGAAAAAAACCTGTACAAAGCCGCCGGCGCAGAACGCACCGCGCCATCCGGCAAATGTC
>JAIRZV010000011.1 GCA_031267055.1 Candidatus Margulisiibacteriota bacterium | reverse complement strand
TGGTCAGAGCGTTCAGCCAGCCCAAAAACAGCGCGGCCACCACGGCGTGATAAGACCAAAATTGATAGGCCAGGAGCAAAAAAGTTAATTGCAGCAGACGCGCCAGCAAAGAATCCGCCGGCTGTTTGGCCAGATAAATAAAAGCTTTCCAGACCGCGAAAAAAAGCACGGCGGCGGCAGCGCTTTGCAGAAGCAGCGGCAGATCCCAAAAGCGCCAGCAAAAACCCAGCAGCATAGCCGTAAAAGAACTCAAGGCGCCGAAGCATGGCAAAACGGTCGTCAGCGGCCCGCGCGCCGGCAAGCGCAGCAAACGACGCAACGGCTCATTGAAAGAGATCAAGCCAGCGGCCAGCGAAAAATAAATCAGCCACGGCGCGAGCGTTTCCCAAAAATTAAAATACCACGCGGTCAGCAACAGCGCGCCAACCACCGCGCCGTAAATCAACGCGGCGTTGAAAAATAATTTGTACATTTTGCCGCGGACTATTTCCAACCTATGCCAGGGGAAAGCATTACCGATGAGATACGCGGCCAGCGTCAGCAAATAAGGAAAAAACACATAGCCGAGCGCACCAAATTCAAAAGTGTAGGCATGGAGAGCATAGCCCGACCAGATTTCCAACCGCGGCGCGAACACCCAGGCCAGAGCCGCGCCGACCAAGCCAAAAACCATATTGTCCACAAAAAAACGTGCCAAAATCCAGGCCGTGAAAAAAGCCAGCAACAACACTATGCTGGGCTGCAATAAAAAATCCGCGATTTGCTGCATTGCCGATATTGTATTATAAAATTGTGCTAAAATACACCAATCTCAGAACAAGGAGCGACGCTAAATGACTGCCAAAATCGCAGTGCTCGCCGGTGACGGCATTGGGCCGGAAGTAGTCGAGCAGGGCCTGAAAGTTTTAGAAAAAACCGCGCAGAAATTTAATTTGAGTTTGGAATTTACGCCGGCCAAAGTCGGCGGCGCGGCTATAGATCAGGAAGGCTCGGCGCTACCGGCGGCCACGCTGCAAATCTGCCAAAACTCTGACGCGGTATTTTTCGGCTCGGTGGGCGGACCCAAATGGGAGAAACTGCCGCCGGAGCAGCAGCCGGAACGCGCCGCCTTGCTGCCCTTGCGCCAGATCTTTAATCTTTACGCCAATTTGCGACCGGCTATTTTATTCAAACAATTAAAAAACGCTTCGCCTCTGCGCGCGGATATTGTCGGCGAGGGTTTTGATCTGCTGATCCTGCGCGAGTTGACCAGCGGCATTTATTTTGGCCAGCCCAAAGGTCGCGCGGACGACAAAGCCTTTGACACGCTTTCTTACCGCGTGCCGGAGATCGTGCGCGTCGCCAAGGTCGCTTTTGAGGCCGCGCGCAAACGCCGCAAAAAAGTCACTTCGATTGACAAAGCCAATGTGCTGACCACTTCGGTTATGTGGCGGGAAGTTGTGGTCGAAGTGGCCAAAGATTATCCCGACGCTGCGCTGGAACACATGTACATTGACAACGCCGCCATGCAGTTGATCAGAAACCCCAAACAATTTGATGTTGTGCTCTGCGACAATATGTTCGGCGACATCCTTTCCGACGAGGCCTCTATGCTGACCGGCTCGATCGGCATGCTGCCCTCAGCTTCTTTGAGCGACGGAAATTTCGGTCTCTATGAGCCGTCCGGCGGTTCGGCGCCTGACATCGCCGGCCAAAACATCGCCAATCCTATCGCTCAGATTTTGTCCGCAGCCCTGCTCTGCAAATATTCGCTGGGATGCCCTGACGCTCACGACGCAATCTTTAGCGCCGTCAATCAAGCGCTGGATGAAAATTACCGCACCCGTGATATAATGTCCGCAGGTTGTCAGGAAGTTTCCACCTCACAAATGGGCGAACTGATCTGCGGCAAAATTTAATTTTTAGGAGGAAACATGGCAACGATCACCAAAGACATGACTATTCTGGAAGTTTTGCAAAATCACCCGCAAGCTGTCGAGGTGCTGCAGTCTTTAAATCTGGGCTGTCTGGGCTGCATCGCGGCGTCCGGCGAGAGCCTGGAGCAAGGGCTGTCCGCGCATGGCTTAAATGTGAGCGAAGTGGTGGAAAAACTGAATCAAGCTGTCGCTTAAATCAAGCCGTCAAATTTTGATTTACGGCCGCGGATGATACTGCCGTATCACTTTTTCGAGACGATCCCGCGTAATATGTGTGTACACTTGCGTTGTGGAGAGCGAGGAATGGCCAAGTAATTCCTGCACCACGCGCAGATCCGCGCCGCCCTCCAGTAAATGCGTGGCAAAAGAATGACGCAGTGTGTGTGGCGTCACGGTTTTTTGCAGACCGGCCAATTTGACGTATTGCGCCAAATTGCGTTCGACAGAGCGCTGGGTCAAACGGCCGCCTTTTAGATTTAAGAACAAGGCCTTTTCTTTATTTTTCACCAAAACCGGACGGATATTTTGCAAATAATTTTGTAAAGCTCGCGCGGCGCGCGGACTGATCAAAACTATTCTTTCTTTGGCGCCCTTGCCAAAAATCCTGATCTCGCCAGCCGGCAAATCCAGATCAGCTGGCTGAATATTGACCAGCTCGCTGACGCGAATGCCAGAAGCGTAAAGCAATTCGTAAACCGCAACATCCCGGCCTTGTTTTAACCTGGCCGCGTTGTGCTCTACAGTATTCAACAGTTGATCAATCTCCGCCACAGTCAAAAAATCCGGCATATTTTTTTCCAGTTTCGGTGAATTAATTTTCTGCCAGGGATCGGCTTTGACCAATTTATTTCTCAATAAAAACCTGCCGTAAGATTTGTGCGCGGCAACACAGCGCGCGATCGAGCGTTTGGCATAATTTAGTTTGGACAAACACTTTAAATAATCACGGATAATCTCAACTGTCACCGCGGCGGCTTTTTGCTCGCGGCAATGCCGCGCGAAATACCGCAAGTCCCGCGCGTAATTGCTGATGGTGTGCGCCGAATAATTTTTATTCTGCCGGAGATAGGCCAGAAAATCCGCCGCGGAGTCCGGCATCAGACCGTAAATATCGCTTCCGGCGGCAATTCTAAAGAAAGAGATTTTTGCGCGCGGTCGGCCGCCACATCGTCGCCCAGACCGTATTGCGCACGCAGCTCCAGTGTCAGTTCTTTTTCGACATTGCGCTGATACAGCCATTTGCCCGGCTCTTTTTCGCGCAGATCGAGATGAATATATTTACGCTCCGGATCATAACCCAGTCCGGTGATCTCCGGAAATGTTTCCAGATAACGGAAAATTTCCGGCAAAATTTTCTCCTCGGCCGCGCTGATGTCCAGCGCTTTGCCGATGCCGTGATAATTGCGTTTCGGTCCGGGCTCTTCCAGCTCGACATTGTCGCAGACATAAGCGCGTTTGATCGTCAGCGGCTGTTTAAATTTAGCCCAAATGTCTTCCAAAATGCCGACCAGCGTCAAAGAAATTTTTACTTCCTGCTGACATTTGCCGCAGCGGCAGACGAACATATTGCTGTCGAAATGCTCCGAAAGATTGCCCATGTCCGGCAGTATAGCATTCGCCGTCTATTTTGGGCTACAAAGTCTGGCCCGCCGCTTGTGTTATAATTTCAGCATGAATACTGTGCTGTATTATTTCACAGGCACCGGTAATTCGCTGGAGACGGCGCGTCTCATCGGCCAAAAATTGGGCGACACACAGTTAATCAGCATCGCCAGTCTGCAAAAAGAAACTGCCGTCATCTGCGAAGCCGAGCAAATCGGCCTGATTTATCCGGTCTACATGTTTGGTTTGCCGCTGATAGTTCGGCGTTTTGCCGAAAAACTTCGTGCGGCCAAATCCCACGCCTATATTTTTTCTGTGGCGACTTACGGCGGTTCCGCAGGAGCGGCCAATTCTCAGCTAAAAAAAATCTTGCGCAAAAACGGCCTGATCTTGCAAGGCGGCTTTGGCCTCAAAATGCCGGGGAATTATACGGTGTTGTATGGCGCGCCGGCGCACAAAACGCTGGTCAAAATGATCGCGCGGGCCGGCGCGCAAACCAACCGCCTAGCCGAACGTATCCTCAACCAAGAAAAATCCCTAGCTCGCAGTAATTTTTTAGCGTGCACCCTAGGTCAATGGTTTTACCATAAAATTATGTCAACTCTGCCCGCGGCGGATAAAAATTTTCACGTCAAAGATTCCTGCACCAGCTGCGGGATCTGCGCGCGTCTCTGTCCAGCTGAAAATATTTATTTGCAAAACGGCCGGCCGAATTGGCTACACCGCTGTGAGCAATGTCTGGCCTGTCTGCAGTGGTGTCCCGCCGAAGCCATAGAGTCCGGCCAAAAAACCGCCGGTCGCCGACGTTATCATCATCCGGCGATCAATGTGCTGGATATAGAAAAAGCTAGATTATAAAATCGTCAATTTGGGACATTCCATTTTTAGTTTTTTGCGCAACACCGGCACGACGATCTCCTCGGTCTCGCGATGACCGCAAATTTTTAATTCCAAACCCAGTTCCGCCGCCAACAATTGATCATGGTATCCAGCCTCTCCCGTGATCAACAGCTCTGCGCCTTTCTCGCAAGCCTTTTGTACCAAAGAACCGCCGGAGCCGGAACACACCGCGATTTTTTTATATCTGGCATATTTAGAGTTTTTCTCCGGTCGGCCGAGCAGTCCGATACCGTAAGCCTGGCCGCGGTTTTTCAGAGGATACAGATCGTAAGCGATCTCTTCGTAAGGATGTTTCGCTTTGACCGCATTGAGCAAAGCGCCGATTTTTTCCTCCGCAATTATTGTCTCGATCCTGATCTCCTCGGTTTTTGTCAATTTGCCTTGCTTGCCGGTATAAGGGTTAGCTCCGGCCAGCGGACGAAATGTGCCCGTGCCAGCCAAACGAAAAGTACAGTCGGAATACCGGCCGATATGTCCGCCGCCGGCCGCGGCTATCGCCTCATGCACAGCCTCAACTGCCTCCGTCGGCACAAAAACCACATATTTATAAAACTGCTCACGATAAGTCGGTTCTAAAACTTCGCATTTTTCCGGCTCGAGGCCGCACTGTCTGGCCAGCGTCCAATTCACGCCGTCGGGCGCGGCATCGAGATTGGTATGCGCTACAAAAACCGCGATATCGTTTTTGATAAGTTTGGCAATATTTTGTCCCAGCGGCTGACGCAGATTGATATTCTCCAGTGGCCGGAAAAACAGCGCGTGATGCGCGACGATCAGATCTGCTTTTTGTTTGACCGCCCGTTCAATAACAGCGGAAGTAATATCCAGCGTGACAAGCACTTTTTTTATTTCCGCGTTTTTATCGCCGATCTGCAGGCCGATTTGTTTGTCCCAGGCGCAAGCGTACTGCGGCGGCGCGGTACGGTTCAGGGTCTGAATAACCGTTTGGAGTTTCACGAAAATATTTTAACACAAAAATTTTAGAATTATTCTTAATAAATATACCAACTCTTTTTATGTATTTAGCGTTCTATGTTTATACTTAATTACGGCCTGCCAAAAAACGCATTTACGCTGACATCCTGAGCTTTATCAAATAGCAAAAACACTTCTTCGGGAGTTCTGCCACTGGTTTCCGCAATAGCGTGAATATCCCGTTCGATAGCAGTACGTAAACTTTCGATTGCTTTAACACGATTTTGGTCTGGAGTATTAATACTGGTTTCATTCAGCGTTTTATTTTGCTGGAAAGAACGCGCCAAATCTTGCTCCGGAATAACAACTACCACTTTAAGAGCTTTGGTATAATCTGTGGCAATATTGGTTGAAGCGGTTTCCACTTTGGTTTTGCTACCTTTGACCGTTAAAATCATGAGACCGCTTTCCGCTTCGCTTGACATTCCTGAACTTAAAACCACATAAAGCAGTGGATTAAAATAAAAAGCCGTCTCAGGTTGATCCTTGGCCAAAGAATCTCCTTCCACCACGGACATTCTTCCAGTCTGGGCATTAACGTATAAACCGCCGCCTTTTTGTCCGGGCGCCGGAGCTACCACAAATGCCACAGTTATTGGCAAGGTTTTTATCTGTTCCATAAGTTGTTCTGCCGAGATCTTATTATCATCCACATATTTCGCATTATCCTTAGTTTGAGCGGAGCTATCCAACAGATAATCCCAGCGCATTTCGATAAAACGCGCCAACACTGTCGCTAGTGTGTCATCATTTCGCGTGGTAAAAGATTTTCCGGCTTGGCTAGAAATATCTTGTGCGTAAGCCAGCAATTGCTGCATTTTTTCTGTTTCCGTTCCTTCGCTATAAACAATCTCGGCAAGTTTAGAGCGCACCTCGTTTTCATAGCGGGCGCCGTTCTGTCCCAGAGCCGTATATTCATACACCGCAGAACCAAGATTATCAATTGTTTGCATAGACACCGGCACAGCTTGATCGTCCACAGCATGAGTTGTTTCATAAATATCATTAACGGCTTTGATTAAAGTTGCGCCGTGCCCGGTACTCACCATGTCCAAACTATTATCCTCCGCAAATGACAAAGTACCATCGTCTTTGAACGCAGGGACGCCTGTTTGCTGAATTAAAAAGTTGACTCTCAAAATATTATCATCCCAGACGCCACTCCGACGCAAAACATCCACTCCAGCTTGCAACGCAGTTTTTATTTGCTCATCTTTAACTATCAACCAAATATTACTACCCGTTTGTCCGGAAACTTTGGCGTTAGCCCAAGCCCGTAACACTTTTAAATACATATAATTAATATAATGTGTTGTATTCTGTCCCTCAAAACACAAAGCATCAACCATACCTTTTGGCAATGAAACATTGCGAGCCACCAAATAAGCAATGGCTTCTCTTAATTGTTCTACCGCATAGATTTTTTCACCGGCTGCGTTGTAGTTTTCATCAACAGCATGGACATCTCCTGCATTCACGCCCCGCTGAAGCGCTGGAGTTGTAAGGATCTCCTCCAACATTTGTAAATCCCCCTCGGATAATTCTGTCCTGCCAATAAATTTCTTGTCGCCGATAAAATTGTTATCCGTCAATCGATCATTTAATTTTTTAACAAATTCTAGAAATCTGGTGGCATCTCCCGCCATAAGAATAGCTTCATTTCTGGGAGCATTCGCCTCTTGGCCATAAACGGATTGAGCGTATCCAACAGACAAAGTTTTTAAAGCAAAAACATCTTCAGCGGTCTGCCGGTCTGCTGTTTCATACACTAACCCCTGGCCGGTTACTATAGTCACCATTCTATTGGCCACCGCCTGCCAAGAATCAAAACGCGGAATTACAGAGTAACCACCAAAGTTGGTTACCGCACCTAGAGCCAATGCATAAACACGATGTTTAGGCACAGCTATCTCGTTCTTCTCAAAAAAACCAGTAATATCTGCCACTAGGTTTTTGAATTCCGGCTCAAGCGAATTGACCATTACGTTATTCAAGAATTTGCCTATACGAGTATTATCAAACAATTCATTTGCCTGTTGGACAGTTTGGGCGTATTTTTCTTTCCCTTCCGCATAAGTCCAAACAGCGGCAGCACCGTTAGGCAATTTAAGTTCATACTCTAAATTTTTTATTTCCGGAGAAAGCCCAGCCCAAACACTTAATATAACATCATTATCTTTCATCGTTCCCTCAAGTATTGATTTTAACATACCGCGCACTCCTCAATTTTATTTTTTTTGCTTAACTCAAACTCACCAAGAATATATCGTAACTTTTAAGAAACTGTCCCACTTTTTTTAGTATACTTTAATATCTGTAAAAATACCCGCATTTTAAACTAATTATACCTTATTTATTTTTCGGAATTATCCTTCCCCAACTAGAAAAATTCGCGCGCTTTGGCTTATCTATTGTATTTTAGGCTTTTTTATAGTAAAAAAGCATTGATTCTGGGGCTGTAGCTCAATTGGTAGAGCGCCACAATGGCATTGTGGAGGTCGACAGTTCGATTCTGTTCAGCTCCACTCGAGCTTCACAAGTGAGCATATGCGAGCGAAGTGAAGCGAGAGCCACAAGCCGCCGTAGGCGGCGACGTGACAAGGTCGGAGAAATGACAAACGATGTAAATATAGTCATTTGTGAAGTTCGACAGCAAACCTAAAAGGCGGCGAAGCGTCCGAAGTGACGAGAGCGCCCCTGCGCAACAAGGCCACGTAGTGGCCGAAGTTACGAGTTTACAACATTAAAGTTATTTGCATTATGAACGAGAGCCAGTCGCTGGCTCAGTTAGCCAGCATTGTAGTTGCAAAGTAATAATGAAAGGAAAACCTTATGCAGAACTATAAATTAAACAACGGAGTCAGTATTCCCGCGGTGGGTTTTGGCACCTGGCAGACGCCGCCCGGCGAAGCAACTGTAAACGCCGTGAAAACCGCGCTGGAGTATGGTTACACACATATAGACACAGCCGCCTGTTATGAAAATGAAGAAAGTGTCGGACAGGGTATCCGCGAAAGTGGCGTGCCGCGTGAGAAACTTTATGTCACCACCAAACTCTGGAATACCGAACGCGGTTATGACAGCGCGCTCAAAGCCTTTGACCAAAGTCTGCAAAAACTGCGGCTGGACTATGTGGATCTGTACCTAATTCACTGGCCGGATAACAAAAGCCCGGAGCCAAACATCGCCAGCTGGAAAGCTTTTGAAAAACTATATAAAGAAGGCCGGATCAAAGCTATCGGCTTGAGTAATTTTCAGCCGCAACACATTCAGCCGCTGCTGGACCTAGCGGAAGTGCCGCCCGCGGTAAATCAAATAGAATATCACCCTGGCTTTCCGCAAAAAGAGACGGTGGATTTTTGCCGGAAACACGGCATCTTGATCGAAGCTTGGAGTCCTCTGGGCAGCGGCCGTATTTTGCAGGAGCAAAGCTTGCAGCAAATCGCGCAAAAATATCACAAGTCGATTGCGCAACTCTGTCTGCGCTGGTGTTTGCAGAATGGGATATTGCCTCTGCCTAAATCCGTCACTCCGGCCCGGATCAAAGAAAATCTGCAAGTGTTCGATTTTGAAATAACGCCGGAAGATATGCGCCGCATCGATGAACTGCCGCAGTTCGGCTGGTCTGGACTGGATTCGGCTAAGGTGGATTTTTAAAGAAAAACCACCCGGCTGGCTCGCTGTTTTTACCGAATAAAATTCGTAACAATCTTTTTTTCTTCCGTCGGCAGTGGCACTCCTGCCTGAAGACCGGCTTCTTTGCAACACAGAAAAAACGCCATATTACGCGCCAGCGTGCGCATGGTTTGCAGGCCTTCCAGATCTTTCTGCACATCTTCCGGCGTGGAGCCGTGCACCATATTCCAATACTGCGAAGAAATTATCGGCATTTGCATCAGGCCAAAATATTTATTCACCTGATCGTAGGTCGCCGTAGTTCCCGCGCGCCGCGCCGACATGACCGCCGCGGCCGGTTTCAGATAAAAAAATCTTAGGCCGCCACAGTTATCGGCGTAAAACACTCTGTCCAAAAAAGAAGTCAGTGCACCCGACGCGCCCGCCCAATGCACCGGCGTGCCAAAAATAAAGCCGTCAAAGTCCGCGGCGACAGCCAGAAATTCATTCACTCTGTCGTCAAACACACAGCGTTTTTTCTCCGCGCAGCTTCGGCAGGCAATGCAACCAGACAATGGTTTGTTTCCCAACCAGAAAAATTCCGTCTCAATATTTTCTTTTTTTAAAGTCTCCGCAACTTCGGCCAATGCCGTATAAGTACAGCCTTTTTCATGCGGGCTGCCATTGACCAATATAACTTTCATGCTGACTTCCCCTTTCTAAAAAACTCCGCTAATAATCTTGCGCTCATCCGGCATGTTTGTCAAAGAAAAGAAGCCAGCCAGTCCGCAATTTCTTTTTGAGCGGAGCTCAGGCTGCCTCGGCTGAAAGCCTTACCCGACACGACATTGGCCGACGGCTGCAACACGCTAATATCTCGCGCCGAGTTGCCCAGACCACTGCCGCCGTGCGTGATAAAAGGAACAATTGTTTTGCCGGAAAAATCCTGCTCGGACAAAAATGTCTCGACAGGCGTCGCTATTGTGCCGAACCAGCAAGGCGAGCCGAGAAACACAAGGTCATAATCTTTGCTTCCAGCAAAACCGCTTTTGATTTTTGGTTTAACTCCGGAGCTTTTTTCTTTTCTCACCTGTTCCACAATTGCACTGTACTCCACAGGGTACGGCGTCGTAGTTTGAATCTCAAAAATGTCACCGCCGGTCAAATCTTTGAGCACATTGGCAATCTCGCGTGTGTTGCCGGAATGTGAATAATAAACTACCAATATCTTGGGCATTTTTTCTTTCCTTTCGTTTGGGGAGATAGTTTGCGCTAAAATTATTCCGGTCAAGACCAATAAAATAAACGCAACGCCTAATATTTTTCGCATAATTACTCCTTAATTTTTATTTTCCGGCTAGATATTCTACATCGCTTACCTGCTCCAACCAATCGACGTTAAAACTCCGCTAACAATCTTGCACTCATCCGGTATGTTTGTCAAAGAATTGACAGATCAAGGCCTGTAAGCTACAAATATTCGATGTCTTTAAATTTAAGCGGCAAAAAACTTTTTCTTTTTGATTTTGACGGCACGCTGGTCGATACCTCGCAAGGCATCATGGCTTCGATCAATCACACGCGACAGCATTACGGGCTGCCCGCGCTGGATTTTGCGCAGGCGCGGCGGGCTATAGGCCGCGGCCTCGAAGTCATGCTGGCTGACACGTTGTCCGAACGGCCGGATATTGAACGCGCAGAAGCCGCGCGGATCTACCGCGCACATCACGAAACGTATATGTACACCGGCCTAAAATTTTATCCGGGGCTGCCAGATTTTCTGACACGGCTGCGTCTGCAGAAAAAATCGCTGGGCATTGTCTCCAACAAACATAGTTATTTCATCGCTAAAATTCTGGCCAAATTGTCCTGCCCGGTGAGTTTCAACATCATCATCGGCGCGGACACTTTGCCGGAACGCAAACCCAGTCCGTTGCCCGTACTGCACGCCTGCACGCAGCTTGGCCTCAATCAAACAGAGGCGGTTTTATTCGGCGACTCGGTTTACGATACGCAGGCCGGTAGGCAGGCTGGAGTTTTCACCATCGGTTGCGCTTGGGGCTTTAACGGCGCCGAACCGTTCCAGGCCGAGCCGCCGGATCTGGTAATCCAGCATATTTCCGAAATAATTATTTGACATTTCCGCGCTTGTTTCTTTTAATAGTAACATGAACGATCGGCAGGAATTGCAGGAACTCTGTGGCGCGTTGACCAAATGCGGACGGAAACTTTTAACGGAATTTTTACGTGATATTCTTACACCCAATGAGTTGCGCGAGCTTTGCCAGCGTTGGCGCGTCATCAAAATGCTGGCGGCCGGCCAGACGCAGCGTGAGATCGCCAAAGTTTTGAAGACCTCGCTGTGTAAAATCACCCGCGGCTCGCGCGAACTCCAGAAGAAAAACAGCTCTTTTCTCAAAGTCCTAAAAAATCTCAAAAATTTATAAGCACATAAAACCGCATAAAATGGGTATACTAAAAGTTGTGTCAGTGTGGAATTATGTTAAAATAATAAAAGGTGATATTTATGGACAAATCAGGAATAGATACAAATTTGACGGCTTTATTCTTTCGCGAAGACGAGAACACTATAATCGCGGCTTGTCCTACATTGGATATATCAACCTGTGGTAAAACGCTGGAAGAAGCTAGAAAAAATTTCACCGAATTGGTGGAGTTGTTTTTTGAGGAAGCCACTAATATGGGTACGCTGGATCAGGTCTTGGCTGACTGCGGTTGGAAAAAATATAATAACAAATATTTTGAACCGCAGTTAATAGCCACTGAAACGGAAAGAGTAAAAATTTCTGCCTAGATTAATTCCTATATCCTTTGCCCGATTTGAGGCTTTCTTGAAATATGTAGGCTGTGTTTTTGTGCGGCAAAAAGGCAGCCATTGCATATATCAGCGGCCGGGGTTAATCCGTCCGATAGTTGTGCCATACCATTGTAAAGAAGTTCCAATATATATTATCAAAAACACTTTGCGCGTATTGAAGATCGACACAAATAATTTTCTAAACATTATTGAGCAGATTGGATAATCGTTTGTGCAAGATCACCCGCGGCTCGCGCGAACTCCAGAAGAAAAACCGCTCTTTCCTCAGAGTCCTAAAAAATCTCAAAAATTTATAAGCGCATAAAACCCCCTAAAATGGGTATACTAAGTTATGAGCCATTATTTATATACAAGAATAGCTAACAGTCTGCCGGACAAAAATATAGTCTGGCAGAAAACAACTTTTATCACTCCTCCCATTGAAATCCAGAAAAGTCCCACAAAAAAAATTGATACTCTAGCCCAGCCAATAACAGCCGGCATTCCCGACATTACAGAACAATCACGCTCTTCCCTCCATATTATAGACTACCCAACAACAACTACTACTACGCCAACGGAACTCAATCAAGAACTTTCACCAGATCAACAAAAAGCAATAGAAGCATATTTAGATAAATCAATACCATTTGCTGAAAAATTCCCCCTGATCCAACAGTACTGTAATGACAAAAACTTTATTATGACTTTAATTCAAAAAGCCAATAATGCTCCTGCGTATTTATTAGATTTATGCCGTGAAATAATGGACGAGGAATTGTTAACTCTGGCTTGTTCCGTAAATAAGGGCTTGAAGATTTCCGCATATGCAACTGATGAGTTGCAAAACAATTTAGATTTCATTCTGCCGATTTTAGAAAAAAATCCAGACGCATTTTTGCATCTAGGAACAAAAGCTCAGAACAATCCGCAGATTATCCTATCAACCTTAATCCACTGGGATTATGATAATTCTTTCAAGTCTATTTTCAACGTCGTAGAAAAATTGGATTTTTCTACATTACTAAACAAAGAGCTTTTACATGAACTAGCCGCAAATATCGAAAATGGCGGCGTGGTTATTTCTCAAGTATTAAGAGAAGCACATAAACGAGCACCACAAGAATTTAGTAGTTTTCTAGGAAGCAATCCTGGTTTCATTCCAGATTTATTAGCCACTGATAGAAGATTATTGGTCGAATCATTACAAATATTAAACCTAACCAACAAAAACATGCATAATCCAATAAGGAGATTTTTTGGCAATATAAAAACAGTCCTTACTTTTGACGCTGAAAAAAAACAGGAAAGACAATATGCCAGGCTCATAATTGAGGCAATCCCCCAAATGCTTGTAAAACAATGGGATAAAGAATTAGAAGCTATCGGCATAAAAAATTCCGCCTTGCGTTTTAAAAACGATGCCATAGCACAGCATATTATTGAACAAAGAGCAAAACTAGAAAACAAACAAATTGATTCCACAAAGCCAGTCACTGTTATTTTTTATGCGCAAGCAGATTATAATTACGCTCTGACCCAAAATAGCTTTGCGGAAATGATCACGCATAACAATCAGGTTTTATTTTTCTCAATTAGCAGCGATCAAGATCTGCAAAAATATTTAAAACTACTGACTGAAAATCTGCCGCAGGGCAAAGAAATCACTTTCATCATTGGCGGACACGGCACTCACAACAAGACCTATTTTGGCACCTCAGGGATTTATAGCGGTCATACTCTCGATCCGAGTGATTACACAAAACTCGGGTTTAAGAATGCCTGGCATAATCTAAACGCGCATAATCCAATTCGCTTTTTCTGCTTAGAAGCTTGTAGTAACGGTCAGGGTAAAGAGAATCAAGCCACCAGACTGGCCAAGATAACTGGAGTCAATGTATACGCAGCGACTACAGAGACAACTGGAGTTAATTATGATTACACTGACACTGGTGAGATAACAAACCCTCATTTCAGGTTTGACATTTTGCATACTGGAAAAACAATTATTGCCGGACAGTAAATATTCTTTATTTTTTTAATAAGTTTTTGGCCAGCAGCGTGGCCGCCGCGGCATCGGCCGTATGATGCGCGCCAAAATTTTTGGCAAATTCCGGCGTTACCACCGCACCGCCAACCATGACCGGAATGTCCAGATTTTTTTCCAGCAGCCTGGCCTTGACCTCTTTCATTTTGAGCATAGTCGTGGTCAGCAAAGCGCTCAATAAAATAATATCGGCCTTGTGCTCCAGCGCCGCCGCGACTATCCTGTCGGCCGACACATCTTTGCCGAGATCGACCACCTGAAACCCGTGATTTTCCAGCATCATCGCCACGATATTTTTGCCGATGTCGTGAATGTCGCCTTCGACCGTGCAAACAATCGCCGTGCCGAGTGGCGCGACGCCGGACTGCTGCATCAAAGGCTTGAGATATTCAAAAGCTTTTTTCATTGTATTAGCCGAAGCGATCATTTGCGGCAGATAATACTGGCCGGCGGAATAATACTCGCCGACTTTTTCCAAAGCCGGCAGCAGCTCTTGGCTTAAAATTTCCTGCGGCTTTTTCCGTTCCAGAGCGGCTTTGACCAAATCCAGCACAACCGCCTCGTTGCCTTCGATAATCGTCTCGTAAATCGAAAGCTCTTTGGCCGCTGATTTTTTTAAAGTAGAGTTGGTTTCCGGCGCGGCGACTTGCGCGATATATTTGGCGGCATTCGGGTCTTTGCCCAGGACCACCGCTTCAGCCAACTGCTCCGCTTCGGTATATTGGTCGATTTGCCGGTAGGTCGCCGCGCTCAAGATAGCCGCTTTGAGTCCGGCCTGCGCCAATAATTTAAGAAAAACATTGTTGATATTCTTACGCTGTGGCAGGCCGAAAGACACATTGCTCACACCTAGGGAAGTATGCCAGCCCAGCTTGGTGAGCGCTTCGGTGGTTTTCAGCGTCACCAGCGCGGCCTGCGGCTCGGAAGCCAGAGTCATGACCAATCCGTCAAAAAAAACTTTGTGTTCGGGAAAACCGGCCGCGCGCAAATATTCGATGATTTTTTGGGCCACGGCTACTCTTTGCCCGGCCGTATCCGGTATACCCTGTTCATCAAGCGTCAACGCAATCAAAGCCGCGCCGTAACGTTTGGCCAGCGGAACAATTTTCTCCAAAGAACTTTGCTTGCCGTTCACGGAATTAATCAGTGCAATGCCCGGATAATTTTTCAAAGCGGTTTCCAGCACGGCCGGATCGTCAGAATCCAGACAAAGCGGTTTATCCGTGACCATAGTCAAAGTCTGCACACATTTTCGCATTAAGTGTGCCTGGTCTAATTCCGGCACACCGACATTGAGATCCAGCAAATCCGCCGCGCTTTGCTCTTTAGCTTGGGCACGCAGAAAATTTTCCTGACCGGCTTTTAATTCCTCGGCAAATTTTTTCCGCGCAGTCGGGTTGAGATTCTCGCCGATCTTTAAAAATGGCTGCGTTTCAGACAAACGCACCACCTTGCTGCGGCTGGTAAAATAAACTTCTTTTTTAGCGCTATCAGAATTATGATATTTTATGGATATTTTATGGATAGCCGCGGACAGTGCGGCAATATGCGCCGGGGTTGTGCCGCAGCAGCCGCCAAATATTTGCACGCCATACTGCGCCAGTTCGGTCATAATTTTCGCGAATTTCTGCGGTGTCATAGTGTAGGTCAATTTATCGTTAATCAATTCCGGTAGGCCGGCGTTGGGCATGACCATTAGCGGCAGTCCAAGTTCGCCCAAATCTTTATAATATTTTTTGTACAGGCCGACCACGCCTTCCGGCCCGATCGAGCAATTTATAGACAAGACGTCCGCGCCCAGTTCGCGCAAAGTCACGCCGGCAGTAAAAATATCTGTGCCGGTCAAAGTGCGTCCTTGTTCGTCGTAAGTCAGAGAGCAGATCACCGGCCGGCCACTGACGTCTTTAATCGCCAGCAGCGCCGCGCGCATCTCCTGTATATCGCTGATAGTTTCGACGATAAATAAATCCACTCCGGCTTTTTCCAGAGCTTCCGCCTGCGCGCGATACGACGCATAGGCCTCGTCAAAACTCAACGCGCCAAGCGGCTCTAATAATTTGCCGGTCGGCCCCAGAGAACCGGCGACAAAGCGCGCGCCGGAAGCGCGGGCATTCTGCGCCGCGGCTTGATTGAATTCCTCCAGTCTGTCCACCAAACCCAATTCCCGCAATTTGTTCAAGCTGGAATTGAACGTATTGGTCTCCACGATGTCCGCGCCGGCCAAAGCATACTCGCGGTGAATTTGCGCGATGATTTCCGGCCGCCCAACATTGAGTTTGTCCGCCAGCGCGTTTTCATAACCGTTTTGCATCAGGACAGTACCCATAGCTCCGTCGAAGATCAAAGGTTTACCGGATTTTAAAGCCGCGCGAATATCCATCAGGTCAGCAATTTATTTAAAATATCCTTGACCGCCGCACCATCCGCCTGACCGCCGAGTTTGGTCATGACAGTTTTCATCAAAAGGCCAAATTTACTTTTGTCCTTGCCCAGTTCATTGATCACGCTTTGCACCGCCGCCGTAAGCTGCTCGGCGGTTAATTCCGGCGGCAGAAATTCTTTCACGATCACCAGCTCCGCCTCTGTTTCCGCGGCTATTTCATTTTTACCGGCTTTTTTGGCTAGGTCTATGGTCTCGGTCAAAGTTTTGGCGTAACTGCGAAAAAGTTTTACGGCTTCTTCTTCGCTAATCTCGCCGCGCGCGTTGACATTGAGTATTTTAGCCTTGAGCATACGCACCACATCCAGCCGCCGCTGATTTTTTGCTTTCATCGCGGTTTTGATCTCGTCATTTAATCTTTCCACAACTGTCATAAAGCCTCCTTACAAAACTATTTTAGAATAATCCGCCGTTTGTTTAAACAGGCCGTCAATTTCTTTCAATAAAGATAAATAAGCGTTTTTTTGCTTTTCGTCTTTGTCCATCACTAAAATTTTTTCAAAAAATCTTTCGATCGGCGCGACAAATTCTTGCGCCGCGGCTTTTTTGCGTAGCAAATCCAGCAAAGTTTTAGCTTCCGGCTTTTGCAACAGACTTTCTTGCGCCGCCGTCAGACCGGCGGTTTGTTGCGCCGCGATATTATTGACACGCACCGCCGCTTCGATGAACTTTCTGTCTTTTTTCTGTTCGGCGGCTAGCGCGGCATTGGAAATAGTCTGGAAAATATCGTCGGACTGCACAGACAACACAGCCTCAATGACATCGTAAGAATAACGCATTTCTTGCAAAACATTTTTCAGGCGCAACTGGAAAAATTTTAAAATATCTTTCTGCAAATCTTTTTTAGCTGACAACAAATCCAAAGCCCGCGCAATCAGCGTCGGCAAATCAATATCCAATTTTAGAGTTTGAATTAGCGTTACTACGCCCTGCGCGGCGCGGCGCAAAGCGTAAGGATCAGCCGAACTGGTCGGCAACAAACCGGCGGAAAAACAAGAAACTATGGAATCCGTCTTGTCCGCGAGTGCGACCAGCGCGGAAATAAGTCCGACTTGGCGGACATTCTCTCCGGCATAACGCGGTTTCCAGTGCTCTAATGCGGCCGCCGCGACTTCCGGCGCTTCGCCGGCCGCAGCCGCGTAATAACGTCCCATGATGCCCTGCAATTCGGGAAACTCATAAACCATTTTGGAATTTAAATCCGCTTTGGCCAGCCAAGCCGCGCGGGACGCCAGTTTTTTCTGCGCCGCCGAGAGTTTTAATTTATCCGCCAAATATTCCGCCAGCGCGGCAATCCGCTCAATTTTCTGATAAATCGTGCCGATTTTTTCCTGATATGTAACTTTTTTTAAACCTTCGAGCATTTTTTCCAGCGGCGTTTTCAGGTCTTCCTCGTAAAAAAACTTGGCGTCTTCCAGCCGCGCGGTCACAACCTTGACATTACCGCTGATAATATTGGACAGAGATTTTTTATTTACATTATTAGAAATCAAAATAAAATATTTAGTCAGCCGCCCCTGCGCGTCCAGCAGCGGAAAATATTTTTGATTTTTCTGCATGGTGGTGATCAGACATTCCTGCGGCACGGACAAATATTTTGCATCGATCTCCGCCAGCACAGCCATCGGACATTCGTTAATGAACGTCACTTCGTTTAAAACCTGTTCGTCCAGCGCCGCCTGCAAATTTTTTTCCGCCTCGATCTGCTTGATCTGCGCGAGTATCATATCGCGGCGCATTTGCGGATCGGCGTAAACTCTGTGTTTTTCCAGCGCGGCCAAATA
>JAIRZV010000132.1 GCA_031267055.1 Candidatus Margulisiibacteriota bacterium | reverse complement strand
GCTCATTTGCAGAGCGAATATTTTGCCGTAAGCGAGTTTTGGCTCGAACTTAACAAGGCTACAAAGTAGCCGACGTTAAGTGAGAGGCCACGGCTCGCGGCGGCAAAGATATTCGCTCTTGCGGTGAATATATTTACTGCCAAAAAAATCACATACTGATAAAACAGTAATTACCAACTTATCGACAAAATATACATCCGAAATGCATCGATATTTTTTGGGATATTCATTGCCCAAAAAATAATACCAAGCCGCGACCGGCGGCTGGTGAATTTTGTTGTTGCTTTTCAGTTTGTCTTTTCCGGCCAAAAATGGTAAAAAATAGGCGCTAATTTAACAGCGAGAGGAGAAATTATGGTCAGTTACAAAGAATTGGGTTTGGTCAATACGAAAGAATTGTTTGCGCAAGCGGTCTCCGGGGGTTACGCGCTGCCGGCTTACAATTTCAATAATCTGGAGCAATTGCAGGCGATCATTCAGGCCTGTGTAGAGACCAAGTCGCCGGTGATCCTGCAGGTGTCCAGCGGCGCGCGCAAATACGCTAATCAAACTCTGTTGCGCTACATGGCGCAGGGCGCGGTGCAGTATGCTAAAGAATTGGGCTACGCTATACCGATAGTCCTGCATCTCGATCACGGCGACACTTATGAATTGTGCCAGAGCTGCATAGAGTACGGTTTTTCCTCCGTGATGATCGACGGCTCACATCACCCATATGCGGAAAATGTCGCGCTGACCAAGAAAGTCGTGGAATACGCGCATCAACACGACGTCACTGTGGAGGGCGAGCTGGGCGTGCTGGCTGGCGTCGAGGACGAGGTTTCCGCGGAAACGCATACCTATACCCGTCCCGAGGAGGTCGAGGATTTTGTCCGGAAAACCGGCGTGGATAGTTTGGCGATCTCGATCGGCACTTCGCACGGTGCTTTCAAATTTAAACCCGGCCAAAAACCGCAAATTCGTCTGGATATTTTGGCGGAGATCGAGAAACGCATTCCGGGTTTTCCGATCGTTCTGCACGGCTCGTCGTCCGTGCCGCCGGAATATGTAGACCTGATCAATAAATACGGCGGCAAAATGGAAGCGGCGATCGGTATTCCCGAGGAGCAACTGCGTGCGGCCGCCAAATCCGCGGTTTGCAAGATCAACATTGACTCCGATGGCCGTCTGGCGATGACTGCCGCGGTGCGCAAAGTTTTTGCCGAAAAACCGGCTGAATTTGACCCGCGCAAATATCTCGGCCCGGCCAGAGATTTATTGAAAGAGCTGTACAAACACAAAAATATCGAGGTTTTAGGCTCGGCAAACAAAGCTTAAAAAAGGAGTTTGAGCCGCGATGTTATCCGCTGATTTGAAAAAAATGGAGCAGGGCAACTCGATTTTTGAAAGAGAAGTCCGCAAACTTGCCACGCCGGTCTGCAAATTGTTTCTTGACGAGCAGGGACAGATCGCGCCGGTTACTTTTAATCCCGAAGGCAAACCGCTGAATACCAAAGACGCCAAACAGGTGGCCGCGGAATTCCGGCATATAGTTCAGGCCGGCGGCAACAGGCTTTTGGCCGCCAAAAGAAAAAACTTGAGTCCGGCGTTGGGTCGGCGTGTGGCGGTGCTTTTTTCCGGCGGACCGGCGGCCGGCGGACACAATGTGGTGTCTGGACTAAAAGCCGTGCTGGGCAGACAAAATGTCCTGCTGGGTGTGCGCGGCGGCCCGAAAGGTTTGCTGGACGGAGAGTTTTTTACGATTACCGACAAAGACGTGAAGCAGATTTTAAACACTGGTGGTTTTGATTTTTTGGGTTCGGATAGGACTAAAATCAAAACGACAGAGCAATTTTTGCAGGTCAAAAAAGTCTGTGCCAAAAATAAATTGAACGCCCTCGTTATTATTGGCGGCGACGATTCCAACACCAATGCCGCGTTGCTGGCCGAATATCTTTATCCTGAAGTACAGGTGATCGGCGTGCCGAAAACTATCGATGGCGATCTGCAGGTCGGCAAGTTTTTGCCGATCTCGTTTGGTTTTGACACCGCGACCAAGATTTACGCCGAACTGGTTGGCAATATTTTGCAGGACACACCGTCCTCGCGCAAATACTGGCATTTCATCAAACTCATGGGACGCGCGGCTTCGCATGTGGCGCTGGAAGTGGCTTTGCAGACGCGACCGGCAGCGGTCTTGATTTCCGAGGAAATTGCCGCCAGGAAAATTCCTTTGCGGAAAATTGTCGACAATCTGGCGCAAATCGTGATTCAGCGCGCCAAAAAAGGTCTTAAACACGGCGTGGTGATTATTCCAGAAGGTTTGATCGAGTTTATTCCCGACCTGACCGATTTGCTGAAAACGCTCAACGACTTAATGGCGCGGCATGTTTCCAGTTTGAAAAATCTGCCGCTGGCTAAACGCCGCGAATTTGCCGCCAAAGAATTGCAGTCCGGACAGGCCGCGCTTTTCAAGTCCCTGCCGGAGTATATTCAGGAAATGCTTTTGCTGGACCGTGACTCGCACGGCAATTTGCAGGTCTCGCAAATCCCGACGGAAAAACTATTGATAGACATGACGGCGGCGCGCATCAAACAGCTCTCGCCGGACACGCCGTTCGCCACGAACAATCACTTTTTTGGCTACGAAGGACGCTGCGGCGCGCCGTCGCTTTTTGACGCGGCGTTTACTTTCAATCTGGGGCTGATCGCCGGCTCGCTGATTTTGGACGGGCGCACCGGTTACATGGCCGCTTTGAGCGATTTCCATAAAGGTGGCCGCGTGCTGGCTATTCCTCTGACAGGACTCATCAATGTCGAGAAACGCCACGGCAAAGATGAGATGGTCATTGAAAAAGCGCTGGTCAAGACTGGTTCTCCGGCTTTCAAATTTTTGGCAACGCGGCGCCGGGCTTGGAGCGCGACTGATGTGTTTACTTCGCCCGGTCCGCGGCAACTCTGGGGTCCGGCGGCTAATCAAATGCCAATTTCCGTGGCGCTCAATCAAGGTTACACCGGCCTGAATTTTAAGCTATAATTCTGAAAAGGAGCAAAATTTATGGCGGAAGAGCTGGAAAATAACGACGACACGCAACCGGAAGGATTAACAGAATTAAACCCAGCGGCAGAACAAGCGCCGCCGGAGACGTCCAAAGAACCTAAATCTCCTTTTACCGCCGAAGAAGTAGTCCTGTCCGGTATGGTGTCGTCTGTGCTGAAGCCGCAAGACGAAAAAGAGCGCGAGAAAATCGAACACGAATTCAAAAGACGCCAGAAACAACTGGAGCGGCAAAAAAACGGCGCCGGTTTTGCCTGGAAAACTTTGCTAGCTTGGCTGCTGGTTATACTTGCCGTGGCGCTGATCTGGACGGCTGTACGGCCGCTCAAAACTGTCGCGGTCGGGTACTGGCAAAAAATAATTTATGCCCGTCCGCCCAAAAACCTCGCGGTGCTGAAACACGATCAATTGGTTTTTGAAGACACTTTCCGCTTCAAAGTAACAACCAATTTGCTGGCCGACAAAGCCACGCTGATTATTTCCCGTGGTTCGAAACACGAGAATATTGCCGGTAAAATTGTCTCTCGTGATGACCGGACTCTGGTCTGGGAATTTTTGGCCAGCCGTTTGGCTAAAGGCAATTACAATTACAAAGCGTATCTCAAAAATACGGCCAGCGCTCAATTAAAAGAAATTCATGGTGTTTTTGAGGTAAAATAATCGATATATAGGCAGCTTATTTTAAAGGGGGAATTCAAAATGTATAGAAAAATTCTGTTGGTTTTGGCTTTGACGATTGGCTTGGTTTTGGCAATGGGCGACAAACCGGCGGAGGCCGGAGGCGCTGTTGCGGTGCCGCGCGGCGCGGAGCCACTGGAGAGTTTAAGCGCCGACCGTTTGTACAGTCGCGCTTACGCGGAATACGGCGCCGCGCTGGATATGGTTTATTCCGTGCAAAATAGAAAAGCGATCGAGGCTTTGAGTCTGTTTTTAGAAAAATATCCTGACGATCCGCGTGGTCTGGAGGCGCAGTATTTTTTGCTGGTGGTTTACGGCCGGAATAATCAGCCGCAGGAACAGGTGCAAATAGCCGACGCTTATTTTGCCGGCGAGCCGACGGACAACGCGCTGACCGACTCGGTCAAACTGGAGAGTCTGTCCGCTTATATTTGGACGCAAAATTTAATTACGGCCAACACGCTGTACGGCGAGATATTAGAAAAATATCCGACGAATAATTCGGTGCAGGCTGTCGCGCATCAGCAATATTTGCCGGCGCTGCGTTCGGCTGGCGATCTGGACGGTCAGAAAAAGATCTTTAATTTTTTCCGCGCGGACAATAACCGCCAGTACTTAAAAAATCCGAATAATTACTATATTTATACGTACGAATTGGCGGTTGTTTATTTCAACGAAGGCGATTTCCAGGCCGCCCGGCCTTTATTTGAAGAAGTCGCGGCGCAGAAAAATAATCGCGTGCTGGAAAATTTTGCCGATTCAGCGGAGAGTTATGTGAAAAATCTGTCAAAGTAGGTTATACTTAAATACGATGCAGAAAGTTTTTATCACGGGCGGCGCCGGTTTTATCGGTTCGCATTTGGCGGAGTCTTATATTCAGCAAGGTTGCAACGTGGTGGCTCTCGATGATCTTTCCACCGGACGGGAAGAAAATGTCGCGCCGCTGATGGCTTCCGGCCGGTTTAAATTGATTAAAGACTCGGTGCTGGACCAAAAAATCGTCGACGAGCTGATGCAGGACTGCGACGTCTGCTATCATCTGGCCGCGGCGGTCGGCGTTTACACGATCGTGGAGAAACCACTCAATTCCCTGATGACCAATCTCAAAGGCACGGAAGTTGTTTTGGCCGCGGCGGACAAGTATCAGAAAAAAATTCTCATCGCTTCGACATCGGAAGTTTACGGCAAGAGCAACAAATTTCCTTTCAGCGAGGCAGATGACACAATCATGGGCGCGACGGATAAATCGCGCTGGTCTTACGCTTACGCCAAAGCGATCGACGAGTTCATGGCGCTGGCTTATCATCAGGAGAAAAAACTACCGGCGCTCGTCGTCCGGTTTTTTAACACGGTCGGGCCGCGGCAGACCGGACGCTACGGCATGGTGATACCAAATTTTGTGCGGCAGGCGTTGCTCAATGAAGATATCACGATATTCGGCGACGGCCATCAGTCGCGCTGTTTTATTTATGTCGGCGATGTGATCGACGCGGTGCAGCGTTTGGTTGAGACACCTCAGGCGCTCGGCCAGATCATCAATGTCGGCAATAATAATCTGGAAATTTCGATCGAGGATTTAGCCAAAAAAATCATCGAATTGACCGGCAGTAAATCCAAATTGACTTATATTCCTTATGAAAAAGCTTATCCGCTCGGCTTTGAGGATATGGAGCGCCGTGTGCCGGACCTTTTCAAAATAAAAAAACTGATCGGTTTTCAGCCTAAAGTGCAGCTGGAGGAGATTTTGCAAATGGTTATCGCGCATAAAAAAACAAAGCTGGGCGACTTGTATAAATACTGAGTTTTTTGCTCGGCAAATATCTTTGCCCAAAGCGAACACGGCATAGCCCTGAAAGTTACGTTCGCTACGGGCAAAATATTTACCGAGCAAAAATGTGAAGGAGATAGAAAATGTTGGCGGATAAAATAAAAGACAAAAGCGTGCAGGTCGGTATAATCGGCATTGGTTATGTCGGTTTGCCGCTGGCGCGTTCATTTGCCGAGGCTGGCGTGCGCACTGTCGGTTTTGATTTGAGCCGGAACAAAGTGGACAGCATCAACAAAGGTGCGAGTTATATTCCCGATGTGCCGACCGAAGCGGTCAAAGAGCTGGTCTTAAATAAAAAAACTTTAAGCGCCTCGACGGATTTTGGCGGCTTGCAGTCTATGGACGTGGTGTTTATCTGCGTGCCGACGCCTTTTGACAAACACAAAGCGCCTGATCTGGAGTGCGTGCGCAGTGCGGCGGAGTCAACGGCTAAAACTTTGCAAAAAGGCCAGTTGATCGTTTTGCAGTCCACGACTTACCCGGGCACTACCGAAGAAGTCGTGCAGCCGATTTTGGAAAAAACCGGCCTCAAAGCCGGACAGGATTTTTATTTGGCGTTCTCGCCGGAGCGCATCGATCCGGGTAATAAAAAATTTGACGCGCACAATACACCGAAAGTTGTGGGCGGTATTGATCGGGCGTCGACCAAACTGACCGCCGAGCTTTTCCGCCTGTTTATTGACGCGGATAAAGTGCACGAGGTTTCCTGTCCCAAGACCGCCGAGATGTGCAAAATACTGGAGAACACTTTCCGCGCGGTAAATATCGCGCTGGTCAATGAAATGTTGATGCTGTCCGAGCGCATGGGCATTGATATTTGGGAGGTGATCGAAGCGGCTGGCACCAAGCCTTTTGGTTTTATGCCGTTTTACCCCGGCCCCGGCGTCGGCGGACATTGCATTGCGGTCGATCCGTTTTATCTCTCGTGGAAAGCGCGCGAGTACGATTTTTTCACCCGTTTCATTGAGCTGGCCGCCGATACCAATATGAATATGCCGTATTATGTAATCGACCGGTTGCGTAAACTTTTGAGCGCCTCCGGCAAAAGCATCAGCGGCGCCAAAATTTTGGTCTTGGGCGCGGCTTTCAAAAAAGACATTGACGATTGCCGCAACTCGGTGGCTCTGTATCTGATCAAGCTGCTGGAAGACGCCGGCGCGGAAGTGACTTACAATGACCCTTATGTGCCGAAATTTAAATTTGAGCATGAGTTGTACAACACCGACAAGAATCCGCGCGAATATGTGTCGCAGGATTTAACACCCGGCACGCTTTCCAGCGCAGACTGTGTTTTGGTTGCTGTGGCGCACAGCGCTTACGATTTTAATTTTATTCTCAAAAACGCTAAACTGGTCTTTGATCTGGTCAATGGCGCGAAAGGCCGCCAGGCGGAAAATCTGCATAAATTGTAGGGAGCAAATCGTGGAAACTTTTTTCCTGCCGACACTGGCGGTTTTTGTTCTGACGTTGCTGACTGTGCCGCTGGTCAAAGCTTTGGCCTGGAAATTGAACATTGTCGACCGGCCGGCCACGCGCAAATTGCAAGTGGAAACCATTCCTTTGCTGGGCGGTTTGGGTATTCTTATTCCGTTCGTTATCGGGCTGACTTTTTTTTATAAAGGCGCGACAGACCTTAATCTAAAATCCGTGGTGTTTTGCGCGGCGTTGATCGCGCTGCTGGGTCTGTATGATGATAAATACGGCCTGACCTGGAAAACCAAACTGGCCGGCCAGCTGATAGTGTCTGCGCTGCTGGTTTTTGGTTTTGGCCTCAAGACTTCTTTTTTTGAGCTGGATATTTTAAACAGTCTGGCCTCGATTTGCTGGCTGGCTTTTATCACGAATTCGATCAATTTGCTGGACAATATGGACGGCCTGGCTGCCGGCGTTTCGGCGATCGCGGCGTTTTTCTTTTTTCTCCTGTCTTACAAAGCCGGTCAGCCGGACCTGGCAATGTTTTGCGCGCTGTTGGCCGCCGCCGCGCTGGCGTTTTTGAAATATAATTTTTCGCCGGCTTCGATTTTTATGGGTGATCTCGGTTCTTTGTTTTTGGGTTTTACTTTGGGCGCGGTGGCCATACTTTTGCAGGTCAAAGAAATCAGCAACTGGGAAATCGTGCTCTGGCACAATGAATTTTTTCAGCGTTATGTTTACATTTACGAAGGCATCAGCGTTTTGATCCCGCTGTTGGTGCTGGCTGTGCCGATCTTTGATACGCTGCTGGTCATGGTCCTGCGCACGCTCAACGGACTGGGGATTTTTACGCCCGGGCGCGATCATTCTTCGCATCGCTTATCACGAATGAAAGGTTTCCTGCAGCGTAAGCTCGATAAAATCATTTTGCTTTATCTGCGTCTAGCCGAGCGACGTAAACCAACCCGCCAAACGGCCTGGCGAGGCATCGCTCAAGCCCGCACAGCCTTGATCCTGTACGCCTGCGCCGGTTTGGTCGGCGGCGGCACGCTGGTAATTTCGCAATTATCGTTGCGCGGCTTTTTAGTTTTTGCGCTGATCGTCGTGGCGGCCGCCTTTTTTAGCGCGTACAAACTCGGTCAAGTGCTGGTGTACCGGAAAAAATTATGATTATGACTAAAAAAGGAGGCTATATGCAGACAATATTATTGGTGCTGGTGCCGGTGTTGATCGGCGTAGTCGGGCAATTGTTTTTGAAAAAAGGCATGGGGATGGTCGGGCAATTTAATTTTACTGATTGGCAGCAAATCCTGCCGCAATTTGTGCGCGCTTTCACCAACCCGTGGGTCTTTGCCGGTTTTGCTTTTTATTTTTTGTCGTCGCTGTTTTGGATGATCGTTTTGTCCCGTGTGGAATTGAGCGTGGCCTATCCGATGCTCAGTTTGGGCTACGCGGTCGTGCTGCTGGCCTCGTTTTTTCTTTTTCAAGAAGCAGTTTCGCCAGCGCGCTGGCTGGGCGTGCTGGTTATCATGCTGGGCGTTGTTTTGATCTCGCGTAGTTGATGAAACTCACACGGGGGCAGGAGTACGATTTTTCTCGTTTGGCCGCGGAGCTGACCGCTCTGAATTATCACCGCGTGGAGCTGGTCGTAGACCGTGGTGAGCTGGCTGTGCGCGGCGGAATTATCGATATTTATCCGCAGGGGCATGTCACGCCGTTGCGCCTGGAATTTCTGGACAATTTGCTGGAATCGATCCGCTCTTTTAATATTCAGGATCAGCGTTCTTTGCGCCAGCTGGACTTTGTGGAGATCAACGCCTATCAGCCGCAGCTCGATGCGCTGACCCGTGACACGGATTTTCGGGAAAACGAAGATTATTTGCTGCCGGATTTTCAGCCGGGCGATTATGTGGTGCATGAAAATTACGGCGTGGCGATTTTCCGCGGACTAAAATATAAACGCGAACACTCGGTGGCTGGCGAATATTATGAATTGCAATTCGCGGACACGCAGACGATTTTTGTGCCGCTCACACAGTCTAAACTTTTGCACCGTTATTCCGCCGGTGATCTGCGTCCGGCATTGACCAATTTGAGCTCCGGCTCCGGCGCTTGGGAAAAAGCCAAGCAAAAAGCCAAAACCGCGGCCAAAAATATCGCGCTGGAATTATTTAATCTATACCGCCTGCGCAAAATGACCAAAGGCTGGGCCTGCCCGGAAGATACCGAGCAGCAGCTTTTGGTAGAGGCGGATTTTCCTTTTGCGGAAACGCCGGATCAGGCCAGAGCGATCACGGCGGTCAAGCAGGATATGGAAGCGTCTTTCCCGATGGACAGATTGATCTGCGGCGATGTGGGTTTCGGCAAGACGGAAATCGCTTTGCGCGCGGCTTTCAAAATGGCTATGGCTGGCCGACAAGTGGCCGTGCTGGCGCCGACGACAATTTTGGTCAGCCAGCATTATCATAATTTTCAGGCGCGTTTTAAAAAATACGCTTTGGATATTCAAATGCTTTCGCGTTTTCATACGCCGGCGGAAAACCGCAATATTATCAAAAAACTAAAATCCGGCCAGACGAATATTGTGATCGGCACGCATCGTCTGTTGCAAAAAGACGTCGCTTTTCAAAATCTGGGTTTGTTGGTAGTGGACGAAGAGCAGCGTTTCGGTGTGGAGCACAAAGAGTTTATTAAAAAACTCACAGTCAATGTGGACATTCTCACGCTTTCCGCCACGCCGATACCGCGCACGCTGTATCTTTCGCTGTCCGGTATGCGTGATATTAGTCTTTTGCGCACGCCGCCCAAACACCGCCGACCGATCAAAACTATTCTGGCCGAATACGTGCCGGAGAAATTAAAAGCGGCGCTGGACCGCGAGTTGGAGCGCGGCGGGCAGATTTTTGTTTTGAACAATGACATAAAATCTTTGCCGTACTGGCAGACCAAAATCCAAGAGTTTGTGCCCGCTGCGCGCCTCGTCCTGTCGCATGGCAAAATGCCGAAACATAAATTGGAGCAGGCTGTGCTGGATTTTGTTGAGCGCAGGGTGGATATTCTGCTTTGCACGACGATCATCGAAAACGGCATTGATATTCCGGGCGCGAATACGATCATTGTTTTGAATGCCGATCATTTTGGTCTGGCGCAACTGCATCAGATCCGCGGCCGCGTGGGGCGTAGCGCGCAGCAGGCTTACGCTTATCTGTTTTATCCGGCCGCGGCGATTTTGAATCCCGATGCTGAAGCGCGACTGCACGCGCTCAAAGAATTTACAATGCTCGGCGCTGGCTATCGTCTGGCGATGCGTGATCTGGAAATTCGCGGCTCGGGAAATATTCTGGGGACGCAGCAATCCGGTTTTGTACAAAATGTCGGCTTTACTCTGTACAACAAAATACTCGAAGATTCCGTGCGCGAGGTACGTGGCGAAAAGCTCGAAGAAGAACAAATTTTCCGTCTGCCAGCCAAGCAGGAAAATTATTTGCCGCAGGATTACATGGAAGAAGAAATTTTGCGCATTTCTTTTTACCGCCGCATCATGGATTCCAAAACCGCGCAGGATGTGGAAAATATCGAGCAGGAATTAAGAGACCGTTTTGGCCGCCTGCCGCAGCCGTCGCTCAATTTATTGCGGGCGATTAAAGAACAGCTGAGCTTAGCCAAACGCGAAACCGGAAAATTTATCAACTAGCTATCCATCGGCAATGGTTACTTTTACAATATTTTTATAATATATATAACTGTATAGTAAGCTGGCACCACATCGAAAGACTGACCGCCACCAGTATTGTTTTCAGTGCTGGTAATCCCTGAGTATGAATTCGCGGTGCGGACATTATCGAGGTCAAATCCTGAAGGCAAGCCACCCGTATAATTCTTTTCATCTAGTACAAAACTTTTCACGTTGTTCCAGCCTCCGCTACTCCCAGTAGTCTCAGATATATACCCATTCCTCGGTGTATGGTAGTGCGTTTTGTCTGTAATGTTGTGTTTATGCGCGGGCAAATTGGCTGCCGACAAAGTAACCGTGCCGTTGCCGGTTGCGCCATAATCATCAGGGTTGCCGCCGCGTAAGAATTTATTTGTCAAATCGGGTATGCTTGAGTTAGCAGCGTGATTGGCGGCATTGCAGACCTTCCAGATCCTCCGGAAATCGTCGCTTGTATCATCCTCCCAAGCGGTTTTGCTGAAAGCCAGTATCGTGCCTTTCGGGAAAAAACTTAAATTTGCAAAATAACTGTCATAAGAAGATACTTTGCTAGCGGTAATGCCGCTGTCCACCGCGCTCTGTTGAGCAGTGGTCAAGCTGTCCTGTTTACCGCCGACAGCAGTTTGTAAGGCGCTTATATCGTTTCGCAATGTGGTCAGGTCGCTGGAGCTAAGCTTGCTGTTCAAAGCAGTTGCTACTGCTTTTTCCGTAGGTATACTGTTATCACTGGCATTTTCCGCACTGTTCATGGATGTGGTTCTAGCCAGTATGTCAAATGTTCCCGCCGTGCCGGAATAAGCCAAGATATCTTTGAGTGTGCCTGCGGCGACCTTATTTTGTTTGCTGGACAGAGCGTCAGAAACCGCTTTCGATGAAGGATATTCTATAGAACTATTATTTATAGTATCTTTTTTATTCGCCACCTTTTCTTTGGTATTCAGCGCCGCGGTCATACCCGCCGCGGAAAGCTGTTCGCCTTTTTTAATGAAATACGGCGTCCCCTCAAATTTATCTGTGTAATCATTTGCCATAAAGCCCTCCTATTGTTTTGCTATGTTTGTTATTACGTAATAAAAAGTTTGGCTGATGTTATGGTTGGATAAATCCTCCTTTTTTAAGCTTTTGCTCAGAAATATTATAGCACATATATTGTTTTTATCAATATTGTAAAAGACAATAAAAATGTCGAGATTGATTCTTAAGATACTTAAGTTAGGTGGCTGGCAACATGAATGATATCAAGCAATTACGAACACACATCAGCAAGCGCCTGAAAGATCTGCGCCGGAAAAGAGGTTTGACCATCGAAGTTTTGACCGGTTTGGCCGACATTGATTTTTCCGGCTATGTTTACCTGGAAAAAGGCACCAAAAACGCGCCGCGTCTGGAAGTGCTCTGCAAGCTAGCCAGATTTTACGGCGTGCCGCTGGAGTACTTTTTTCAAGACTATAAACTGTCCGAGGAAAAACTGGCTAAACCTAGCTTCCTGGAAAAACAGATGCTCGCCATTTTCCGCAAAATGAAACAGGAAAATCAATTTCTCTGCCTGCAGTTCTTTAGCAATTTTCGAGATAAATAATGATTTGGTAAAAAAAACAAACTGCCGTTTTCTTTACATGCGGGTTGATATTTGCCGAAATATCAAGTGCGCCTGACACGAGGACTTCGCGCTTCGCGCTCGTGCTCCATCAGTGTTAGAAAGGTATTATCTTTTTCCAATAGTGTAATGAAACAAGTGCGCCTGACACGAGTCGAACGTGCGACATCCAGCTCCGGAGGCTGACGCTCTATCCACTGAGCTACAGGCGCAAAAATATTTGGTGGACAGGGAAGGATTCGAACCTTCGTAGGCTTGCGCCAACAGATTTACAGTCTGTCCTGATTAGCCACTCCAGCACCTGTCCATCCAGAAAACAACGAAAAGAATTATAACTGATTGCGTGAGGTTAGACAAATTTGCCCGTGAATTTCACGTTACCATTCCTTGCTCGCCGTAAAAATATCCCGTTTGAGATACGGAGTCGGGTCAATGGCGACATTCCAGCGACGGATTTCGTAATGCAGATGCGGCCCATTGCTCAAACCCGAATTGCCGCTCAGAGCGACCGCCTGGCCTTTGCGCACGTATTGTCCTTTGCTGACCAATGCCGAATCGCAATGTCCGTACAATGTGCTGATGCCCAGACCATGGTGTATCTGCACCGCAATGCCGTAGCCGCCGATCCAGCCGGCGTAAGTCACGCGGCCGTCGGCTGTGGCCAGCACTTTTGTCCCCGGCATGGCGACCATGTCCAGTCCGTAATGTATCGACACCGCGTTGGTCACGGGGTGAATGCGGTAGCCGTAAGGCGAAGAAATTTCAATATTGCGCAGCGGATAAATCGACGGCGTGCGCGCGTAATTACTTTTGAAATCCATGGCCTTGCTGTAAATGCCGGCGACCAGCGTGCTGTTTTGGGCTAAAATATTTTGATTAAATTTTTGACAAAAATCCAGCTGCTGAATAATATTTTCCAGACCGCTGTTGGGACGGATAGTTTTAATACTACCGAGCAGCGGTGTTTCCTGCAGGAGCTTGTTGTCTTTGGCGATTTTCAATTCCTTGAGCAGAGCTTTTTTATAACGCTCGGCGATTTCGCGGCCATCTGTCTGCGTATTAAAAGCTTCTTTTTTGGACACGGACAGCACGATCAGATCACCGGCCAACCCGACATATTCTTTGTCGGCCAGCTCTGTGATTTTGATGTTTGGCGTGAATTGTTTGCTCTGGATCAGTTTTTCAATATTTCTCTGTACTAATTCCAATTTTTCTTTCAGAGCTATATGCTCTTTGGGACGCAGCCGGTCAGCCGTGTATTCATACAACGCGCGTTCGCCAATTTTTAATTTGTACTGCAGCACGCGCCAGCCGAGCGTGTTTTCTTCCAGCGTCACATTTTTGTAATCGGAATTCAAATAAAAAACATTGGCATCTTCCACGCTGATCAGCGCTTCCAGCAATTTGATTTCCTGTGTCAATCCGGAATTATTTTTGGCCAGCGCGCGGTTTTTTTGGTAAAGCAAATGCGCTTTGGCGTGCAGCAGCTGATTATCCGAGTGAACTTTTTGATAAGCGTCCAGCGCAGAAATGTCCAGGCCGCGCCAGATCAAAAGCGACAGGCCGAGCAAACCGGCCAGCAGACCTAAACTCAGCGCCGTAAAAGTGTAAGACAAATTAAAATTGCAGTGGCTTTCGCCGATCCAAACCAGCGTAAAATAATTGCGTTTCATGTGAAATATATACCCAAAATTTGACGTTTTTATACTTCCGCAAAATGTTATAATTTCGCCAATATGCGTATCGGTATTACTATGGGCGACCCCAATGGCGTCGGCGCGGAGATCATTGTCAAACTGCTTAAATCCGGACGTTATCAGGACTGCGTGGTTTATGGTTATCCGGCCGCTTTGCGCGGCTTGAAAAATCCGGTCAGCGACCCTTTTGGCCAATTGCGCGAATACGGCCGAGGACGGGTCACGGCGGAGAACGGCCGCGCGGCGTATAAATATCTTGAAGCGGCGGCGCGCGATGCTCTGACCGGACACCTCGACGCCATCGTGACCGCGCCTTTGAATAAAGAAGCTTTGCATTTGGCCGGCTATCGTTATGACGGCCAGACGGAGATTTTGGCCAAACTGACCGGAACAAAAAAATACG
>JAIRZV010000122.1 GCA_031267055.1 Candidatus Margulisiibacteriota bacterium | reverse complement strand
ACTTTGCGGTCTTTCAACTCTGAAATTTTTTGAACAATATCCGGCATGTGCGGACAGGCGGCCAGCGGCTCCAGCGCGGATAGATCGATATTTATTTCCGCGTCATACACCGCGTCGCTGTCGGCCAGTATTTCTTGCCAGTCCGCCGCGCGATTTTGCGCTTGCAAAAATTGCTTTGTCACAGCGTCGGACGGAAAAACGCTGGTTGTCGCGCCCAGCTCCGCGCCCATGTTGGCGATCGTGGCGCGTTCCGGCACGGAAAGCGTTGGCAGCCCGTCGCCGCCGTACTCGATGATCTTGCCCGCGCCGCCTTTGACAGTGAGCAGTTGCAAAACTTTTAAGATCACATCTTTGGCGGAAACAAATGGCCGCAATCGGCCGATCAAATTGATTTTCACGATCTTGGGCATGGTTAGATAAAAAGGCTGTCCGGCCATAGCGCAGGCCACGTCCAATCCGCCAGCGCCGATAGCGAGCTGGCCGAGGCCGCCGCCGGTCGGCGTGTGCGAATCCGAGCCGAGCAGTGTTGTGCCCGGTTTGCCGAAACGCTCCAGATGCACTTGATGGCAGATGCCGTTGCCCGGCCGCGAAAATTTGACACCGTATTTAGCCGCGACGGTCTGCAGATAGCGATGATCGTCCATGTTCATAAAATCATTTTGTAAAGTGTTGTGATCAACATAGCTGACAGACAGGTCGGTTTTGACCCGCGGCAACCCCATCGCCTCAAATTGCAAATAAGCCATAGTGCCGGTCGCGTCCTGTGTGAGCGTCTGGTCGATGCGTATAGCGATAGGCGCGCCGCGTTCCGGCTTGCCCTCGATGAGATGTTTGGCGATTATTTTTTCCGCGACAGTCAAATTCACAGGAGTAATTGTATAATAGTTTTGCTATAATATGTATATGCGCAGTTTGACCAACGTTATCCAAAAACTAATCGACAAAAATACTTTTGCGCAAAAAGACGCGGCGGAGATCATGGAACACATTCTTTCCGGCAAATGTTCCGATGCCGAATTGGGCGCGTTTTTGATCGCCATGCGTTTGAAAGGCGAAGACTTGACCGAACTGCTGGGTTTTGCGCAGGCGGTGCGCCGGCACGCGGTCAAGATCAAAGCGCCGTCAGCTGGCTTGATCGACACTTGCGGCACCGGCGGCGATCTGCAGGACACTTTTAATATTTCCACGCTGGCGGCTTTTGTGGCGGCGGCAGCCGGCGCGCGGGTGGCCAAACAAGTTTACGCCGATCCGGGCTGCGGCTGTAGTTCGCGGCAGGTGCTGGACAAGCTTGGCATCAATATCGAGCTGGCGCCGGAAAAAATTCTCAAACTGCTGGCTAAAACCGGCCTGACTTTTTTGTATTTGCCGCTTTTTCACCCGCGCCTGGCGCAATTGACGCGCGTCAGCGGACAGCTCGGTGTGCTCAATCTGCTGAACACGCTTTTTCCGTTGCTCAATCCACTGCGTTTGTCCGGTCAGAGTGTCGGCGTTTTCAATGAGCCGCTGACCACGCTGCTGTCCGGCGTGCTGCGGACGCAGGGTATCAAGCACGCTTTTGTTTTTCACGGCGTGGAAGGCCTCGACGAGATTTCCATCACTGCCAGCACGCGTATTTCAGAATTACACAATGGCCTCATCAGCACTTATATTTTTACGCCAGAGCGTTTTGGTCTGCAGTCAGCTTCGGTTTCCACACTGCATTGTGACAACGCGGCGAACAGCGCGCAGATTTGCAAGGTTATTTTGACCGGCCGCGAGGATTCGCCGCGCGCCGATGTTGTCGCTTTGAACGCCGCCGCCGCGCTGGTTTGCGCCGGTCTGGCCAAAGACCTTGGATCCGGTTTTCAAAAAGCCAGAGAAGTCCTGCGCAAAGGCCTGGCTTATAGAAAACTGGAGGAAGTTGCCGCGACTGCTCAATCTTTAGCAAAAAAACAGAAAAAAGTGGCGCATCTGCTCAAAAATAAACGCAAATCCCGCTAATAAAGGCCAAAAACTTGGCATAAAACCTGTAATTATTCTGGGGAATTAGCAATGGGGGGATTTTTATGAACAAAGCGGAAGCGCAAATGCGCATCAAGCTGAATATCAATCGTTTGTTCGACGGCGGCAAATTGCTGGTGTCGCGCGATGATTATGCGGACAATGCGAATTACGAGTATGTGGAAAACAATGAAAAATTTTACAAACTGGCAGGGCTGATTCGTTAATTGATCGGTTATATTTTTATATTGATCGATAAAGAAAGAGGTTGAGAGTTATGCGAAAGATCAATGACAATGCAAATTACAAAAAAACCAAGGTGAAAGAACTGCCGCGCACTTTGCAGGACGACAACGGTTTCGTGCGCATTGACCCGCGCTATCTGGCGAATGCTTAAAAATTATCAAATTAAGAAATATTGAGCGAATATCTTTGCCGCCGCGAGCCGTGGCCTCTCACTTAACGTCGGCTACTTTGTAGCCTTGTTAAGTTCGAGCCAAAACTCGCTTACGGCAAAATATTCGCTCAATATCTAGTGACTCAAAATATTGTCGCCTTGGCCGTAGCCGAGTTGCAAGGCGTGCGGCGCGGCTAATGTTTCTTCCTGCGTTGACCAGCGGTACTGATATTTCAAAAAATCTCCGGTGCGGGTCTTGCCGCCGATAGTTGTGATGTAAAGCATTTTGCCGGCTTTGGCGCCGTATTCCTCGCCATTGACGACAATACCGCGCTTGGGAGCGTAGGCGCGCATTTCCAATCCGGCCGCGCCGTCGACATGTGTGAGCAGTGAGTCTATGCCGAAGATCAGCTGGTCATTTTCCGAGCCGATGTAGATTTTGGTATTGGCGCACAGTATGGCCATAACAATGATAGTTAATAGTAAAATTCTTTTTTTCATAACCGTACTCCCTACATAAATAAATCGTAATTTAGCCGAAATAGTTTCATTTATTTTTTTCGATGCAAATCAGCGCAAGTTTGGACCGGCTGGCGACGATATATAGGCACCAAGGGACGAAGGGGAAAAATCATGGCTCTGGATATAAATAGTTTTGAAAAAACACTGCAAAGCGGCTTAAATCCGGCAGCCTGGAGCAGCCCGAAAAGCATCGTTAAAGACGTGATCGAGGCTTCGCTCAAGGCCGGCAATGTCAAAGCGGTGAACACCGATCTGCTGGTGGAAGCCGCGTTTCACAATCCCGATGTGCTGGCCGATATCAAAGCGGTGGCCGGCCGCCTACTCAACGACAAACTTTAATTAAGTAAGCGCGGCAAATATCTTTACCCTCAGATTCGAGCGAATATCTTTGCCGCCGCGAGCCGTGGCCTCTCACTTAACGTCGGCTACTTTGTAGCCTTGTTAAGTTCGAGCCAAAACTCGCTTACGGCAAAATATTCGCTCTCAAACTCGTCCTATTTAGCACGGCAAATATTTTGCCCTAAGCGAACGTAACCTTCAGTGCTATGCCGTGTTCGCGTGGGTAAAGATATTTGCCATGCGTAAGTTCTACCAATTTGGGATTCGTCAATATGGTATAATATGAACAAAGAGGGGTATTCATTAAAAAGAATAAATCGCTAAATTTCCATGCAAGTTTGGACGGACTTGTGTCGATACTGTTTTAGCAAGGGAGTTGGTAAAATGTCAGAAGAAACAACAATGGTTTATACTCTGATCCTGAATCCGCGAGAAAAAATGCCGACTAAAGAAGCTGACGCCAAACGTTTTGCGCATATGGTGCAAAACGAGTTGGAAGACCTGATGGCCAAGATCGCCAGTGACGAAAAAGAAATCACGATCGACGGCACGACTATCGACAAAACTTCCACATTGGGCGCCTTGATCATCAACGACAAACTGTCAGAAATCGAATCAAAAAATACGCAAAACTTTAGTCTGCTCAGCGAGATCCGCCGCGCGGAAGACAGTTTGCGCCAAATTTTAGGTTAGGAGGATTGGCTATGGCAAATCTGATGGAGACTTATTCGTTTATTCAAAAACCGCGCAAACCGATGCAGGCGGATAAAACGACGATCGATTATTCTTACTCGTCCAGCGCCAATCTCGACAAGAAAACTAATTATTTGATGGAGATGCTGAAATTTTTGCCAAATTATGAGCGCAAAGGTTTTGCTCTGGAAGAAAACGCGGATGATTACGATCAATACGGCAAGAGGGTCGACAATTCGCCGGTGTTCGGCTTGGTGACCGGCTCGGCCAAGGCTTACGGCGGAGCGTACGGCGTAGTTGGCTTGCAGTTCATGGCGGATAACGCCGCGGATTTTCAACATCTGGACGGCGCCGCGGTCGCAGGGCCGCTCAACGGTCTGATCAGCGATGTGCTGTGGGGCAAAGTGCAGTTCAATTTGCAAAGCGAGACGCGCTCTTATTACGACATGATGATGACCGGTCTCGACGACATGTCGCCGGAAAAAACATTTTACGTTTTGACGGCCATGCTGGAATCCCGCAGCCGCGTGACTTCCACGCTGTCTGAAATTTTCGGCAAGCCGACTATGTCGGACGGCGAGCGTGTCGCGGCTTTCGAGACCTGGTACGCGCAAAATACCGGCGCAGAGTCGGGCAAGGCGGCGTTCCTGCAATTTTTCCTCGACGCCAATCAGTCTTTTGTTTCGCATGTACTGCCGTTATTCGGCGGCAGCGACGAGCATTTGCAAAGCGCGTCGGACAAAACCCAGGCGCAAAGTTTTATGACCACGCTGCAGAGCAAAGTGCAGACTTACCTCGCGTCTTTGAGTGGCGAGGCCAAACAAGAGGCGAGCGCGATCTGGTCGGCGTGGCTCAGTCCGACTGATCTGCCCACGGCCGCGCAAAATCAAACAGCGACGCGCGATACGGTTTGGGGACGGCAGGTGCAAAAGGTTTTGCAGGGAGAAATGGACAAAATAGTCAACAGCAATCTGGCCAGCCGTATTTCTTACCGTTTTCGGCAAGAAGCTTATAAGCGAGCCAAAGAGGAGTATGACGAAAAGATCGAGGAAGAAGAAAATCTTGAATTTGAGCGCGAGAGAAAAATCAAAAAAGAACAGGCCGAGCGCAAAGAGCTGGAGGAAAAAATTGCCGCGAAAAACCGCGAGCAAGCGAAAGTGAACACCGGTGTCAAACAGCAAACGCAGACAGCCAAACCACAACAGCAGCAGCAAAAGCCGCAACAACAACAAACTCAGCAGGTTCAGCGACAACAAGTCAAGGCTGCGGCGGCGCCAGCGAAAGCCGCGCCGAAAGCAATAACCACAGCAGCCAAAGCGCCGGTCAAAACAGCGGCGCCAAAGATCACCACCGCGGCTAAACCGGTGAAAGTAGTCGCCGCCAAGCCGGTCAATACACCTACGGCGAAAAAACCAGTCTTGCGTGTGCGGCAAGGCCAGCAGCAACGCGTGTCGGCGGTCAGCCAGACCAAAGTCGCCAAACAAGTGCAGAAAAAAGTGCTCACGCAATACTCTGCACGCACCAGCAAAGGCCGGCGCGTCAAGGTCAACAGAAGGCGCAGCAGAAATGTCTGGGGCAAGCCGTCGGTTTTTAAATAGAGAGGCGGTAAAACCAAATGGCCATCTCTACAGTCAATATGCTAAATCGTCCTCTCGAGGACCAAATTCAGGACGTCAAAAAGACCGAGCATTTCCGCGAAGTGCAGGAAAAACTCCAGGCTGAACGCGAAGAAAAGGGACTCTGGGTCAAAAACAAAGATCAGGCCGGCCAGGACGATTATTATATGGATGTCTCGCGGCTTTCGGCGAGATCATTTTTTACGACGGTGCGCACGCATGAAGGTTTGGTGAAAGTGCCGCTGGCTATCAAAATGATCCTGGGTGAAAAACTGACTCTGCGCGACCGCATTGAGAACATCATGGAGAGTTATATGAAGGCGGTGGCGCAAACCACCTCGCACAATTTAATGCTGTCGCGCATTGCCGGTATGAAAATGGCCGCGTTTGCCTATATTTTGGCGCAGCTGGGTGTGCCGCCAGACGAGCTGCGTAAATTGCGACAAAAAGCCCTGAATGACACGATCGCCGAAAACGTCGCGCTGATGGAAGAAAATCTTTACAACAGCGAATTGCTGGAGATCATCGGCGGTTCGTCGGGCGCGCGCTTGAAAGCCGAGCGCAGCGTGTTGGACGAAATCCAAAAACAAATTATCACGCAGGCCAAACGGCTGAATATCGAGGATTATTATACGAAGGAAAAAATTTTAGAGATCCGCATCAGGGTTGCCAAAGAAATTTGCGCCAAATTCAAAGAAGAAGAACAGAACATCGAATATGAATTGAATTATTACGTTATGACCGAGGAGTAAAATAAATGGTCGAGGTGAAAATCAACGACGGCGAGGAAGAGGCGCAAAAGCAGCCGGATGCCGAGGAGGAAAAAAAACCGGAGCCTAAAGAGCCGCCGCCTCCAGAAGAAGCCAGCGAGATCGATCTGCATGAGTTGCAGATCAAGCTGGAAAAAGTGAAGTCCTACATCAAGAGAACAGAGATGAGAATCAACGCCAATGAATTGAATTTGCAAAGATTGCGCGAGCGGCAGCGAGCGCTGGAAGACAAAAGAATGAACGCGGCTTTACTGCCGCGGAAAAATAAAACGGAGAATCAGGTGTAATTATGGCGATACAAGATATACAGCAGCAAGTGAGCGCCAACCGGCAGGCGCAGGAGACCCGCGCGGAGCAACGCACGCGGGACTTGCAGTATTATCAAAAAGAAGTGCAGCGTGCCGAAGCGGCCAAGCCGCAAAGTCTGACGCAGCTGCTGGACAAAACCGCGCAAGAGCGCAGCACGAATATCGTGGCTAATATGGTGGCGTCTTTTTCCCGTTCGTCGCTCGGCAAACTTTTTGACGACGCGCCCAAAACAAAAGATAAACATTTTAACGTGCAGGACTATATCCGCGAATGCGACGAGTCGCGCGAGGACAGCGTGTCGATCACGCGCCGCAACAATGTGCGTTCGCTGAATAAAGAAATGGAACTGCGCCGCGGTGATCGCGAGCACGCGGAAAAAGTCCAATATCAATTTGACTCCGAGACACGCGAGTTGATGGAGCATTACACGCGGCTGTACGGCCAGATCATTTCTTCACGCTCGGCGGCCGCCGCGCAGGAGCTGGACAAACTGGAGAAAAAACTCAAAACCGACAAAGGTTTTAGCAACACGCAACTTTTGGAATTGAAACTTTCGGTCAAGCAGTCTTTGCGCGGCGCGGTAGTTGGCCAGATCAAAGACGCGTTCATGAAAAAAATGGTTTCGATGGACATGGTGGTCGAGTTGGGCACCGCCGAACGCGGCCTCAACGATTTGCTGGCGGAAATACAGGAAAACACCGGATTGGGCGGTGTGGATTTCGGCGGATTTAACACCGATTTGCAGGGTACAGTAGATCGCGCGGCGCAAGAGACGGCCGGTGAAGTGCGTCTGGCGCTCAAGGATATGCTCGACCAGAAAATGACCGAGCGTCTGGTCAGCGAATCCGCTGACCCCAAAGAAGCGCGCAAGGATTTGCAGGCGCTGCTGGAGCTGGGCAAAAAAGTCGGCTTCAATGCGACCGAATATATGAAGGGCTGGTATAAATCCAAGGAAGACAACGGCTTGTTCGTTTTTGAGCGGCCGCAAACCGATGCCGTGAATATTCATGCCAATCTCCAGCAGCAAAGCCAGAACCAAAATCAAAACAGCGGCGGCGATTCGGAAATCGCGGTGGAAGCTCCGGCCGAAGAAACCGAAGATTATTTGGTTAACCGGCTGCGCGCTCTGTATATACGCTCGGCTTTGAAAGGCGATTGGCGCACTTCAATGGACACTTCGCTCAAGATCATCAAGACCAAAAACAAAATGATCAAACTGGGCATTTTTTCCAACGACATCAACGACAAAGTGCGCGAAGAATCGCGCCTGATCGCCGGTATGAAAATTATGGAAATGCTCAAAGAGGTTTTTCTGGAACGCGCCACTTTGTACCGCCTCGCCGGGCCGGCCTATCAGCTAGTCGACGCCAAAACGGTCGGCCTGATGCGCAATGCCAAAAAACTGGGCATGGAATTGACCGAGTACGAATTCACACTGTTGCGCGACCGCGCCAACGAGTCGGTATATGAAGTGTCCAAGCGTGAGCTGAAATTGACCAATGTGGCGCTGGCGGTCAAAGATTCGCCGCTGCTGCGCGACAAAAAGAAAAAACTGATCCAGCTCATGGAGCGTCTGCAAAAAGAGTCCAATATTCAAGACGACAGCGCTTTAGCCGAAAATGAATTGACCGATAGGGTTCAAATCAAGGCGGCTTGATAACGCGCCATATTATTCGCGAGACATTGCTTTTCTAAATGGCTCGTGTTAGTATTCTGTCCCGTTTTGTGGGTGTGCCCACATAGCTCAGCAGGTAGAGCACATCCATGGTAAGGATGGGGTCATCGGTTCAATTCCGATTGTGGGCTCCAGAGGTATTGTTTTTAATTTAGGGGTATTTTAAAATAAGAAAAATTTTTAGGAGGAAGCAATGGCAAGAGAAAAATTTAACAGGAATAAACCGCACGTCAACATCGGTACGATCGGTCACGTCGACCACGGCAAAACGACTTTGACGGCCGCGATCACCACGGTGCTGGCGAAGCAGGGTTTGTCTCAGGCCAGAACTTTTGACCAGATCGACAATACTCCTGAGGAAAAAGCCCGCGGTATCACGATCTCGACTTCGCATGTGGAGTACGAGACCGCCAACCGCCACTACGCTCACGTCGACTGCCCGGGACACGCTGACTATGTGAAAAACATGATCACCGGCGCGGCGCAGATGGACGGCGCTATACTGGTGGTGGCCGCCACGGACGGCCCGATGCCCCAGACCCGCGAACACATCGTGCTGGCGCGTCAGGTCAATGTGCCGAATCTGGTGGTTTTTCTGAATAAATGCGACATTGCTGACCCGGAATTGCTGGAATTAGTCGAGGAAGAAATCCGCGATCTGCTGACACAGTATGAATTTCCGGGCAAAGAAATTCCGATCATCAGAGGCTCCGCGCTGAAAGCTCTGGAAGGCGACACTGGCGAATACGGCGAACAGGCTATTCTTAAATTAATGGAAGCGGTGGACAGTTATGTTCCACTGCCGAAGCGCGATATTGACAAGCCGTTCCTGATGCCGGTCGAAGACGTTTTCACGATTACCGGACGCGGCACGGTGGGCACCGGTCGTATCGACCGCGGTATTGTGCATGTCAACGACGAGGTGGAAATCGTCGGTATGAAAGAAGAGCGCTCCAAGACTGTGGTGACTGGCGTGGAAATGTTCCGCAAAACTCTGGACGAAGGCCAAGCTGGTGATAATGTGGGTTTGCTACTGCGCGGTGTGGAAAAGAAAGACCTGGAGAGAGGCCAAGTGCTGGCCAAGCCGGGCTCGGTCAATCCGCATACTACTTTTGAAGCGCAGGTGTACGTGCTGAAAAAAGAAGAAGGTGGCCGTACGACGCCGTTTTTTGACGGGTATCAGCCGCAGTTTTATATTCGTACCACTGACGTTACCGGTCAGATCATTTTGCGCACCGGCATGTCCGCGGACGAATTGAAAAAACTGGACGACGGCACTATTGACAAAAACAAGGAAAAAATGGTGATGCCGGGCGATAATACGGCGATCACGGTGAAGCTGATCGTGCCGGTGGCTATCGAGGAGCAGCTGCGTTTCGCGGTGCGCGAAGGTGGCAGGACGGTCGGTTCCGGAGTTGTGACTAAGATCATAAAGTAACCTCTCTGTCTGCTACGCAGACATCTCCCCTTGTTCAAGGGGAGAAAACAAAAAATAGATAGGTAAACTTAAAATTTAGCCCCCCTTTCATAAGGGGGGCTGTTGTAATTGAACGCAGTGAAATTACAACTGGGGGGTGAGGAGATAAAATGCAGACCAAAGCCAACATTCAAAATATCGCGCCATATCAACCCGGAGTGTTAAAAGCGGGCGCGATCAAACTCGCTTCCAACGAAAATCCTCTCGGCTCCTCGCCCAAAGCTCTGGCGGCGCTCAAAGCCGATCTGGACAAACTGCATTTGTATCCTGACGGCGGTTGTGTCCGGCTGAGAAACGCGCTGGCCGTGCATTACGGCCTGACGCCGGAATATTTTCTGCCCGGCAACGGCTCGGACGAGATATTTCATTTTATTACCGGCGCTTTTGTCAGCCCGGGCGAGCGGGTTTTGACGACGGAGATTACTTTTTCGGAATACACTTTTGCCGCGCAGCTTTTTGCCGGCGCGGTGGATTATGCGCCGCTTACTGATGGCCGATTGCAGCTGGACGTGTTGCTGCGAAAAATCACGCCGCAGACCAAAGTGATTTTCTTGGCCAATCCTAACAATCCGACCGGCGCGTATTGCGAGGCGGCGGCATTCGAAAATTTTTTGCAAAAAGTTCCCGGTGAGATCATGGTAGTCCTTGACGAAGCCTATGCCGAGTATGCCGCCGCCGCTGATTATCCGGACAGTCTGCGTTTGCTGAAAACTTTTAAAAATCTGCTGATCACGCGCACTTTTTCTAAGATTTACGGTCTGGCGGGGTTGCGTGTGGGCTATGTGATCGCCGCTCCGGAAACTATCGCTTATCTCAATAAAACCCGTGAGCCTTTCAATGTCAACGCGCTGGCGCAAACAGCGGCGGCGGCGGCTCTGCAGGACACAGAGTTTGTGCAGAGGTCGCGCGCAAATAACGAGGTTGGCAAAAAATATCTCTATGCGGAATTCACCAAATTGAAATTAAAATATTATCCGACAGAAGCGAATTTTATTTTTGTGTATATCGGGCAGGACTGCGTCACGGCTTTTCAAAAACTGATGGACCGCGGTGTGACTGTGCGTCCGATGCGAAGTTTCGGTGTCCCGGACGCCATCCGCGTGACGATCGGCACGCCTGAGCAAAATCAAAAATTTATCACCGCCTTGAAGGAGATCTTGTAATCTTGCTGAAACGCACGCCGCTTTATGAGGAACACCTAAAACTAAACGCCAAGATGGTCGAATTTGGCGGCTGGGAA
>JAIRZV010000051.1 GCA_031267055.1 Candidatus Margulisiibacteriota bacterium | reverse complement strand
TGAGCAATATGACCCGTCTTTTGCTCGCGAATTATCAGAGATTGATCGATGTGGTTACCAAAGTTTGAAAATCTCGAATTAGACTCCGCCTGCGAGCTGCTCTGTCCGGATTGTCCGGCTCGGCTGGAACGCACACCGCTGCCGCTGGAAAAAATCCGGCAGCGGAAAATAAATTCGCTGTTCGTGCATTTGACCGGCGGCAATCCTCTGCGTCATCCGCAGATCAACAACATACTGGTCGAGCTTAAAAAACAAAAGCATTTCACGTTGCTGACCACCTGCGGCTACAATCTCGCCGATTTTGAAAAACAGATCTTGCTTTTGCTCGACTGTCTGTTGCTTTATGTACCGGCTTTCAGCCGAGAGCGCGCCACTTTTCAGGCCGGACTCAACAGCGTCAGCCAGCAAGAAAGCGCTATCGAATACTTGCAGGAATTGAAAAAAAAATTCGCCGTGCTTTATCCGATCGACAGCGAAAATATCGAAGACCTGCCAGATCTGTACAATAAATTGAATAAAAAAAATTCTTTTTTAATTTTGCTGTACGACCAAAAAACCGCTTTGCCGCTGCAACGTGTTGAAAAAAAATATTTGCATTACTACGCCGCGCGGCGCAATGCCGTGGTTTACGAGTACGCCGGCAACGGCTCATACAATTGTCTGGATTTTGCGCGCCATTTAACCCGTCTGGCGCCGCACAATCTCTGGTTTTTCGCTAAATTATTTTTTAAATTTTACTTTCAATTATAAGCAGTATCGACAGGTATAAATTCAGAAAATACGGGTATAATCAAGACAGAAACAAAGGGAGGAACATCATGGTCGATCTCAAAGAATTAGAAGAAAAATCGCGCTCGCGTTATGGCAAATACACGCCCGAACCGCCAACACCGCTGATGGCGTTTTTAGGCAAATACGTGTTCAGGAAGCACACGCCCGGCCGGTCTTTTCTCAATGGATTTATCACGGCGGCCGCGCTGCTCTACGCTTGGTTTGGCAAGAATTATCTGCCGCTGACGCTCTGGTTGATTTTCGACGTCAGCCTGACTGTCGCCGCGATCTTTTACTGGCGCGCCGAACAAAAACGCCTGAACAAAGAAATGGAGCGCATCGGCCAAGAGGTGCAGGGCATTCAAGCGGAAATATTGGAGCGCAAACAGTATTTTGACAATATCCGCACTGAATTAGCCAAAGCGTCGAGGAATTAAAGCTCTAAAAAATTTTTTAAAATTTGCAGGCCGTTATCGCCGCTTTTTTCGGGGTGAAACTGCACGCCAAAAATATTTTCTTTTTGCAGAGCCGCACAAAAGCCAATACCGTAATCCGTCAGGCCGATCGTAAATTTTTCAGCGGCCGGCTGCGCGTAATAAGAATGCACAAAATAAGCGGAAAAAATTTCCGGCAGATTTTTAAACAAAACGCTGGATTTTTGCCGCACATCATTCCAGCCCATATGCGGCACAGGCAATTCTGGGGGGAAATTCTCGTTGTCGCGGAAATAGCGCACTTTGCCGGGCACAATGTCCAATCCGTCTGTCACGCCAAATTCCTCGCTGGCCGACAGCAGTAGCTGTAGTCCCAGACAAATGCCCAAAAACGGTTTATCTCCCGTATTTTGCAAAACAGACCACAGTTGTTTTTTTTGCAGATTTTCCACCGCCTGCGGAAAAGCGCCGACCCCGGGCAAGATCAATTTATCGGCGTTTTGCAACGCGCTGGCCTCCGTTGAAATCTCCGCCGTATAGCCGAGCCGCTCCACGGCTTTTTGCACGGAGCGCAAATTGCCCATGCCGAAATCAACAATGACCGTCTTCATGGCAGTACTAAAGCGACCGCGCCGAGCAGTCCGGTGTCCCTGCCACATTCCGCGCGCAAAATCTTGATCGATTGCTCTGGATTAAGCAGTTTAAAAGTTTTTAGATTTTTAAACAGCGGCTGAAAAAAATAATCACCGTTAAAAGTCACGCCGCCGCCGACAATGATCACCTCTGGATCAAAAGTATTGACCAGATTGGCGATGCCTAGCGCGTTGTAGTAGCCATTTTTGTCCAGCAAATCCAGCGCCGTCTCATCTCCCAGCTTGGCGGCCTCGACCACAGTCTCCGCCGTAATCTTGCCGTCCTTGGCCAGCTCTTTAATTCTCGTCTCAGAATTTTCCGCCGCCGCTGCCGCCATTTTAGCCAGCGCCGTGCCGGAACCCAGCGCTTCCCAGCAGCCTTTGTTACCGCAGCCGCAAAGTGGTCCGTCCGGCCAGAGTATCGCGTGGCCAAATTCTCCGGCCGTGCCATTGGCGCCGGCGTACAAACGCCCGTCAATAATAATGCCACCGCCGACGCCGGTGCTGATCGTCACATAAATAAAATTTTTGTAATTGCGGCCGGCGCCGTATTTCAGCTCCGCCAGAGCCGCCGCGTTAGCGTCGTTTTCGATCACGTATTCCGCCGGATAAATTTTGTTCAGCTCCGCCAGCAAATCCACGCCGTTGAGCTGCGGCACATTGGGCAT
>JAIRZV010000159.1 GCA_031267055.1 Candidatus Margulisiibacteriota bacterium | reverse complement strand
TCTGGCGATAATCTCATAAGCCAGGGCTTGCAAAGTGTCGCCAGACAGCAGCGCGACCGCCTCACCGAATTTTTTGTGGCAGGACGGCTGGCCACGCCGCCAGTCGTCATTGTCCATGCACGGCAAATCGTCGTGCGCCAGTGAATAAGAATGTACGATTTCCAGCGCACAGGCGGCCGGTAAAATTTTCGCCTCGGCCACGCTCAACAATTCAGCCGCCGCAAGCATCAGCGCCGGCCGTATCCTTTTGCCGCCACTGAGCACGGCGTAACGCATGGCTGCGGTTAATTCCTGCGGAACATCCGGCGAAAAGGGCAGATAATCATTTAAAGCTTTTTCAATGACGGCCGTTTTTTGCGTCAAATAAGCGGCGAGTTTAGGCGGCAAAATTTGACTCCTCAACTTTGCCGTTTTTCTTGGTGATTGTTTTGACTTCTTTTTCCACGCCTTTTAAATAATCGTGGCATTTTTTGGTCAGTGTCAAACCGGCTTTGTATAACTCCAGCGCATCATCAAGCGTTTTTTCGCCGGACGACAAATCGTTAACGATTTTTTCCAGTTTTTTCAGATCGGTTTCAAAAGTCATAAATCTCCCGCACTTCGGCGTCAGCGCGACCATCGCGCATACGAATCGTGATTATATCATCTTTTTGTATTTTCTTTACAGACATTACCGGCTGGCCGTCTTTTTCCACCAGCGCAAAACCACGCTTTAAAATCTGCAGCGGATTGAGATCGTCCAGTCGGTCAGCCAGATAACGGCAATTTTCTTTGGCCTTTTCTAAAATTCTTTGCAGCAATTCGTCCAACCTCTGCCCGCCATAATCCAGCTCTTGATACTGATCGGCCAGCAAACGCTCCAAACCTCTCTGCAAAAAATCCGCCAGATCATCAATTTTCTGCCGCAATTCTATTTTGTCCGGCACGATTAACTCCGCCGCGACCGACGGCGTGGCCGCGCGCAGATCCGCCGCAAAATCCGTGATCGTAAAATCCACTTCGTGTCCGACCGCGCTAACCGTCGGCAGTCGGCAAGCCGCGACCGACCGCGCCACCTCCTCGGTGTTAAAAGCTTGCAAGTCCTCCAGCGAACCGCCGCCGCGCGCCAGCACGATCACATCATAATCGCCGACTTCCTGTGCAAGATTAAGGTTTTCAATAATGCTCGACACGGCTGAGTCGCCCTGCACCAGCGTCGGATACAAATGAATTTCCAGACCCGGATCGCGGCGTTTGGCGACTGTGATAATGTCGTGTATCGCCGCGCCTTCCGGCGCCGCCAGCACAGCGATTTTCCGCGGATAGGGCGGAATTGGTTTCTTGCGTTCCGGCGCAAAAAGTCCTGCTTTGGTCAATTTTTCTTTCAGCATTTCAAAAGCGCGCGCCAGATCGCCCAAACCGGCCGGCTCCAAAAAATAAACCTGCAAACTATAGGAGCCACGTTTATTGAAAACCACCAGCTTTCCGCGCGCTTGTGCCAGATCACCGTCCTGCGGCGTGTATTTGAGCCGCACGGCAAAATTTGCAAAAACCACGCAGGACACCTGCGCGGTCGCGTCTTTCAGCGTGAAATACCAATGGCCGCCAGTTGTGCTTTTTTTGAAATTGGAAATTTCACCCTCGACGACCAAATTGTTGAGCACAATATCCGTGTCCACCAAATCTTTGAGATAATCGTTTAGCGCGGAAACGGTCAGGGCTTTTTCCAGCATGGGCGGATTATAACATCATATAGAACACTCAACGGAGTTTACAGCTTCTCGATCTGCGTGACAGTTTCTTTGAGTATATTCAGGACGGCTTTTCTATTCCTCGGTTTGAGGCGGGACAACGTGTTTATCACTAAATCAACATAACTGTCTTTGACATCCGTACGGCGGCGGGACGGCAAGAAAGACTCCGGTGTCACGCCCAGAGCCGAAGCGATATTGTGCAGCATTTTTATGGTCGGATTGCGCTGACCGCGCTCGACCTGGGATAAATAATTAATGCCTGCATTGATACTGTATGCAACTTCCTCTATGGAAAGTTTTTTGCTTTTGCGGATAGCGCGTATTTTTTCGCCAATACGAGCCAGCAAAATGTCCGCCATAAATCACCTCTTTGCAAATTTTCTTATGGATTAAATTTCTCTGCCATGCGCTATTGTTATTATCACTAAAAGGTGATATACTATAGGGGTAAATAAAAAAGAGGAAAGGGGTTGTTACCTATGGCAAACAATTACACAGACAAATTTGAAGGAACGCCGTATTTTATAAAGTAGTCTAAATTATACCGCCGCGCCTCGACAGCCGAAAGCGCGCGGTCTAAAATCTTAGCCATGAGCAACGAAAATTATCTCGCGCCCGGCGGCAAAGAATACACGCTGACGGCTGGTCAGCTGGCCGGTTTGAATAAAAATTCCAAAATTTTGGACATTGCCTGCGGACACGGCGCGGCTTCGCTCAATCTCGTCAAGAAATTCGGCTGTCAGGCCGCCGCTGTGGACATCGAAGAAAGTTTTGTCAAAGCTGGCCAGGCCGCCGCTGTCCGCGAAAAAATAAACAGCCGGATAAAATTCATCGCCGGCGATTTCAACAAACAAAAATTTGCCGCCAATTCTTTTGATATGATCATTGCGGAAGGCGGCGCGCTTTCCTATATCGGCCGCGACTCCGGTCTGAAACGCGCACGCTCCCTGCTCAAAAAGAACGGCTACATTGAGATTTCCGATCTCATCCTGCGCGGCAAACGTTTGAGCCGCGAAGTCAAAGATATTTTTTTAAGCGGCCTCAGCGATCTTGATCTGGAAACAGAAGAAAGTTACCGCACATTGCTCAAAGTCAACGGTTTTGAAATAATTTTCTGCTCTTACATCGCACGGCAGTACTGGGAAATGTATTACGAAAATATTAAGCAAAATTTGAAAAACCGCAAAGGTTTCTTTTCCGCCAAAAACGTCCGCGATTCGCTCAATAAAGAAATGAGTTTTTTTTACAAGCGCAAAGATTTAGACCAGATCGGCTATTTATTCATCGTCGCTAAAAAACGCTAAAGCGCTTTTTTCAAAAGCAATGGGTCCCGCACCGCCAGATCCAGCAATCTGCTCATAATACCGGTCCAGCCTTTGCCCAACGTTTTACCGATCTGCACTGTTTCTGGAGATACGCGCAAAGACAGTACGGATTTCTTGCGGAGCGCGTCTCTTTTTCTGGCCAGCTCAGCAAACTCTGCCAATTCCTCATCGGTCAGCTCCGGACAATCTTCGTCAAAAACGATGGGGTGTTTTGCCGCTTCACGAATCCTATGCAACTGTGCCTTAGTAGGCCTGTCGCCAGCCCGTAATTTCGATATTATCAGCCTATCCATAATAAATTTTCCTTTCTTTTATCATACAATATATATTCCTTTTTGTATACTTTTTGTATTGTCATAATTCAAACAACAGCGACACCCTTTGCTGCAAGCCCAATTCAGCGTGCATGGTTTGCGCATAGTCGATAGTCAAAGCGTAATAGCGCAAACCCAAGCCGTAAGTCAGGCCATCGTCCCAGCCCAGACGCAGAGCCAGCCAATCCAAAGCGTATTCCACGCCGGAGCGGAAAAATAAACTTTGCTCTTCCTGCCAGACACAGTCCAGACTGGCCAGCAGAGGATGCCCCCAGATTTTCCGCCGCGCGGCCAGACCGGAATTTAGGCCCAGCGGCATCGTGTCATAATGTCCGGTGCTCCAGCTGACCTTTGTCCGCAAAAGATTGCGCAGACTCGCGCCGGTAAAAAACTGATTGCCTTTCCAACTCGGCAACTGCCAGCGCCAGCCCAAATCCAGACCGGTCGCTTCCGCCGTCGCTTCGTCGAGAGCATAAATATAGCGACGCAAACTAAGGCCGGACCAGAAATTGCGGTTGAGCCGGTAAGCCAGCAGCAAAGAGCCGTTGTGTTTAAAAGAATCAAAACTGCCGATCTCCACCGGACGCCCATCCTCGGACAACAGCGTCCTGTTTATATTGTTGATTTGTGAGCCGGCGTAAACCAAACCCACCACCAGCGGATTGCGCCCGGGCCAAATCCGGCCGGCGGCGGCGAACATCTGGCCGTTGACCAGATCAAAATCATGCAGCGCCGCTGAAAAAAATTCGCCTTCCACATCCTGCAGGGCGGCGGGATTGCTAAAAGCCGTATCGAGATGACCACCGGTCGCCGTCACCGCATTGCCGAGCGCCAGACTACGCGCGCTCAAACCGGTTTGCAGAAAATCCACCGCATTGTTGTCCGGCCAGAGCAACGCCGCGCTCAAAACCGCCAAAATAATTTTTCGCATAAAAACTCCTTTCTTTTGTTTAATTGTCTAACGCAAAGCCGCAACTTTGCCTTTGAAAATCTCCGACTTGCCGTCCAGCTCGATCTTGAGCACGTAGAGATAAACATCATTGGCCACAAAAGCGCCGCGGCGGTCACGGCCAT
>JAIRZV010000109.1 GCA_031267055.1 Candidatus Margulisiibacteriota bacterium | reverse complement strand
AACGACCGCAACAAAAACGGCGTGATAGACAAAGGCGCAGGCGAAGGCTATGAACAATTTACCGCCAAGTACGGGGATGCGGACACTGGTTTTGCGATTAATGGCATCGTGCAAGGAGCAGGCAACGGGCGGCTGGAAGAGAATGAAATAATCAATCATTATTATTTAAATATCCGGTTCAAAGAGCCGGAAGAGACCGAAAAAATCGAGCATGAATTGAGTGCGGATATACGGGCAAGTGGAATACCACTGGTGTGGCTGGATGATGTGAATGGTACACTGATGCGACGGGTGAACGGTGTCTTAGGCGTTGATTGGTCGGCACAAGAAGTTTCTGCGCGAGAGGCTTTGCGTATGGTGCGTCAGGTTACAAAAGTATTCCATTTTGAATACAGAGCCGAAGATATATCAGATGCCGGTTATTATTCACTGCCTGAGTTTGCCCGGAGCAATGCGGGATATTGTTTTGAGGTAGCTCAGTTTTATTTCTGGTTTTTCTCGCAACTGAGGATAAATACTGTGACAACAGGAACAGCTTTATCTCCTACAGTTAGCCATATGGTTGTCAAATTACCGGCACGCAATCAGATAGTAGATTTTTTTGCCACCAGCGCGGATTATGATATTCCGCTGGAGCAATGGGTTGTTTATAATCCACTGCAGTCTATAGCGGAATATTACAGGATATGGGCTAACGCTACTAATAGCGCAGCTGACGCTGATCAGGCGGTCATATATAATAAACACGAAATTGGCACGGTGGCTTCCGCGATAAAGGTATACTTAAATAACGCGATAAAGGATTATGCCAAAATAATTTCCCTGGGAGAATTTATTTTACAAAATACTGATATTGATAAGGTAATGAATGGTAATTCTTTGGATAGTAAAGAGGCCAAATCAAGTTTGGAATTTATTCTATCCGCCTTGATCTCGAGCTATGAGGCTACCAGAAGCCGCAGTGGTTTTGCCAGAGCGGAGCAGCTGCTTCTCAAGCATTTCAGTGATAATCCTCAAGTTAGACCGTTTATAGAGAGGCATAGATTTTAGCTTTGTCCGGGATCATTAAGCAGTAAGAAAAATCAATACATTTTCAGGGCACAATTTCTTCTAAAGAAAACCTTTGGAGCAATATGCCAGACGCTGGACGATATGTTCGGGAACGAATCATAAATAAACATTTAGAAGTGGAAACTGATAATCAAATAATAAGTGATCGCTCGGACTTATTAAATCCTAATATTCCCGGATTTGTACGTCCAAAGCTAGATGATGATGTAACTATTGGTGACATGCGAGTATCGTTGCGTTTTGATGATACTATTGATAAAGAGACCGGCCGGCCCATAGGGTTAGTCGCAGATATTGGCGATAGGCAGGGTGTGGATGTTTGGAATACCTATGAGGATGACGAGAGCAGCAAAAACAAAGCTGGCATGGAGGTGGAGTTCAAGAACAAGCAGACAACTTTCAGGAATTTAAATGGCGGAGAGGAGAGGCTGGAGCTTTCCAGCGGCTCTTGGAAACTGGCGAAAAATGCTTTGTACATAGATGAGAAAACCGGAAAGAACTGGTATATTTTGGAGAGTAAGAAAGGCGACAGCAAAATATTAGTTTCAACAAATGACTTCACATTACCTGACACAGAGTAACAACATTCCAATTTACAAAATCGCGTCTGCCTTTTTCGTCCCAAAAGTGGTATAATAAAAGTGATTTGGTTTGTTCTATACGGGGGATTTATGACAGTTAATTTTAATCAAAACAGCAGCGGGATTTTCTCGGAAGCGGCGCAAGCCTCGGCGGTCTGGAGTCTGCTGAAAAAAGAAGAAAAGAAAAGCAGTAAAAAAATTACCTCCGCGATCCGCAAATATCATCTGGCGCATGAGGCGGTCAAAAAAGAAATTGCCGAGGCTTTGAGCGAATCGATGGGGCAGAGTGTCAAACCGGAAAGTGATATGGTGGAAAACGCCATATTTTCGCTGTCGCTGGGACGGATTTTTGAGAATAACGACGGCGAGTCCGCCCTGCACCCCGAATTAAAAACGGAGCTACAACGTTACGATTCGGAATCGCCGGAAGCCAAAAAAGCGGTGGCACATCATTTAAGCCGCGGCAGCGAGCAGGAAGTGCCGGTCAGCGCCAGAGTCGTGGAAAAAGACATTGACGAAATATCGGTGCGTACGCTCGAAAATCCGAATATTTTGTACTCCTAAAAAAAACTAAATCAGGTTATAATTGCCCAATGACCCAGTATACAGTTCCGCGCGGCACGCGCGATATTCTGCCGGAAGAAACGACCCTGTGGCAATTTGTCGAGCAAAAAGCCCGCGAAATTTTTGCTTTGTACAATTTTCGGGAAATCCGCACGCCGGTTTTTGAGCATACGGAATTGTTTTTGCGCGGCATCGGCGAGAACACCGATATTATCTCCAAAGAGATGTACACTTTTCAGGACCGCAAAGGCCGCAATCTCACGCTGCGTCCCGAAGGCACGGCGGCGGTCGTGCGCGCTTATCTCGAGTCCAACCGCCGCAATCAAGAGCCATTGAGCAAACTCTGGTATCAGGGGCCGATGTTCCGCTACGAGCGGCCACAGGCGGGGCGTTACCGGCAGTTTCATCAGATCGGCTGTGAGGTTTTGGGCGCCAGCAACGCTTATCAAGACACTGAGGTGATCGCGATGGCGCAGCATTTTTTTGCCGCGCTGGGACTTAAAAACTTGGAAGTGCATATCAACAGCGTGGGCTGCAAAATTTGCCGACCGGTGATTAAGGAAAGGCTGAAATCTTTTCTCGGCGACAATCTCGACAATCTTTGCGAGGATTGCCGCAAACGTTTTGAGACCAATCCGCTGCGTATACTCGACTGCAAAAATCCCAAGTGCAATGATTTTTTTGTCGGCCTGCCGGATATTTCCAGCGTACTGTGCGCGGACTGCAAAGCGCATTTTCACGATGTGCAGGATTATCTGAATATTTTGCAAATAAAATTCAAGGTCAATCCGCGTTTGGTACGCGGTCTAGATTATTATACCAAGACGGTTTTTGAAGTGATCTCCGGCCAGCTGGGCGCGCAAAACGCGGTGTGCGGCGGTGGACGCTACGACAATCTGGTGCAGGAACTCGGCGGACCGGCTCTGCCGGCTGTGGGTTTTGCTTTTGGCATCGAGCGCGCGGTATTGATTATGCAAAATCAAAACATCACTGTGCCGGAAACGCGGCCGTATATTTTGCTGACACCGCTCGGTGAGAATGCCTGCGGCCGCGCGGCGGTGTTTGCCGAGACGCTGCGGCACAGCGGCATCCCGGCCGAGATCGACGTGTCCGCCAAAGGTTTGGGCGCGAAATTAAAATCCGCCAACAAACTTGGCGTGGCGTATGTTTACATACTCGGCGATGACGAGCTGCTGGAAAAATGCGGCCAGCTCAAAAATATGCAGACTGGCGCGCAGGAAAAAGTCGCTTTTGCGGATCTGGCGGCGCGGCTGCAAAAAAATTACCAGCAGGATAGGGGAGAAAAATAATGTTGAGAAAATGCGGCTCTTTGCGAAAAACAGACCTCGGCCAGGAAATACAATTGCGCGGCTGGGTCAACAGACGGCGCGACCACGGCGGCGTGATTTTTGTGGACTTGCGTGACCGCAGCGGCATAGCGCAGATCACTTTCAATGCCGAGCTGGACGCCCGATTGCACAAATTGGCCGACGAGTTGCGTTCGGAATATGTCGTGTCGCTGACCGGCAAAGTGATCTCCCGCAGCGCGGAAAATATCAATCCCAATATGTCAACCGGCGAGGTGGAGATCGAAGGCCGGACACTGACGATTTTGAATACGGCCAAGACGCCGCCGATCTCGGTTTGCGATGAGCAGGACGTGGACGAGTCGATCAAACTGCGTTACCGCTACATCGATCTGCGCCGCGAAAATCTGAAAAACAATCTCATTTTGCGCTCGGAAATTACACGGGTGGCGCGCGAGTATCTGTACGCGCAGGATTTTTTGGAGATCGAAACACCGCTCCTGACCAGATCCACGCCGGAAGGCGCGCGTGATTATTTGGTGCCGAGCCGCGTGAAACCGGGCAAGTTTTACGCGCTGCCGCAGTCGCCGCAATTATTCAAGCAACTGCTGATGGTTTCCGGCTACGAAAAATATTTTCAAATCGCCAAATGTTTCCGCGACGAGGATTTACGGGCTGACCGCCAGCCGGAATTCACGCAGATCGATATAGAAATGTCTTTTGCGGACGAAAAAGAAATCAGGCAGCTGATCGACGGACTGTTGGCGCAAATCCTGCCGCTGACCGGCCGAAAATATCCCGACCAAACGCCGGAAATCACTTACGCTGACGCGGTTAATTTTTACGGCACGGACGCGCCGGACCTGCGTTTTGACCTGAAGCTGATCGATATTTCGGATATTGCGGCGCAGTCCCAGTTAAAAGTTTTCAAAGAGGTGGTCGATCGCGGCGGCATAGTCAAGGCGATCAATGTGAAAAACGCCGATGGCAAATTGTCGCGCGGCGCGCTCGACGCGTACAAAGATTTTGTCGGCAAATTTGGCGCGAAAGGTCTGGCCTGGATCACGATCCGCCAAAACGAGCTTAATTCGCCGATCGCCAAGTTTTTCAGCAAGGAGCAGCTGGACGCGATCATCGCGCGTTTGCAGGGCGAAGTCGGCGATATACTATTGTTTGTCGCGGACAGCAAAAAGATCGTGCATGACGCTCTGGGCAAACTGCGCTGTGCCATCGCCAAAGACCTTAAACTTTATGATCCGCAGGAGTTTAAATTTTGCTGGGTGGTTAAATTTCCCTTGTTCGAGCGCAATGCCGAGGGCAAACTTACATCCACACATCACCCTTTTACCAAGCCGCTGGATGAAAATTACGACGAAAATACTTTGGCGGCTGCTTACGATATTGTGCTCAACGGCGTGGAGCTGGGCGGTGGCTCGTTGCGTATTTACAAGCCCGAGGAGCAGCAAAAGGTTTTTGAAACTCTGGGCATTAGCGCCGCGGAAGCGCGGGAAAAATTCGGCTTCTTGCTCGACGCTTTTCAATACGGCGTACCGCCGCACGGCGGATTGGCTCTCGGACTGGACCGGCTGGTCATGCTTTTGGCTGGCGCGGAGTCGATCCGCGATGTGATCGCTTTTCCCAAAACAAAATCCGCAGAATGTCTGCTGACCGAAGCTCCGGCGACTGTCGCACCGGAGCAATTGCAGGAATTGAGATTGGAAATCACCGAATAATGCAAAAATTTTTGACAATAATTTTATTTTGTCTGGCCGTGTCCGCCGCGGATACCACGCTGGATATTTTGCGGCGTGATACCGGAGTGCGCGCGTTGGGCATGGGCGGCGCGTTTACCGGCACGGCTACAGATACTTCTGCTTTGTATTACAATCCCGCCGGTCTGGCGTACCCGGGTATGCAATTCACTTACAGCGAAGACGATTTGTCCAATTTGAAATACGTCACAGGAATTGACGCGGCTCTCAAATTTGGCAATGTGGCTTTTGGCCGCCGCAGATTTGTGGACAGGGATTCTTATTTTGTTGACGCGCAGTCTATCGGTTATGGTGTGCAGACTTCCAGCGGCATCGATTACGGCTTGGTTTACCGCAGTCTGACGCGTGAGACGCCGGAAGCTGTTGGCTCGGCCTGGACTGTGGACGGAGGGCTGCTGTTTAATTTTTGGCCGTCGCTGCGGCTGGGACTGAATATTCAAAATATCGCCAAGCAGGGGATTGACGCTGACACGCAGGCACGACTGGGGCTGGCTTATGAACCGGGCGATTTTTTATTCTCGGCGGACAGCGGCGAGCATTATGGTTTGGAATGGCGAATGGCCGACGGTTTTGCTTTGCGCGGCGGCTACAACAAAAATAATCCGACAGTCGGTTTTAGTTTTGGCCTCGGTGATCTGACCTGGGAATACGCACTGGAGCGCACCGACGAGGAGCATATTTACCGCTGGGCGGTCAAACTCGGCAATGAGCTGTATCCCAGAGTCCGCAAATATTCGGTGGTGCCGCAAAAAGAAATTTTGCTGCTAGAGCTGAATTCCAATTTAATTGCCGGCCAGTCGGACGCTTCGATTTTTGGCGGCAACAATCTCGGATTAGATGTTTTACTGCAAAAAATCCGCGTGGCCGCTGATGACAAAAATGTTGCGGCGATCATGGTGCGCATTCAGGATTTGTCCAACAGCGTTTCTTACGCGGCGGTGCTGGAAGAGCTGCGCGCGGAGTTGCTGAAATTTCGACGCAAGGGCAAATATGTCGTCGTATATATAGAAGATCAGCTTTCCGCCAACGCTTATTATCTGGCGACCGTGGCGGATAAAATCGTCATGCCCTCGTTGGGCGCGTTGACTCCGGCCGGTCGCGCGCTGACCGTGACGCGCTACAAGGGCTTGCTGGAAAAACTCGGCCTGACGCCGCTGGTGATCCACACCGGCGAATACAAAGACGCGCTCAATCCTTGGAACGCCGGGTTTACGGACAAACAGCGCGAGCATCTCGAGCAGTTAGTCAAAGACATTAACGATGAATTGTCCGTTGCGCTCAAAAATGCGCGGCAGGTCTCCACGCAAAATATGGCCGATATTGCCGATGGCGGGATTATCACCGCCCAGGAAGCGCTGGATTACCGCTTGATCGACGCGTTGGGTTATTATGATGAGGCTGAAAATCAATTGCGCGCGTTGCTCAGACTCGCCACACAAAATGCCGACGAGCTTTCCAACGATTTGCGTTATATCAGTCCGGGTGAACTGGTCAGTTTCGAGGAGAATAATTTTATTATTCCAGATTTCCGTACGATCGCGGTTGTGGATATTGACGGCGAGTTGATTGATGGTATTTCTTATTCCGACACTTTATTCGGCGGCAAACGTTCCGGCGCTGATACGATAGTGGCTGAATTGCGCGAGATACGCCAGCAGGATCATGTCAAAGCTGTTGTCCTGCGCATCAATTCACCGGGTGGCTCGCCTTTTGCGGCGGATCGTATCTACAAAGAGGTGCAAAAACTGCGCGACAAGAAAAAATACGTGGTGGCTTCCGTGGGTAATATTGCCGCATCGGGCGGTTACTATATCGCGGC
>JAIRZV010000026.1 GCA_031267055.1 Candidatus Margulisiibacteriota bacterium | reverse complement strand
GCTCTATTTTTAGAGTGCAGTATGGAAGATGAAACACAAAAAATTCTCGAAAATATCCGGCGCATACGCCACGTAAAAAAAATTGCCCTGTTTGATTTATCGCTAGATGTTGGGATTTCGCATAGTCACATGTATTATATAGAAAGCAAAAGAGTAATTCCCTCGATAGATGTGCTGGTCAAGATAGCCAAAGCTTTACGCGTGCCGCTGGCGGAGTTGTTGAAATAAACGCTCAACCTTTTTCCATGTACTTCACAAAACGCTGAAACAAATACCCCGCGTCATGCGGGCCAGGCGAGGCTTCGGGGTGATACTGCACGGCAAAGACCGGCAGGGTTTTATGCGCGAGACCTTCCACTGTTTTGTCGTTGAGATTGAGGTGTGTGATGTCTACCGGCAAACCGGCCAGCGAGTCGGGGTCGACCGCGAAGCCGTGGTTTTGAGACGTGATTTCTACTTTTTGTGTGGTCAGATCCATGACCGGCTGATTGCCGCCGCGATGTCCGTATTTCAATTTAAAGGTTTTCGCGCCGAGCGCCAGCGCGATGATCTGATGACCGAGACAGATGCCGAACACCGGCGTGCCGATGGCAATAAGTTTTTTGGTATTCTCTATCGCGTAAGTGACCGCCGCAGGATCGCCGGGGCCATTGGATAAAAATATGCCGTCGGGTTTTTGCGCCAGAACTTCCGCCGCGGGAGTGTCCGCCGGCACGACAGTCACCGCGCAGTCCGCCGCCGTCAGCAGGTTTAAAATATTGCGTTTCATACCAAAATCATAAGCGACAACCCGATATTTTTTGTTTTCCGAAAAAACATAAGGCTGGCGCGTCGTCACGCCGCTGGCCAGATCGAGGCCGCTCATTTGCGGCGAGGCTTTGACTTTGGCCAGCAGAGAATTTTGGTCAAAATCGACGCTGGAAATAATACAACGCATCGCGCCATGATCACGAATATGCCGCGTGAGTTTGCGCGTGTCCACGCCTTCGATGCCGGGGATTTGGTGACGGGACAGGAACGCGTCGAGCGATTCTTCCGCGCGCCAGTTTTCGTAAACCTGACTGTACTCGCGCGCGACAAAACCCCGCAGAGCTGGCGCCACGGATTCCGTATCGGCGTTGTTCGCGCCGTAATTGCCGATCATCGGCGCGGTCATAGCGACGATCTGCCCCGCATAAGACGGATCGGTGATGATTTCCTGATAGCCGCTCAGAGAAGTATTGAAACAACTCTCGCCGGCCGCTTCGCCAGCATAGCCGAAACTAAAGCCCGGAAAAAGCGTGCCGTCTTCTAATAATAAAACCGCCGGTTTTTTCATGCCTTTAGCCAGACTCCTTTTTCCGGTGTGTATTTTATCTGTCCGCCGACAATAGTCATAGCCGCCCAGCCGCATAACTCCCAGCCGTCAAAAGGCGTGTTTTTGCCTTTGGAATAAAATTTGGTCTTGTCTACTTTTTTGGTCAATTGTGGATCGATAACTGTGATGTCCGCCGCCGCACCGGGCCGGAGCGTGCCTTTGTCCAGCGCGAAAATTTTAGCCGGATTGACGCTCATCAACTCCACCAATCGGTCAAGCGTCAGCAGGCCGGTCTGCACCAGATGCGTGTAAAGCAGTGGCAGCGCGGTTTCCAGTCCGCTGATGCCGAATGACGCGAGATTGAATTCCACGCGTTTATCGTCGAGTGTATGCGGCGCGTGGTCAGTGGCGAGGATGTCGATAGTGCCGTCTTGCAGTGCGGCGAGCAGCGCCTGCCGGTCGGCTTCCTGACGCAACGGCGGACTCATTTTGGCATTGGTGTTGTAAACGCCGACCGCTTCCTCGGTCAGCAGCAAATAATGCGGTGCGGTTTCGCAGGTGATCGGCGCGCCGAGTTTTTTGGCCTGACGGATCAGGTCCAGACTTTCTTTGGTGGAAATATGCGCCAGATGAATACGGCCAAAATTTTTGGCGATCTCTATGTCGCGCGCGACCATAGTTGCTTCTGACGCGCTGGGTATACCCGGCAGACCGAGTTTGGTGGATAGCGCGCTTTCATTCATCGAGCCGCCGTTGGTCAACGTTTTGTCCTCGCAGTGGGAGATGACCACGGAATTAAACATGCCGGCGTATTCCAGCACTTTGCGCAACACTTGCGCGTTGATGATGGGCTGGCCGTCGTCGGAAAACGCCACCGCGCCGAAACGCTGCATTTCGCCGATCTGCGTGATGAACTCGCCGCGCAGACCGATCGTGCACGCGCCGATCGGCAGGACATTGACTATGCCGTGCCGCCGCGCGACTTCCTGTATGTGCTTGATGAGACTGACGTCGTCAGCCGGCGGATCGGTATTGGCCATACAGGCGATGCTCGTAAATCCGCCGGCTACCGCGGCTTTGCTTCCGGTCTTAATAGTTTCTTTTTCTTCCTGGCCGGGCTCACGGAGATGCACGTGCATGTCGATCAAGCCGGGCGCAACGATTTTGTTCTGGAAATCATACACTTCGGCGCCGTCCGCGGAGATGTTTTCTTTTAATTCGATGACCTTGCCGTCCGCGACCAGCAGGTCTAGTTTTTTATGCAGTCCCTGCGACGGATCGACGATAGTGCCGTTTTTTAACAAAAGACCGCTCATGCTTTTTCTCCGATCAGCAAATTCAAAACCGCCATGCGTATCGCCAGGCCGTTGACGACTTGCTCCAGAATAACATTTTGTTTGCCGTCAGCGACCGGCGTGGAAATTTCCACACTGCGGTTGATCGGCCCGGGATGCAGGACCAGCAAATCCGGCTTGGCTTTGGCCAGACGTTTTTCATTGATGCCAAAAAGCCGGTGATATTCCCGTTTGGACGGGATAAAATTTTGGTCGGCCTGCCGTTCGTACTGCATGCGCAAGACATTCACAAAATCCGCGTCGGCCAGCGCGCGGCCGAGATCGTGCTCCACCGTGACGCCGAAATCCTCAATGCCTTTGGGTATCAGTGTGGCCGGTCCGCAAACCGCCACCTGCGCGCCGAGCGTGTTTAATCCCCAGATATTCGAGCGCGCCACGCGGCTGTGGGCGATGTCGCCGACGATGACGACTTTTTTATTTTGGAGATCGCCTTTGAATTGCTGCATGGTCATAATATCCAGCAAGGCCTGCGTGGGATGCTCGTTAAATCCGTCTCCGGCGTTGATGACGGGCATAGCTGTGTTCTCAGCCGCGAGCTGCGGCGCGCCGCCATGGCTGTGCCGGAGGACCACCGCGCTAAAACCCATCACTTCGAGATTGCGCACCGTGTCGATGAGCGTTTCGCCTTTTTGCACGCTGGACGCGGATACGCTGACATTGTGCGCGCGGCCGCCCAGCCGCCCGGCCGCGACATTAAAAGAAGTCATGGTGCGCGTGGACGGCTCGTAAAACAAAGTCAACAGCGTTTTGTCCAGCAGAGATTTTTTGATCCGCCCCGGCGCGGCAAACTGTTTTTTATAGGTAAAAGCCTCTTGAATGATCAGGTTGATCTGTTTGGCGCTGAGATTTTTTAGTCCCAGCAAATCCTTAATACCCAGCGGACTGATGATACACCTCTAAATAGAACTTCTTAATTATAGAGAAAAATTTTATCTTGTGCAATAATAAAATACATGACTAGACGCCGCAATAGCTCTTGGCCAAAATATTTGCTGTTCGGCGCGGGACTGGGTTTGTTTTTGGGCGGCCTGTCCTGGCTGGTGTCCTCATCGTTGCAGGATATGAGCGCGCCACTGCGCGAGGAGAGGCAGACCCGCGCGGGCAATGCGCGCGGACAGACCGGGCGCGAAAATGTGGTTTATTACTGGGACCCCGAGGAGCTTGTCGCTCAGCAGCTGGAAAACGAACTGCGCCTGCGCTACTCCGAAAACACGCAAATTGTGCTGGACAATATCGAGCAAAATATTCAATACACACGCAATAAAGCGGCGGCATGGTTTTATCTGGCCACCGCCTACGAAAGACTGCGGTTGCCGGACAAAGCCGTCGAGATTTACAACACCCTGCTCAATAATTTTAATAACCGCAAAGTTGTGGTCTGCGCTTTGAGCGCGCCGCGCTTGAGCAGCGGTGGCTGGCCGCTCTATACTGTATCGATCTGGGAAGAAGCCGCGTTGCGCCTGTATTTGCTGACCGGCGAGGCTCTGTATCTGGAGCTGTTGCGGGATAACGCGGCGGTTTTTGGGCCGGAAATTTCCGGCGAAACCGCTTACACCGGCGGTTTTCTTTACGCTGATCTGGCGGCGGACAACAGCGCGCGTCCCGCGGCCAGAATTTCTTCTTATGCTTACTATACGCGGCTGTTTGCCGCGCAGGAATACGCGCGGAGTTTTGTTGCCTATGTGCGCGCGCAGGACTCACCGGATTACAGGGAGCACGATTATCTAAGCAACGCGGAAGAACCATTGATGCCGGCGGACAGCGCTAAAATGCGTGCGGCGGAGTCGACCACGCTGGCCCTGTCCGCTCTGCGCAAAACCGACGACGGAGCGTATCTGTACACTTTCCTGTATAATGACGCCGGCCTGAAAATAGACCTGAAAGCTGAGGGCGGGGCTTTCTATATAAAGAAGGTTTACCAGTGAAGAAATTTTTAGTGATTTTGTTATTGAGCTGTGTCGCGCTGGCTGATTGGAATGGCAATCGCTATACGGACAGCAAATATCCGGTGACTTTTGAAATACCCGGCTCCTGGAAAATCCTGCTGGACGGCCAGCACCGCGCGACCGCCATGCGCGGCGACGAAATTACCGTGGTGGATTTCAATATACAGCCCGCCAATAAACGCAGTGCGGAAGAGGTTGCCCGCGACCGCCTGCGCGCTTACGATAGCTGGCGGTATCTGGCCGGCGCCCAACTCAACGGCAATGAGCGCAAAGGCGCGGATTCGGCGTTCAATGTCATGTACAATCGCTCGGTTTTTCAACGCTCGACAGCCCGCACCGCGCTGGTCATAGTGCAGGAAGGGTATTTTGTTAAAGGCGATATGGCGTATATTTTTACCATAACTACCGATTCTACAACCTGGAATGATGCCAAGCGCGATATTTTGCAGATCTGGAATTCATTTAAGGCAAACTAAACAAATTTGGAAGTATTCCTTTACGTTATATACATGAAAAAGAGATAGACGAAAATGTTAAGACATGCTCAAAAATGTGTTTTGGCTCAAAATAAATATTGTCCACAAATGATAAACAATTTGTGAATAAAGAACAAACGTCCCTGTGCGTGTGTTAATATATAATTAAAATACCGTTTTGTTTTGCTTAACTTCTAACGCTGATTGTTTTCCCACGGAGCGCCGTTATCGTTGCTTAACTATTTAGTTGGCTTGTTTTGTTATGCGCTAAGCAATAGTTAAACATATATTTACAAAAATAATATTTACTGAACAGCCAGATGTGTTTAGTGTGCGTAAATTTGGGTGATTGTTAAGTGTGATTTCGTCTTAATTAACGAGCGATGCCAAGTGTTTTAAGCAATGCTGTTTTTTCACTATTGTTTAACTCTTTGAGTTGTCCCGGGTGCAGCTGCCCCAAATGAAAGTTAAGTATTCTTTTGCGTAAAAGAAGTCGTACTGGACAGCCAATAGCCTCGCACATGCGCCTGACCTGCCTGTTCTTGCCTTCAGTGATAATTAATAAAAATTTATAACCGCCAAGCCGTTTTGTTTTAGCCGGACGTGTCTTTTGGCCCAGTATATGCACTCCTTGCTCCAGAGTAAGCAAAGCTTTGTCTGACACAGGCTTGTAAAGAGTTACTTCATATTCTTTCTCGTGGTAAAAAGCCGGGTCCATAATGCGTCTGGCGGCCACGCCGTCGTTGGTCAGGAATATCAAACCGCCGGTGTCTTTGTCCAGCCGGCCAACCGGCACAACGCCTTTTGGCAATTTTACAATATCTTTGATTTCACGCTCGCCTTTTTGCGCGTTGACTGTCACTATGCCCAGCGGTTTATTGAATAGAAAATAATATTTTGGCGCCGCGCTCGCTTTTTTGTCGATTTTTAGCATGTCTGCGCCCAAAACCATTTTTGCTCCGGTGTCCGTGACTTTTTGGCCATTGAGCGAGATGTATCCGGCCGTGATCCAAGACGCCGCTTCGCGCCGCGAGGCCAGACCCTGCTCGGAAAGATAACGCTGAATGCGGATTGGTTCCACAGGCGGGATTTTAACATTTGTTGGCGGCGCGGCAATAGGCTGCTTGACGCTAGAAAGGGAGCAATAATAAGATAATAGCCATAAACTTTCTGTGAAGTAAGTAAAGGAGCCAGCATGAAAAAAATTACACAGCACGGGATAATTTATTTGTGTGTTTTTACGGGACTTCTCGCTGGATTTTCTTTTGCCGAAGGAGAGAGTGGAAAAAAATCCACTATCAAAGGCTCGACAAGTTTAGATAGTAACTTGATTCTGAATATTTCAGATCGTGTTAGCGTAACACAAGGCAATAGTTCTTGGACGGCGGCAGCCAAAGAAAAGGATGACCTCTCCTTTAAGCCAAACCTTGCTTTTGGCGCAGAACATGCGTTTTTACGTTTCGGGCAATTTGAAATTTTGGGCGGCTTTACTCTTCCCCAAAAATACAAAGCCACTAGATTGTATAAACATCTTTCATTGACATTTGTTGGCGAAGCATCTGGGTCGGCTTCTTTAGATGAGGGAGATTTTGAGTTGAATTTAACACCTTTATATCTAAAACCGCGTATTTTTTTCAGTCCCGTTTCTGCAGAAAACATCACCGCGTATGCGGCAATAAAACTCTCTTATAACTTTATCTCTATAAGCGGCGG
>JAIRZV010000007.1 GCA_031267055.1 Candidatus Margulisiibacteriota bacterium | reverse complement strand
AGCCGGAGCGATAATGCAGGTCTACCCGCCGCTTCAGCGTGTCCACGATCTGCACCGGACGATGTCCCTGTATTTCATATCGCGCTTCATATGAATACGTGGTGTCTTCCGCGCTCAACGACATGATCGCCGCCAGGCCCACAGCGGCTATCTCGCGCAGAAAAATCCCCGGCGGGATCAACGCCAAAAAAGAAGCGATAAATTTTACTAAAATTTTCTTCACTACGCCTGTCAATAATCCAGTCGCGAATTTGCTCATTGTAAAGTTATTTCTGGCGTCTTCATCAAAGAGGCTATAGGCCATCCCTCCAGCGCTTGTCCCATCGTTGATCATATTATTTAGAGACACCATAAATTTTGCTGTGTCCATACCGTCCTTTATTTCTGACGCCGGAATCGCCGTATACAAATCCAAAACGGTGTTGACAAATGCTGCCGAATCGATCTGAGCATAATAATCCAGCGTCTTATTCGAAACTTTGTTGGATTTTTCTTCGAATAATTTCTCATAAATAATCTCTATCTGATTGTCATTAACATCCGCGATTTGGGTCAGATAATATACTTTGGAGCGGTACTGCATACCCATAAATCCGCGGTTGACCCCAAATATCGCGCTGTTGTACGAGTCGGTGTAATACTCCGCTTCTTTATCAAAAACTTTTTGCCTAAAATAATATTTTTTGCCGTCCGGCAGATACACCACATAGGTCTCCCCGCCATCCTCAATAGACACTTTCATTTTTGACCGCGGATCTTTGGACTTCAGCACATTGGACGGAGACTCCAGCTTGTCCGTGCGCTGCAGATAATCACGCAGCTCAAACATTTTCTTGGCGTCCATAAAATCCGTATTGCGCGCGATCAAAGCCAGCGGCGCGGTAAAAAAACTGAACGCCGCGCCTTCCGCTTCGGAGCCTGTAATATCATCTTCAAATTCCTGACCAAAATCCGCGCGGTAGCCGTCCGCCGTCTGCATTGTATAATTGCGTACTGTCATCGTCTGGATCTTCGACATCTCCGGAGGCCCGGCATAAGGTCCGCTCAGCATAAACATATCCACTTCATTGACATACAGCTCGCCGCCGATACTGGTCTGCCAGCCCAGCCCCATCCAGCCGCCCCAGCCGTCCGGCAGGATCAAATGATATTCATCCAGAAATTTCTTGGTCCTATAGCGCAGGTTGAAAGGATTTTCGGAAAAAGAATTTGGTTTGGGATTGGCCAAAAATTGCTGCGAAACATAGCTGCGCCGGATCACCAAGTCCAAACCATTTATCCCCGGCAAAGACAGGTCGGTATACCCCAATTGCAAAGCTCCGCTGCTGCCGGGCACTTCCTCGCCAGCCACACCATACGCGGCAAAAGGCGTCAGTTTACTGCCTTCTTCAAATTTTACCTGACCGCCTATCGGCCAGCTCGGATCGTCTTCGTCAAAATCATCTCCGCCGTCGCCGGGCGGCGCGTCATAGCCATCATTGTGCAGATCAATATCTCCCAAACTCACATATTTGACATTCGTAAATTCACGGATCATCAGCGCCGGTGAGCCATTATTCCACGCCGCGCGTTGCAAATACCAATAACCGCCCTGTGTGGCATAACGCAGATACAAAGTGCGCCTGAGCAGGAGCTGCTCCGCCGTCAGCGTCTGATAAAATTCTATTTTCTCAAGAATATCGTGCGAAACCGTCAGCACGGCCAGATCATAATCACGTGAAGCCACCGCGCTCGCCGTAATGAGCAGGCGTCCGTCCGCCAGTTGATTAAAAGTCACCGCGTCTAGGCCACGCAAAATATAAGATTCAAAACCGGGCAGCATTTTGCTTCGCAGGAAATCATCCAGCGAACCGGCCAATTGTTTAACGCCGTTTAGATCCAGATAATAACTATTTTGCGTGATCACTTCCACACGTGAATCGCGCTGCACTTCCGCGTAAGCGTCGTCTCTGGCAAAATAATAATTGGCCGTCAAACTATCCGGCTCCGGCGCGGCGTCGATATCTCCGGCGGCGCTGTATATTTCCGTCAGAGTAGCCTGCAAATAAGGATAGGCGTTTAGGCTGGCGGCAATCTGCGGCAAAATATTGGCCGTAGTTAATTCCGCCTGCAAACAGGTCGACAACAGCAATAATATAGTAGCTAGTTTTTTAATCATCGTCCTCTTCCGTCACAACCGATCGTGGTCTCTGCCAGAAAAACACCTCGCGGCTTCTTTGTAATCCTGATAGTGAAAAATTAGCAAAACCCGTGTTGTTCACACGATAGCCTTTGCTAAATATTATTTGCGGATCGCCGTAACCACTAAGATCCAGATCAGCCAGCGGCAAATCCGTATACACAGTCAGTTGGCCATAATCAGCGGCACAGGTTAATTCTTTTAGATTGTAATAATCCAGATTTTCCGGAAATCTGGGCTCCGGCCCAAAATACAGTAGCTTATATTCCGCTAATTCCCGCGCGGTTGCCGGCATTGTTCGGTCACCCACATAATAACTATTGGCTGTCGGCAAAGGCAGCATTTGCCAGTATCTCTCGGCATCTCTGTAGCCGACACCGGAGCTGCCGTCAGCCGGTTGAAATCTGGCCAAATCTATCTCGATCTCTTTGCTCTGTCCGGGCAAAACATTAGCCACGCGCTGCGTATACAACGCGGAATTCCGGCTGACTGTCAAATACAGCGCGCGCAGCGGCGGCACGCCTTGATAAACCACTTGACCGCGCTCGTAATCCCTCAGCAGCATCAGCCAAGCAGAGCTCCGGCCGGTCTTGGCATCCACCATGTACAAAGTGACATCTGCTTTTTCTACGCTCTGTCCATTATCCAGAATAGTAAAGTACAGGTTGGCCGGCTCTACTTCTGACCTTGATGCGCTTTCGTTTTCCGCCGCAAGCTGCAAGTTTAAATGTGCGTTTCTGGCGACAAATAAATAATTACGTTCACCGATTTTTAAGAAATAATAATTTCCGCTGACAGCGGCCGGTGTCTCCAGACGGTAATAACCCTGCGCATCCACCGCTGTTTTTTGCCCATTGATCGTCAACTCTACGGACGGCCAGGGCTGTCCGACGGTGTCGATTATCCGGCCGGAAAATTGTTCCGCCAACGCCAGAGTACAAAGCAATAAAAACAAAATTATTTTTTTCACAGCAGTATACCCACTTTCTTTCTTTGGATTATTTTTTTGTCGCCGTCGTCAAAAGTAATAACGTAGAGATACATTCCGTTGGCCGTCTGATTGTCATATCTGTCTTTGCCATTCCAGGGCACGGCATTGAAGCCGGTCTGGCCATTGTGCGTCAGCTCTTTGACCAAATGGCCTTGATTGGTATAGATCCTGATATTGATGTCCGCCGGCTTGGAAAGTATGCAACTAAAACGGATCATCTGCTCGCCCTGCTCTCTGGCCGGATTGGGATAAGCGTAAACTTCCCGCACTTCCAGTTCTGTGGTCTGCACTGGTAGTGCAAATACGGTGGAGGTTTGGTGCACGAGATTTTCCGCCGCAACCTTAAATACATTATTGCCCTGCTGAAAACTATTGACCGTCACCACAAAAAGCCCGCGTTCCGGTTCATAGCTAATCAACGCGTTTCCGGTGTTCTGCACTGCCGCCGCAATGCTCATGGTATTGTCCATATAGCTATCCATCGGCAAACGGGCGTTCAAAGTCACTTCGTTAAACCAAAGAAAAGTGTTTTCCAAACGCAAAAAATTGCCTTTGAGCGTGAAAAATATGGCATTTTCACCGGTATCATAATAATCATCAGGATGAGCCAGCCGGATTTGCGGATATTCCGCAGTCTCAAAAAGCATCAGCTGGATCAAGCCCAGTCTCGGCGATTCAAAATAAACCAATTCCTCGTCCGCGCCCAGATTAAAAGCCGCTGTAGGCACTGAAAGCTCGCCAAATTCTTCCGGCGTCAATCTCTTGGCTGTATGCGCCAGCCATTGCTGACGTTCATTATCCCAGATCACAGGATTGTATTTTTGATTGTCATTGACGGTCTTGGGCAGCTTGACCACAAATTTGGCCGGCACATTAAGCGTCTGGCCGGCCTCCAGCGGCACAGCCAGTTGGTTTGGGTCAAAAACAGCTAAAAAAGTCAGGTCGGAAAACTTGCCGATCGCGTAAGGCAGCTGGCTAATCTGCCAATCCAGCGCCGTCAAATCCTTAATATTCTGTGTAGCCAGTAGCGTCGGCGCATTAATATTATAAGCTCCCACCGGAATCTCCACATAAATTCCGGTATTGGGATCAAGGCCGGAAATATTTTCCAGAGTAATCGTCTGCTGCATCGTCGCAGTATTTCCGGCTCCATCCCGGAAAACAAAGCGCAGATCATTCTGGCCTAAAACCAAAGTCGGAGCAGCCACAATATTTTCGGTGGTTTGCGTGTCTGACCAAATCAACTGTCCGTCGCGGTGCGCTTCAATATTGAATGTGCTCCACACATTGTCCAACGCTTTAAAGAGGAAAGGATAATTCACGACATAAGTAGAAGCTGACGGAGCTTTAGCGAAAAACACTTGCGGCGGTGTAACATCCGGTTTTACCAAAAATTTCTGCTGATCGCGGAAAACGTCTATGCCGTCCGCTACCAGCAAAGTGTAAGCCACGTTATCCAGCGACTCAAAACCCGGCCTCGCCCAAATGTCCAATCTGGTGGTCGTCGCGTCGATAATATTTGCCGTGAGTGTTCCCGCTGAGAAAGGAAATTCCGCAAAATCCAGAGTGACTGGATCGCCGTCCGGATCCACAATATCAAGAGAAAATGTAACTAGTTGATTTTGCAAGGCTGGCACTTCTCTATAGGGCTGTTTCACTTTAGCCGGACGGTTTACATTTTGCACCACAAATCTAATATTCTCGGTCGTAATTTCTTGGCCGTCTGACAACACTACCGTGACATCATGGGTGCCTTGCTGGTCATAATCCGGCTTGGCCGTATAAGCCAACACATTAGAATTATCGAGCCTTTGCACAGTAAAATTCAGCGGCACATTGTTAATACTTACATCTTGCAACGCATCGTCTTCGTCAAAATCAATGATCGCCAGCACACCGTTTAGGGCAACGCTAGTTCGTTCCATTTCCGGCACATAGATAATACCGTTGTTTTGAATAAACGGCTGGCGGTTGGTGTTTAAAACATTTATGGTAATCTGATGTGTCCTGCTGCTGGCTTCGCCGTCTCCAACGCGAATATTAAGCTGATGCTGTCCGGCGTCTGTGTATTCCGGACGAAAAACAAATTGCTTTTTATTACCCAGTACTAGATTGATGTAATCAGACAGGGAATATTCCAGCTCAGCGCCCGGATAAGCGTCGACATCCAGCTCCATTAGATATTTGGTGCCTTCATTCAAAGTCACCGAGGAAGTCACGCGTTGCCAGCCGTCCAGGATCAACGCGTTAAATGTGCTGGCCATATAATCCGCGTAAAAAGTGATACCACCTGTGACGCCGGTGTCGTCGCCAAGTAAAACACTATAAGTTTTTTCCCGTCCGTCACCCAATCTGATCGGCAACACACCATAACCACTCGTATTCGTAAAAATAATATCGGTCAGTATTTCCGCGTTGCTGGACAACACTTTTAGGCGGGTGGATTGTGTCGCCACTTCATCAGCAGCGGTTTTGGCGTAAACAGTCAGATCAATATCCACGCTATTGCCGGCATAATGTTCGCCTACGCCTTCAATAAACCACTTGGCCAGACGCTGGGCGCCAATAGCCAGCGGATAAAATTGTCCGCCGGTATAGGTGTATCTCCGAAAATCAGGATCGTAAACATATTCCCCATCCGGAACCGGCTGCCAAATATCATTTTTATAATAATACAAAGCGCAGGTATGCTTATCTCCGCCAACCATTTGCTCTAATTTTGGCACATCAAAATAATAAGTCACCGGATAGGCCGGGGTTAAGAGTTTGGATGGCTGCAAATTATAACTCTGATATAAATAAACATCGCCGGTAATCACGCACGGCGCATATTCTTGATAAGCGTACAAGACTTCTTCGGCAAAAGTGCCGATAGCAAAAGCCAGACCGGCCGCTTTGTCCGTAAACTGGGTAAAATGGAGAGGATTCACTGTAAGCAACCGCGCTGGCGAGCTGTAAAACACGATTGATTTCTCCAGAGAAATATTGCCGAGTTGGTCACGGCTTTGCACGGCCAAGCGGTAAAAAGTATTTTTGGCCAGATCGTCCGGCCCCCATTGTTTATCTGAGGTATTTAGGGAACGGTCAAAAATTTCCACTCCGTTGTCGCTGCGGTACAAAGTCAATTGATATTGAGCAATATCTGTCTGTACGTCTGTCCAACTCAACACATTGCGGCTATTGGCGAATGTATGCGCCAGCTCCGTCACCGGATAGCAAACAGTGTCTCTCCAGAAAAAGACCGTAGCTGTATTAGCGTTTTTCAGTTGGGCGGCCACAGTCACGACGGCAGCGTCTAATTCAAGCGTATGTGTGTATTGTCCGGCAGCTTGCACGGTCTTAGTCGCGGTATCCTGTTGTGGATAAAACGTTATGGTCTTTTGTTCCGGCGCCGAAACCACATAATTTAGAGAAATCCAACCGTCCGCTTGTGGTTTGTATAAATATTGAGTGTCGCTTGCTCGATACAAAAGAACTTGTTCGGAAGACACATCTACTAAATCGATCTGTGGCGCGGGCTTTACAACAACTGTGTCTGCCAGATAGATCAACTCGCTACCCAGCGGCTGATAATACACGCTTACTTGATCGCCGTTTACTTTGTAAGTGATTTGTCCTGGCTCTGGCCATTCGATAGCCCAAGAATCGCCCGGATAAATACTCTGTGTAAAGTACGGGAGCTTCACCGGAATCGGTATGGCATTGGTAAATTGTCCATACCTCCGGCCAATTAAATAAACTACCGGCAACTCTGTAGCAATATCGATAGTCGCGCCGACAGAGTTGGTTACTTCCCAACTGAGATCAGCTGTGTCAGAAGGATCAGTCAAAATATACAATTCCGTACTTGCATCCGCTAGATCGGCGGCAATAACTAGACCGGCTACCTGATGAATATTAGCTGATACCAACGGCAACAAACTCAATTCATTTAATGTATAAGCATAATTATTTGTCACTGTGATATTAACGGACGGCGAATACCAAATATTACCGGCAATGTCCGTCGCGCTCAATCTTAAGGCATAAGGCGCTCCGGCAGCCGCCGGTATATAGATATTCCGTGAAACTTCGGACGCATCAAGCGTAACCAGCCGCAGCCACTGATCAGCAGTCACGGCATACTCGGCGGATAAATCTCGCAGGCCGGACATTTCGTCTTCCGGAGCAATATATTCCAGCGTAAATAAAGAGCGCGGACGTTGTCCGCTACGCGGAAAAACAATGCTTCCGCCCTGCGGCGGTGTGCGGTCAATTAAAACCGAAACAGTCACCACATTAGAAGTCCGTCCGGCAAGATCGACCAAATTTACAGTCGCCGCGTGATAACCATCCGGCAAATTATTCAGCTCCAGCGTCTGTTGATTCATACCGCGCGCAGCTGGATAAGCCCAACTTTGTCCGGCAACAGCAACATGCAAAAGAGATTTTTCGCTGGCGGTAAATTCCAGTTCCAATTGATTGAGCGTACTGCTGGTCTTAACCGCAATCAGCGTCGGATCCTGCAAATCAATTACTATATTCACCGGTTCAGACAACGGGCCGCTGCTTTTATGCGTGTTTATATACTGATATTCGCGCGCCACAAAGACATGCGCGCCTTCGGTTAAATCAGGCAAAGCCACATTGTAGTCACCGGACGCCGTGTCCGGTGTTTTATCAGTGATCACCGCGCTAGACAGATCTCCGTCTAGAAAACCTTCCAGATTAGCGGTTGGACTGCCAACAGCCTGCAAAGTCACTTGCGGCGCGCTGGCATAAACCTCGTAATTTTTAAATGCTAATTTACGCAAAGCCGGAACATAAAATTGGCTGGAAAAACCCTCGACAAAACTGGCCAATGAGCCTGTCTCATTTTGCCTTAAGATTCCGTCATGATCGGCATCATCTATAGAATAAATTTCTGCTAGGCCTAATTGATTATCCTTATCCAGATGATAAACCACCAGTCTGGCTAGATCCACTTGTTCCGGATTAGGATTATAAATCAGCGAAGTCAAAAGCGGCTTGCGGTCTGGATTAAAAATCAGGCCGTGTGGCTGCATATTGTAAATCGGACCAAAAGGATCAGCCATTTCCGGCGGCAAATTCATATCGTCTTGGCTATAGGGACGCGGCGTAAGCGTAATATAATAATCCTGTGGATCCAGCAGAGAATCCGGATAAATATCCAGCCAGGAACGATAATCATAGGCATACACTCTATCCGCCGCGCCGCGCGTGACTTTCCGTCCTAGCGCAATATTGGCTATAGTCTCCGCCGCGCCCTGCGCGCCACTGGCAACCAAACGCAAAACATGTTCGTCGTTAAAATTAGAAACTTTTGCAAAACCCAGCAAATAACCGCTGCCCGGATCACGCAGGGTAAAATCCTGAAGCGGATAAGCAGTATGATAACTGTCGTGCGTCCAAATAGCGCTGTGCGCCGGACGGATATACAGATAATAACCCTTGCCACGATAATCATCCGCAATCCAGCCATACACCGGCAGATAAGCGTCTATCTGTGCCAACGGCGACAATTGCACAGTAAAATGATCGCCCAATGGACGAGCGGCGGAAGCATAAACAGCATTAACCGCCAGCGCATTATGTGTAAGCGTCAGATCAGTAATATCACGCAAAGTAATATTCCAACTGCCGGTCAACTGTACTTGCGGATTGAGCGTGATCAGGCCATCCTTAACAAAATACATACTGGTCGCGCGGTTAATCGCGTCCGCCGGATAATAATCCGCGAATTTTATTTCAGCGTTATGCACCGGATCATAGACAACCAAGCCGCGCAATTTGCCGGAGCGTAGATTAGCATCCAGATCCGAAGTCCAGGGCTGCTCCTCTTCAGTAGTGACCAATAGCTGGCGTTTGCCATCAACATACACAAACTTGGCTTGCACGCGGCTGTCCAGCGTAGAAACAATCTCCGAGGATAGTATCGTCGTATTAATACTAATTGGTATCTCCACAATAAAGCGATCGACGGTCACATCACCGACATCAACATTCTTCAGCTCTGTATTCGTCGTCACAATATAAGGCACATACACCTCTTGAGTGCCCTGTCCATAAATTTCATCCACCAGAGCGCCCAGATCGCCGGAATAAAAATCGTGGCCTTTATATAAATCCTTCAAAGGCAGGGTTATTTCCAGATCAAACTGTTCCTGCTCCGGCACGGCAAAATTATCTATCAACATATTGATAGTCAAATAATTATGCCCCAGATGTGTAATATCGCCTTCGCCCATATCAGAAGTAGCCGTCAGGCTCAAAATAGATGTATTGATATAGGCCTGTTCATCGTACTCGATCTGATGAGATATACCAAAATTATTCGTAATTGTCGTCCAACCTACATGTTCCAAATCTCTCCCGGCAGCGGGATGCCAAAAAGTTTTTTGCAGAACTTTTTCATAATCCGGACGAGCAGAAGCAAAATTTATGTTGCGGCTTTTTTGTTCACCCCTCGGCAAATAAAATCTATCTACCATTTGCGGCAAATCCGCATTGAGTTGTTGCCAGGTCGGTTCAGCGGCGTAGCGTTTGGCATCGTGAATAACATTTTTCCAGCTAATCGTGTCTGAATAATATGGCCGCTTATCAACTCCTTTATAATAGGCCGTGACAGTCCACCAGATAACTCCCTTTCCGCTGGTTTGGCCTTTTATGTGATATGACGGCTTACCACCTTCATCGACCCATGAGACGCCGGAGCTAAAATAAGTCCATTTAGCGGTATCATAATCTTTTCGATCGTAATCATTATTCAGATAGGCTTGCTGCCTCAACTGGCTTACATTATGCCAGGATGCCCATTCATCAACTTTATCACCATAGCCCCAACTATAGCCAAAAACAGGATCTGTGACATAAGAATACTTCCACCAAGTCTCCAAAACATTGTAATAGGTAAAGAGTGTATATGGATCATATACATATTTATCACGAACTACGGACAACTTGAGCGTAATATTGCCGGTAATCTCCGGATAAAAAACTCCTGTCCGCTCCGCCTCAAAACCAAAATAATGTCTGGGTTCGATATTTCCGGTAGGCAGGTTAAGCTGTGCACCGTCTGTCGCAAGCTCTTGATTCAAGATCAAAGCCAGGGAAACATCTTTTTGATCATCTTCATTGCCGACAGCCACAGCCTGCAGATTGATCCGGTAAAACCCCGCCGGTAATTCCGGCAAAGCCAATTCCAGCTCAGAACCTGAAAAATTAAAATCTTGCTTATAAACTTTATTTTGACCGTTATAGATCGACATCACACAATCCGCCGGTTCACTAATATTCACAAAAAGTATTTTGGCGTCAACCGCTTCAAAACGCTTGATCATCAATGGTTCATCATAGAAATTATTGACGGACACTCTCAATTCTTGGCGGGCAAAACTATTAGCATTCAGATCATAGAAAAACACTTCTATGATATATGCTCCGCTTTCCACATATTTGCGGTATTGATCCTTGCCATCCCAGAGCACTGGTGAAACAGCGTTCGGCATATTGCCGGGCTGAGCGTCTACGTGTCGAATGATTTTTGTTTTCTCTTCACCGGAGACTGAATAGACATTCATTTCATAGGTAAAAAAATTTTCAAAAGCTCTGGTGTCCCATTCTGTTTTCAGCACAAATCTATCGCTATTAATCGTAACACTGGAACCAGTCAATGGACTGACCAAATCGAGCGGCGTTGGCCGACGCGCCAGAGTTACATTCACCGTCTGCGCATCTATCGCCACAAAGCCTTCTTTATCTCGCACGCGCATCAACAAAGTGTAGACGCCGTCCGTTTCCGGCTGCCAAAAAGCCAGCTTAGCCTGATACGCCGTGCGCACTCCGTACAAAGTTTCTGGAAAATCCGCCGCCTGCGGATTCATATAATCCGGCAAAGGAGCGATTGCCTGCCACAACTCGGTGTCGAGCGCCGTTGGAATATTGCCGCTCAAGGCAAAATCCGTATGTTCGCCAGTCCTGAAAAATATTTCAAACCGCTCAAAATCCATAGCCGTAGAGCCGCCGGGATCCACTACTGTGCCAGAAAGCGCCACCATATTGTTGCCGTGAGTTTTCAGTGGCGCGGCAAATTTTACCGGCACTCGGGTCTTAATAATCGTTTCCAGCGTGTCAGCACGGTTGCCTATATCATCCTCGGTACTGATTAACAGTTTATACAGACCATCCGCCCAGTATTTGCCTTGTCCATCCTTACCGTCCCAGACGATTTTGTCGCCAGTGTAATTAGGACGTGATATCACAGTCTCGCCACGGTCAGAAAGTATCTGATAACTGTACGGCACATCGATTGTGACGCCTCGGTCTTGCAAAATGACGCCAAATTCCGCGATATCCGGATAATTGTCTCCGGTATTGTGCGGCGTGAAAACATTTTGTTCTTTGGCAACAACTGCCAGGATCGGTTCGCGATTTACTTCAAAATTAACTGTTGCCTTATTGGAATATATTCCAGCCTCATCAACCAATTCACACACCGCCGTATAAAATCCATCCTCTAAAGGATAGCCATATTCATCTCTAATATCTTTTTCTATAAACGTTACGGAATTCGTCACTATGCCCATTAAAGGTGTCATTACAAAACTGGCATTCTCCTGTTTGAACAAAGTTATCTGATAATGGATCGTGTTGATGCTTACCGTATTTTCCTGCGTCGCCAAACTAAAAATTATTTTCGGCGAACTATTCATTACTATGCCGGGATGAGCGGTGTTTAAGATCGTGTAATTAAAATTTTCTATTTTCAACGGCTTGGTTCTCATATATAGTACATTCAAACTAGCCGCGGCATAATTGCCGACTTCATCCGTACCAGAAACTTCTAAATAGTACCAACCCTCGTCCGCCGTAACTCCAGAACTGGTCAGACCATCCCATTCAAAATTGGTAAAACCGCCTATCAAACTGTAAGGATATTTCTGAGTATAAACCAATTCGCCAGTATATTCCTTGCGTACATCTACCCGCACATCTACAGCAAAATCGCTGTGATCATCATAAAAACAAAAAGCGTCACCGCTCTTGCGCAAACGCGGATCTGCACTATACGGCGAAAAAATAATTGTATTACTTTCCAAAGAAATACCCGGAGCCTGTGTATCTTCGCCAAAATGATATAAGTCGCCGTACTTCTTAATAATATTTTCACTCAGCCGGAAAACAGGCAATCTGCCCAGAATTGAAGAATAATTCAGTTCTGCTTCTTTTATGTCTGCGCTGGAAGTAGAGCTAAAATATTCTTTGAGAGTTTTAACAGACAGAGAATCATATACCGGAGCACCTAGAGTAATCTCTGTCTCCAAAAAATATTCTTTATATATTCTATGACGATCCATCTGATCTATTGTATGGATCAGTAAATATAAATTTTCATCTTCAGTTAAATCTATCACCTGCGGATTCTCCGCCAGACGCTCATTGGGCGGCAGATATACCGGTTGATTGCCGATCAGAAATCCGGATCTCTCCCAGGAATATATAGCGTCGCCGTTCAGACCAAAAGTCACAGCGTTGTCGGTCGGCACAGCGGCGCAGACCATTCCCGCCAAAAACATCGCCCCGAATATATATTTCAATTTTCTCTTCATTTATTTCCCCGGCCTATAGCTCACCGATATATAATGACTGCCGCCCAGATATTCATGGCTGAGGTAGGCATAATCCAGACCGATCGCGTCGAATAGTCTGGCGCCCAGACCCAGAGAAATAGTCTCATCATTTAAGCCCGCCCGGACATTAAACACACGCGGCGCTATCCAGACCATAGTCCCCAGAGAATAAAACGGCTCCAAGCGGCCGACCTCATTCACTTCTTGCAAATGCAGATCGGCAAAAAATTCCGCCGCCAGACCGAATATTTTGCGGCGATGCGCCAGAGAGTTGGAGATGCGCAGCGGAAAATAATCCACATGGCGGGTAGACCAGACTATCGGCGTAGACAACGGCCGTTCAGAAAAAAGCGAAATATTATTTACGGACAGGCCGTACAGCCACTCCGCGCTCAACTTTTTAATGTACCCGGCAAAGAAACCCAGGGCTTGTCCCTGCTCGTCGTCCAGTTGATTGTTATAATACCGCGCGCCTATTCCCACCGCCGAGTCTCCCCCAAACGGCACAGCATAAGCCCCGCTGAGGCCGATCTGTCGTTCGCTAAATTTGCCGACCACCTCCGGCCGGTCAAATTCATTTATCTCCGTCTTGTCCGCATTGCCGTTGTTCATCTGGATCAAGCCAATCCCCCACGCTCCCCGCCGGTGCGGCCGCATATATTCAAAAGTCATGGTGTCGATCAATCCCTCAAAAGAATTTTTATAGGAATATCCGTAATATTCCTCCGGGATCACCGCCAGTCCCGCCGGATTGGAGTAGATCGAATCCACGCCAAAACCAAAAGCCGTGCCGCCCAGCGCCAACGCTTTGGCGCTCAACCCCGTATGAAAAAAGTCTTCTTTAATCCCGGCCCAGGAACAACCCAGCAGCAAAGTAAACGTTAAAAATTTTTTCAATAAATCAAATTTCATAATTCAAATAAATCTCCTTTGGCTCCACACCATGCTCTTGCTTGACGCGCAAAATCCGCGCAAAAGATTCTTCTATTCTGGCCTCGGAAAGCAGTTTTTGCCGCACAATATTGCGCACCGCTTGCCGCAGCTTGCCGGACAATAGGGGGTCGTAATCATTGTCTTTATTGGTTATCAAGATCATATCCGCTCCGGCCTTAATAATTTCCAGAATTTCCGTCTGCAATTCTTCCACGCTCAAGCCGCGGAAACTGACCGCATCGGTAAGCGCGATATTGGCATACCCCAGAGAACGCAACAGTTCATAGGTCGCGCGGGATTTGTGCGCCGGCTTTTCCGCATCGACCTTAGGATAAATCAGAGTGGAAACCATCACCAGACCGGCGTTGTCGTGCCGGCTCAGTTCTTGAAAAGGCCGCAAATCCAGGTTTTTGTCGTACAAATTATTTATATCGTCCGGACTGCCGCTGCCCCGTCCCGGAAAATGTTTGAGTGCGCACAGCACGCCATTGTCCTGATGCGCGTCCAGAAACAAACGTCCATTCTCGACAACTGTTTCCGCCGTCCCGCCAAAAGAACGGCTGTTGGCAAAAGGCGGCTTGTCCACATCCACCACCGGCGCCAGATTTAGATTGAAACCCAATCCGCCGATATAAGCCGCCAGCTCGGCAGCCCAAACTTTGCGGTCTGCCGTCGCGACAGAGGCTATTCGGCGCGGACTGGCAAAGTAAACAAAATTCTCCGCCGCGTCCTGCGCGAGTTGCAATTGCCCGCCTTCCATATCCAGCGCCAAAAACGGCTTGATCCTGGCGTCCTGCTGATAAAGAGAAATATCCTGCAAAAAACGTTTCGTCTGCGGTTCGTCCGCCAAATTGACAGCGCCCGGCGCGTAAAAAATATAGCCGCCCCAGTTATTGCCGGACACAAAATCCGCAAACTCTGGCAAAGAACTGCCTTCAAAACCCAGCATAAACATCTGGGTTAGCTTTTCTTCCAGAGTGTATTCTCGGGCAAAGCTCCAAGCGCAAATCAAAAGAGAAAAAACAACTACAACTTTTAGGCTATTTCGCAAGCGAGGCTGCTCCTTACCCCCTTCTCATAAAACCAAAAGCACTAAATTACCTTGCGATTATATTACTTACTTTAAATTCCGTCAAAATCGGGTTTGAGCCGCTTTTCGCTATCATTTGCTGTGAATTTATTGTGTTATTCTTAAACCACTCCCTTAAATAGTTTTCCGAGACGCGCCCTTGTATATACGTCAATTCATCGTAGATACTCCTAATTTTTCCGTATTGAATATCCATGCCAGCGATTATACAATAAAATGGAATCTAATATATTGCGTTTTTAATGGTATCCGCTAGCTAGGAGAAAAAAGCATATGAAGCTTCTTTTATCTTTACTATCAGTATTTTTCATTTGTCTCTTCATGGGTGGTTGTGAAACGCAACCGAACAATAATTCATTGCATCTTGAAACATCAATAACGACAAATCATAGCAATCTTAAGAATGAAAACGAACAAATAATCACTCCAAATTCACGCAACCATGTAAATAATCTTGTTTATTCAGGTTTGAAAATTCTTAAAGCAAAAAATCCCATAAAAGATATTGCCAATTACTATGGAACACCAAATGAAATAAAAGAAAGCATCGCACAATATAATGTAGAAATTTTAAGAACAACATTCTACTATCCAGGATTGCTTATTAGCATTTTACAAAGCCCCGATTCATCCAAATCACTGATTGAAAAAGTAATCCTTTCCGATGCAAAATATCCAGTGATTTTTAATCTAGTCATTGGCTCTAACAAAGAATATGTAATAAATACACTTGGTGTTCCAAATGAAATCAATACTGATGGCTCTTTTACATACATGAATAATCTTGGAAATAATTATGTTTACATCTATTTCGAAAATGACAGGATAGTAAAAATTATTTGGTTGCCCTATGTTGATTAATTGTTCTTAATATTCTCTATGGGAACCATTTGAACACCAGTCTGAATATCTATAAGAGTTGAGTATTTTCCAATTCTGTTTGCCGCATCCAATGGATCAACTTGTATTCCATTTCTAAGAACCTCATGATGATCATGTGGCCCCGTAGCCGAACCAGTTTGGCCAAGTCGACCAATAATATCTCCCTCTTTCACTTGTTGTCCCTCATAAACATATACATCTGGAATTTCAAACATCGAATTCGCAATATGTGCATCTCTAGTTTTTAACCCATTACCAAAATCTATTTCCACGTAATTACCCCAACCAACAACATTACCAGCATTGTCACGTTGTGTGTCAACTTTTGCAACCACTCCATCCCCTCTAGCTCTAATAAAAGGACCTCCATTTATATCTTTACCAAGATGTGGCCGCATAGTTCCAAATATAGGGTGTTGTACTGGGGTAGGAGAAAATCCCCTGGGATTTAAAACCCCATTATCAACATTGTATGGCACATCTAATTTCCCATCAGGATCCATATATCTCAATGGATTATTTCTCACAAACACATACGGATTCACCCCAAAATAATTCTCGGGATCATCTTCCAGACGCACCCTGTCTCGACCCATAAAGCGGGCAGGCTGCTGGTCATAATAATAAACATTAACAATATTTAATTCTCTGCGTAATAATTCTTCTTGAACGCTTTCTTCGTCATAAGGCGCCAGAGGACGCTCTTTCCATCCCAGCGCCTCGGCCTGAGCAAACCAATAATAATTGGAGCGGAGCAATCTATCAAAATATATTTTGTCCTCTTGAGTGATTTTTTGTTTTATATTGTCTTTTGTATACCCTTTGCGCTCCAATTGCCCCTGAAATACATGCGCATAGGTGGTCCCTTTCTTGACCATAGCGTATACATCTTTAGGGTTACATTCTAGGGCAATATTACACATACGCATTGCCGCCAGATAGTTCTTTTCTTCCATAAAAAAAGGATATATTGTCATTACAATGACGCCTACGGTTTCTTTTTTGTTTAATCCTCTCAAATAAATTCCATTTTCAATCGCTTGCACAGACATATTATCCTGTTCTATATAAAATATATCTCTGTTGATCGAACCACCGTTGGTAGTTTCTATATTCATTGTTTTACCCGTCTGCTCATCTGTATATTTGATAAAATCATGCAGCTCGGCTTTAGCCAGTTTAACCTGCAACCCCAGCCGTTCCCCAAGAACAAGAAATAAAAATGGCATTGAAACACAATTCCCGCTTCTTGTTTGCATATAATCAGAAAGTAATTGATGGCTCAGCTTTTGACCGGCAAGATCTTCTAAATCATAAGTATAGGATTGATAATTATTCCAAGATCCTTTTTGATACAAATACTTTTTTAACATATTCAACTTTTCCATGCTAGTCGAATCCCGGGGAAGCATCTTGTTAATTGTCTCAACCATTTTATCCAGCTCAGTCATATAATAATTAACATCTACTGCTGGATCTATTTCTTTTTCCAGAGTTAGTTTAACCAAGGCAATATCTATTTGTTCCTCCGGCAATCCTAGCGTCTCTTTAACAAACTGTTCTATCCACCTCTCTTCACAAGCAGACAGAGAAATTTGCACCAGCAAAATAAAGATTGCCGCTAATAATTTTCTCAACATAATTTATTTTTCCTGTCCGTTTTGTGAAAATAAAACCTAATCCTTCACCGCGCCGCTGGTCAAGCCCGACACGATTTGTTTTTGCAACAAAATAAACAGAATCATCACCGGTATCGTGGCGACGGTCGAGGCGGCCATGAGCAAATCATAGCGATTTTGAAAATTGCCGACGAAAAGCCGGATGCCGACCGGAATGGTCATCGTGTGCGCGCTGGTCAAGACCCAGGCAAAAACCAGCTCGTCCCAAGCCTGCAGAAAAATATAAATGCCCGTCGCGACAATGCCCGGCATGGACAGCGGCAGCGAAATTTTATAAAAAATCTGAAACGGCGTGCAGCCGTCGAGCGTGGCCGCTTCTTCTAAAGCCAGCGGTATGGACGCGAAAAAGCCGCGCAATATCCAAATACTGAACGGCAGGAAAAACGCGGCGTAGATAAAAACCAATCCGGCCACCGTGCCTTTCATCGGTATACCCGTGGCTTCTGTGATCTTAATAAACATAATATACACAGGGATCAACATCATCACGCCCGGGATCATCTGCGTCGAGAGCACGGCTGTGCTCAAAAAACGGTTGCCCGGAAATTTAAATCTGACCAGCGCGTAGGCCGTGATCGTGGCCAAGATCATCGAGAAAAACGCCGTCATACCGCAAATGATAAAGGAGTTGCGCACATAGAGGCCGAAATCAATATTGTAAAAAAGATCGATAAAATTGCGCCAAAAAATATTTAAAAAACCAGCTTTGTCCATCAGATAAGTTTTCTCGACCGCCTTGGTCTGCAGATTGTAGATCGCCGCGCGGCCGACCGAGGTGGCCACATAAATTTGCTCGCCGATCACCTGCGCGTAATTCACATCGGAATTGACATACACGCCTTTATTGATGAGCTTGCCTTTTTTATTCACATTGTCAAAGAGCGGCGTTGTGATGTCCTCCAGATATTGGCCGGTTTTGGCCAGACGCGTAAAACCGTTGCCCGTGCCCAAAATAAGGCCGGCGTCGCTGACTGTCATGTAGCCGATCTGCACAAAATAATCCAAGTCCGCCGTGGAATAAATCTGACGCAGCACGCCGTTGCGGTAAGCGTAAACTTTGGAAAAAGAATTCATGAACAAAGTCTCTGTCGCCTCATCATAAGCCAGATAACGAATGTCGGAGTTTTCAAAATCGGGATGCTCGATAATTTTTTCCTGCGCCAGAGTTGCGGTGTTGACCACCACCACGCCCAGATTGGTGGCGATGTAAAGCCGGCCGCCATGATAATAAATATTGCCGATCGAAAACTTGTCAAAAAAATCCGGCATTTGGCTCAAGACCTGATAAACATTGCGCAGCTGCATGGTCTCGCGGTCAAATTCAAAAATCTTGTCGTAATCCAGATAACCGAGCGTCAGCCAAACTTTGCCGCTTTGCGGATCGACCGCCAGCAGTGTTTTAGAAATTTTATTGAAATCCAGCTTGGCGTTCCACTTGATGCGCATTTTCTTGACGGCAAAAGTTTCTTTGTCCACGCGGATCAATCCCTTGTCCGCGGCAGACAGCCAGACATATTTGTCGTCGCTGACGTAATTGGTGTTGTTAGTTTTAAATCTCCGGCGCTGGAGCAGTCTGCCGGTGTCCAAATCCAGATAGTTGATCGAGCCGTCGCGTGTGCAGACCAGCAGTTTGCCACCGACCTTTTCCGTAAAAAGCACATTGGTCGGCGCGCGTTGAAAAAAAATCTTGCCCTGCACGATGTCGTTGTTGTTCATGAAAGCATTGAAGACCATCCAAAAAATCGGGAACAGCACCACGACCAGCGTGGTGTACATCAGCACATTGTAAACCCGGTCCATGACTTTTTTGTAAACATGGAACGGCATAGTCCGCAAATCACGCCAAAATTGCCGCATCAGCCTTCTTCCACTCCTTTGTAAAATTTATACCAAAAATTCACGACGACCATCATCACTATCATCAGCAGAAAAGACAGCGCCGCGCCTGTGCCGAAATCCCAGCGCTGAAAACTATTGCGGAAAATATTGGTCATCAGCAAATCGCCCCACTCACCCGGAAAACCCGCGCCGTTGCCGAACATCATGTACACAATATTGAACGCGTAGACATTGAAAATCAAGCCGAACAAAAGCAAAATCGCCCAGACCGGTTTCAAAAGCGGAAAAGTGATGTACCAAAATTTGCGCCAGCCGTTGGCGCCGTCAATGTCCGCCGCCTCGTAATAATCATGAGGTATGCCCTGCAAACCGGCCAGCAGCATGAGCATCGGATGCGGCCAGCCGCGCCAGACCGTCGGGATAATTACCGCCGCCAGAGTTTTCGGATCGCCCATCAGCCAGAACGGCTTATCCGCGCTGACGCCCAGCCAGCCGAGCCAGGTGTGGATCTGCAAAATGTCATAGAGAATAATATTGATGATACCGGTTTCTTTTTGCCACATAAAACCCCAGAGCATACCGACGACAAAGGTCGGCACGATCCACGGAAATAAAAACAGGCCGCGCAGCACATTGCGGCCTTTGAATTGGCGGTTGAGCATTTGCGCGACGATCATGCCGATGCTCAGCGTGCCAAAAGTCACAATGATCGCGTAAAAAATCGTGTTGCGCACGGCCGAGATAAAACCTAAACGCACCGGCGAGGCAGAATTGAAAAGCACGTCGTAATAATTTTTCCAGCCGACAAACGGCGCGCCCAAATATTCGCTGATCGTAAATTGATCCATTTGCAACAGCGACATCCAGATGCCCTGCAGCAACGGCAACAAATGCAGCAAGATCAAGCAAAAAACCGCTGGCATGATAAAAATATAGGCCAGCCGGTACTTGTGGTAAGTTTCAATTATGGTGTTTATTATCTTCCGCGTTTTTGCCACTGCTTCGCCGCCTCCGTCAGGATCACGTCCATTTCCCGCTGAATAATATCCAGTCTATTGCGCAACTGGGTCAAACCATAATCACCGTGGCTGCGCACGACCTCGTCCCACATCAAACCAAAATCTCTGGTCAGAACCACCGTTTCCATTTGCCCCCAGGCCGGTATGGCCGGATAGGCTTTGGAACTGCGCAGCGCGTCGCTGAA